>NZ_CP101324.1 GCF_024300825.1 Natronomonas gomsonensis | reverse complement strand
CACAATCTACATTTTGTACATTATTCATATTTTGGGCACAATCCCAACTTCCCCGATCTCTACCATTTAAATATAATCTACGCAATCTACATTATCTAGGTAGAGTCAGATTGGCAAACTCTCATCGGTAAGAGCACACCTCTACTTTTTGTAAGAGAGATCGGTCTAAATGCTACAGGTGCTCATCAAACCAATCTCCAAGACCACCTGAGACATTACGATACGCCCACCTTCCTCCACCACTCTTTGGGATTTGGGTTACGACGATTGAGTCATTCGTGTCGGTGACACCAGTCAGCTCATCGGCGATATCACCCGCGCCTTTGTTTGAAACGTCAACCAACCAGGTGGACTCAAGAGCATCAAATGTCGGACCTAGGGACTCAATCGCCTCGTGGATCTCTTCGTAGTCCTGTCCCGGTTCGTGTAAATCGTAACTGATCTCGTAAACCGTCATGTATTAAGAACTAAAGCTGCTAACGGCTGCACCTGCAATTCCGACAGCGGCCAGGGTATACTTCGGTGCATCATAGATCCCGTGGGCGATCGCATTGCCGGTCTCTGGGTTGTGGCGGTCTAATTCGATTGTCCATTCATCCTCGTACTCCCGGATCTGGAAGCTATCCGTCTCTCGCTGATCCCGGTACACCGCCTCTGCACCAGCTTCGATCGACCAATACGAACGCTCGAATCCCGGAGGGAGCGTAAGTTCGGCAGTCTTCGGAACGGTGATTTTCACTCCGTACCCTTGCTCGCGTGATAACCGTTTTGCCTCTGCCCAAGAATAGGCGTAACCGCTGTCCTCAGATGGTGAACTGACCATATCTAATTCTAGCAACTAAGTAACATAAAGGCTGAGTAAGCGGGGTGGAAGTGAAACACATTCCTAGCTATTTTTTAGCTCTACATTCCGCACACATTCATCACAATTATCACTACAACCTTCGAGCGCCAAGGAATGCAATGTACAGAATCTACATTATCCACATTATTTACATTATCCCAATGGGTGCGATATCGACATTGTCCAGCCATTCCGATATGAGAAACCGGGGTGGTAGACTGCCTCGGATTCCCGCCAGACCGAGGCACCATGGTCGTTCGACTATCTACACGACCCCAGACAGGAACGGGAGGTGACCAGTAGAACAGTGACGACGACCGCCTGAGTAATCGATGGATCAGTACTCGTGGTAGTGAAGCTCCACGGCAGCCACGAGACGGATTGCAGAGACGTTCTGATGGTTGCGGAAGAGATCAATCCGATTCAGCAAACCGTGTTTGTTGGTTGGCGATATGATGTGCTGAAACCCGGCAAAAGTTCCGATGAGCGTTGGGAACGACACAGACAGAGAACCCTACGACAGCTTACGAATAGGCGTCGTTGAACTCCCGTTCACGGCGCATCAGCTCTTCGACACCGTGCTCAAGAATACCCCGCCCCATTGCCGTCGGCCGATAGTACGTGTAAAAACCCTGGCTGTCAGCGGTCCGTCGCTGGCGCTTGTCGACAAGCCCGACGTCGACCAGTTCGTCGAGATGGTAGTGGAAATTGTGGGATTCGACCTCGACCGCGGTCTTGAGATCGGCAGCACTCAGTTCGTCGTTGGCGACGAGCGTGCGGAGGATCCGGAACCGCGTCGGGTGGCCGATCGCCTGTTGCATCGCGAGATACTCCTCAAGCGTCAGCCCGCTATCCTTGGGAAGCGGCGGTTCCGGCTGACGAATCTCCTCTGTTGGCTGGCGATCGGTTTCGGACATTTGGGGGTGCCTCGGGTCCTATGTTGGGACGCCACGTACTTAGTCGTTCTCGACTAGAATATTCCTGAAAACACCGATATTTATATACTATCGTTCCGAATCGACGAGTCGAATGCGGCAACGGATTATCGATAATCTCCCCCGTGCCGCTGGTGATTCAGATGCGCTCGCTCCAGTCCGGCGGGAACAGTTTCTCGTCTATCTGATGGGCCCATACCGGACATTCGACGTCGACGCGCTGCTGCCGGCGGACGCCGATATCGAAACCGATGCCCCGTCATTTGCGACGTGGGACGAGACCAGCGGCGAGTACGCCGAAGACGAGGTGTTGCGGCTCCTGCAGGAGACGCGGGACTGCCTCCGCGACCGCGGATTTAATGCTTTTCTCGCAATCGATGTCGGGATTCCGCTCGACGAGATGGATGCCGCCACACAGAGTATCGCCTTTGCGCAAGCGAGTAATGCAACAATCTTCATCGCTCCACAGGTCGGCGACAATCTCGGTGTCGGGATCGAGATCGGGAGCGTCCTCGAGGAGATTCTGTCGACAGCTGGAATGCAGGGGCCGGCAGCCGATGCAACGCCACCAAGGCGTGCGCGACGGGTGATGGTCGCGACCGAACCATCGGTTCGAAGTGCGATGCTTGGCGCCGTCCACGCGCGCTGGGACGCCAGTGTCCGGACGTTCACCGATGCCGCGGACTGCTGTCGGCTCTGCGCACAGTTCTGTACCCACATTCAGAACGAGGAGCTCTATGGCTCGCTCGACCGTCTGGACTGAGTGGGCTGTCAACCGTGGACTGATGAGGCCAGGGCCTCGTTGACACTCAACCCTAATTTTAGCGTGGACGCTGTTATCGGCGTGTTCCTCCCGTTATCATCTCCTCCGGCGTCTCGTCCACCTCTTATAGGTCCATCAGGTAGGCGTCCAGCCGCGCGACCTGTAACTGTCGGATCGTCCTTTGTTGACTCGCGTATCAGGCCGAAAGAGGCGGATCCTTGAACATCTGGTACATTACATCGACAGAACGGGCGCTCCGCATCCGGTCGAACACATTGACTGGGTCCGCCATCGACAGCTCCATCACGTACCCGTCCGGTCGCTGCAGGACCAGACTCTCTAGGCCGGGCGTGAAAAAGAGGCGTGAATCGCTCTCCCACGCTTCGCACCGCCCGACCTTGTCGTAGACACGATCGAAGAACTCGACGAACGCCTCCTTGTCGTCGGCCAGGTTCTCGATGAACTCTTTCAGGCGGGTAAAGCTGAACCACAACCGGGTGTCGCTACGCTCCATGACGCCGGCTTCCTCGAGGACCTCACCGTAGGCATCCACGTCGAGTTCCCAGAGATAATCGGCGTTCACCCAGTTCGCTGGCTTCAACTGACCGAACGCGCCGTAGGCGCTGTACATCTCGTACAGGTACTCGTCCTCGGACCCGTACTCGACCTTCGCGACTGGCTCCTCTCGCGTCTCGTCGGTGACGTGCTGGAACGGCGCACCCGTATCCTCGTCGGCCGCCCAAGTCAAATGGCGATCGTTCCAGTCCGGGATGAACGCAGCCCCACTAGAAGTGGAAGTGATACCGAACGTCCGATCACCCGGGAGATTGATCTTTACTTTGTCGTCTTTAGCGACGATCTCCAAGCTGAACTTCGTCACGTGCCATGATAGACACCACTTACCTCCGCTTACGGACTGCCGGATTTATATCTTGCTCCGTTCCGGAACCCGGATGTGTGGTGCCGTTTCGTAGATGCTCCGCAGCTCGTTTCCGGACCGGGCCTCGGAGTCCCGGAAGCATCGGCGGGCACGGCCGTTCGAGTGCAGGATCTTGTGGTACTTGTAGAACTCGCAGAGACAGTTCTGGATGTTCGCCAGCGACAGTTCCAGCGGGTCGCCCTCCTCCGTTTCCAGGAAAGGAAAATCCAAATCAAGCCGGTCGAACTCCTCTTGCTGGTGCTGGCGTAGCCACCGCATTACGGCAAGCCGGTCGAATCCGTTGAACTCGGTGACAAGTTGCTTCAATCCCTTCTGCGCGCCCGGTCCCGGTGACGACCAGTCGTCAGGTGAGAACGAGAGTACGCTATCACCGTCGTAGGAATCGACGGGATACAGGAGGTCCACAAGGGTCTGATAGGAGAGAAAGTTCCCGAACCCAGGTTGCGCCCGGATCAGGTCGTAGGCATCCTCCAGCGAATCGGCTGCGAGCACCTGGTCAAAGAAGTTGGGGTCCGCGGTGAGCTCGTCGAAGAGCGCAGCCACGTTCTCGACTTTGTCGGATGACCCCATGTGGTTGTAGCCGCTGACCATGTACGCCCCGGTGAACACTGTCTCGTCCAGCTCGTCGCGCCGATGTTTCAACTGGGCCTCAAACTCGGCCGCGTCGAAGTCGTCGAGCGACTGGAACCCGAGATAGTCGTGCGTCTCCAGCCGGCCGATCAACCGGTACAGCATCACATTGAAGATCTTGTCCTGCCGGGACGCATCGACCTCGAGGATGTGCTGGATGACGTACTGCGTCCCGGGATCGAGCTCGCGATAAACGTTCGTGAACCGGTATTCTTGGAGAATATCGTCGTCCGTCCACGGCGACTGCTGCCCCTCAACCACCCGACGATACCACACCTGCTGACGTTCGGTGATGAACCGCCAGAACAGGTCAAGCGTATCTTGGTCGAGACTATCCCTGATCTCGTCGGGCTTCGATAAGGATTGAGACATTACTCGTATGCTGTGTAAACCAGCCGTTGACTCATTGAATCTTACGGGAACCCGTTTTACCGAGCGAACATTCGTGCGGAGAAACCTTTAGGCGGCCGGAGGATCGCATCTCTACGTAGTATGAGATATGATTCCGATGCTGCACGCGACTTCATGCCCCCCAACGATCCGTGGGAGGAGCATAATGCATCGGAGGACGCCAAGAGCTATCTGACGCTCTACTACTGCGAGGACGACATCAGCAAGTATCCGGTCCGAGAGGTCACCAAGGTCAACGACAACAAGAGCGATCCGAACCTCGAAACGATGAGTTACGGCCTCTGCTCTACCTGCACCCGGGACATCCGCTCCGGCCTGGTCAAGAACGACCGCCCCTATCTCTTCTTCTGCACCAACTACCACGGCGACCGCCACCTCGCCGGATACTACCACATCGGCTGGCACTCCTTGGGCTGGCCACTGCTCACCAACTACCGGGACGGTAGCATCCAGGATGATTATCGACTGGTGGCCGACGAGATGCACTGGGTCTATCCACCGATCAGTTTCGAGACCGTCGCCGAGGAGACAGGGTTCGACGGGATCCAGAGCGGGTTCCGGAAGAAGCTGGTCGGTCCCGACCGGACCGCCGACCTCCTCGCCCTCCTCCACGACCGCGAGGATTATTCTGAGCGGTATATCGAGGAGATCCGGCGGCTGGAACGGATCAACAAGCGGTACCACGAGTACCGGTACCCGACCTGGGAGCGGGAGGACAGTTTCGACTGGGAGTCCGTGGAGAACTACGTCGAGATGGCGACCACGGACGAGGATGACGGCAATAAGGAAATCCTAGAGCAGAAGGTCGACGAGTTCGACGTCGATCTCGATCTTATCACCTCTAGAGGCGTGTCCGACTGGTTCTGCCTGCTCTGCGAGCATGAGTTCGAGAACGAGGCCCCGCTGAAACTGTGCCCTAACTGTGATAATGGAGGCGGGGTTATTCCCGACCGAGCGATCAACGCATGACCGACTCCACAGACCTCCTTGACCTGCAGAAACGGCAGCAGGAGCACGACGAAGGACATCACCGGGATGTCTACACGCTTCCGTATCCCGACAGGATGAACCACTACGTCCTGCACTTCTCGAAATACGTAGGCCGCCTCTCCCGAGACTACGCCGACGAGGAGACGCGGATGGAACAACTCGAAAAGACGCTGGCGGACAGCTTCATCGTCGCCCTCGCGGCGGCGAACACGCTCAACCTGGACCTGCAGGCGCAGCTGGAGGAGATGTTCGGGATCGAAGCCGAGGGCGTCGCAGAATGGGCGGAACAGCTGGATCCAGCTGACGACCCGATGGATTCGGAGGAGGTCCAGGACTGGCTGTTCCAGCGGATGGCCGCGCCCGCCGGCAGCATGTCGAATGCGATGGAATCCCTCGACCACATGGAGCCGATGAACACCCGGGAACTGCTCGAAGAGGAGACCGTCGAGATCGTCTCGGATCTGCTCATCGCCGCGGAGAATCTGGACGTCGACCTCGAAGCACTGCTGGACGACCGGTGGACGAAGATTGAGGAAGAGTCGATTCTGTGACCGTGGAGCCTTACCGATGGTAGATAATTTCGACGAATTCTACGAGTTCTACGAAGGACAGTTCGAGTGGTATGACGACAAGGCGGTTCGTAACAAATGGATGCATCGGTTAATGAAGGGCGCACAGATCGTGCTGGCCGCCATCCTACCTGTCGCCGTGTCGCTGTTCCCTGTGACGAGCAGCACGGTCTGGAAGAACACAATCATCATCGCTGCGGTCCTGCTTATCATCTTGGAGGCACTCGAATCCTATCTCAACTATCAAAAGAAGTGGATGAACTACCGAACCACCGCCGAAGGCCTGCGGCGGGAAGAACAGATGTTCAAGACGCGGACGGATGAGTACGAGGGTGTAGACGATCCTGAGCAGGTGTTCGTCGATCGGGTGCTGGCGCTCACCAGCCAGGAAAACCGGTACTGGGAGATTACTACGCGAAAGGCACAAGAGGCCTAGCCACGTTTTATCAATAAGCACGGCTTTCCAGGCCGCCATCACCAATGCCGACCCGCCGCGTCTTCATCAGTTACGAAGGAAGCGACCGCATGAAAGCGAAAGGCTTCCGGCTGCTCCGCTGGAACAACAACGTCGATGTCTCCTTCCACGACCGACACCTCCTCGACCCTGTAGACAGCACAAACGACGACTACATTCGTAGCTGCATCCGGGACGAAATGAAAGGTACCTCGGTCACCGTCGTCATGGTCGGCGAGAACACGAAAGACAGCGACTGGGTCGATTACGAGGTTGAGCGCTCGCTCAAGGAAGGCAACGGCCTAGTCGCAATCAAGGTCGATGACGATATCTCCGACGAGGACATCCCTGATAAGTTGAAAGAAAACGGCGCTGAGATCGTCGACTGGGATCCAAACGAGTTCGACGACGCGATTGAGCGAGCGGCGAGCCAGCGGAGCAAGGTCGGCGAGTCTACGGTCCGCGGCCGGGCAGGAACCGGCTGTGGCCGTTCCTGACACCCGTTCTCTGCCGTCTTCACTCAGGCGTTCCGGTAGAGAATGTCGATATCTTCAGGCCTGTCACGGCGGTCATGGGCCCGATTCGTTCGGCCCCAGACCAGCCCCTCTGCCCAAATCACCAGATCCTCTAGCACCCAGTCGGACGGCAAATTCCCGTCGACCACATGGATGTCGTATTCGAACGCATCATCCGTCTGATCGGAGTACGTCACCTGCACGCGAGCGTCTTCCGAGATGTCGTCGTCCGTGGTTCCGGCCTTGGAGACGACAACCGTGCTCGGGTGAGAGAAGAGAGGGTAACGCTCGGATGTCGGGCCAGTTCGAACCTCCACGCTTCCCGGGTCGGGGTAGTTCGATCCCTGCTGGAGCGGCCTGATCGGATATCCGCGATCGACCAGTTCTTCCTCAACCTCGTGAATAAACTGGGGGACACCATCGGCGTCCCTATTTACCGGTCCGTCAGCTCGTCCCGTACCGACGAGCGTGAACCATGTGTTCGTGCCAAGCGGACGGAGATAATGGAGGTTCTCCGTGGGGCCGTCGTCGACATCCGCACGGATGGTGAGTGCCTGTTCGCTATCAGTGATAGCCGTTGTCACGGATATATCCTCGATTGTTACCATAGTATCTCCAGATGATGGCCGGCCGATACGTGAAGGTACTGCCACAGACTTGGATCGGGACTCAAGCTCAGATAAACGAAGTTATGCCGTGGAAGTCGCGTTTCTGGATAATCCGTTGTAGAGTTCTTTGATTTTGCGACACGCTCCCCTGCCGTCCGCGTCCATCTGCTCGCACAACTCATACGGATTAGTGCCTTCGAGTACCGGTGGTTCGCCGCGCAGTTCGGGCGAACCACCGGTAAAGAGCGACCCTAATCTGTATCAGACAATCCCATCCTCCAGATTAACCAACAGTATACAGATCTGTCGAGCATTCGTTGGTTAACTTTGTCCAGCGACTCGGAGCGGTTCCACGACCATGATTGAGCGCGTCCTGCATCGGTGGAGGAGTGGTTTCGGCCACCCCGAATATCTTGAAATCGGAATGAGTAGTGGTCAGCATGACGCGGGCCGAGAAGGACGAGGAGCGGGAAGAGCGCATCAAGATACGCATCATCGTTGATACCTACAGCCCAGAAGAGCAGGCGTGGGGATGGTACGCGTATCTGGATGACACGATGGACTTTCCGTTCGAAGCACAGTGTGTCACCGAGCGAGAGGAGTCACCCCTAGAGGAAGGCGAAACGGTACGCGTGGTTGGAATGTCCCCGACAGATCCGACTCTCAACCAGATGTTCGTGACGATCGAGTGGATGGGCAGAGAACTTGGCGTGCCACTGGAGCAACTGGAGCCGATCGAAGCCAGTAGTAACACGAACCAAGCGATCGCGGACTGGCAGTACTGGCTCGATCGTTGACAACCAAGCCCCTCGATAGAACATCCCCAACTACAGAAGAACAGAGGCGTGCTTCACCAGATCCCGGACAACCCACATATTGAATCCGGTCGGGAACGTCCGAGGTGATACTGAATGCAAGTCGAATTCGACGACGGAACGCTCCTGCTCCGTAATGCCCCCGACGATGTTCCCTATGGGGAGTGGGACGACCGCGTCGACGAGTACCGAACGCGAGCATATCGATATCGAGCGCTGCTCGAGTGGGCCGGCGAGTGGACGGACGGAAACGAGCAGGCAACGTTGCAAGAGGGTTTCGCTCACACTCTCGAAGACGACGCGCGGGCCTACCCCGATCTCGAACTCACGCCAGCGCTCCACATCGAACCGCGCGACTACCAGCAGGCCGCGCTCGACGCCTGGATCGACCACGATCGGCGAGGGAGTGTCGTGCTCCCCACGGGCAGCGGGAAGACGTTCCTCGGGCTGCAGGCCATCGCCGACGCCGGCGTGAGCACGCTCGTCGTGACGCCGACGATCGACCTCATGAATCAGTGGCACGCCACGCTCACCAACGCCTTCGGCGACCAGCTCTCCGAGCCGATCGGCGTCCTCGGTGGCGGCAGCCACGACGTCACCGCGATCACCGTCACCACCTACGACAGCGCCTACCGCTACGTCAACGAGTACGGCGACCAGTTCGGTCTACTTGTCGTCGACGAGGAACACCACCTGCCAGCTCCGACCTACCGGCAGATCCCCGAGATGATGATCGCGCCGTATCGCCTCGGGCTGACCGCCACCTACGAGCGGCCCGACGGCAAGCACGAACTCCTCGAGGACCTCATCGGCCCCGTTGTCTACCGGGAAGACATCGACGAGCTCGCCGGTGAATACCTCAGCGAGTACGAAACGATCCACATGTCGGTCGAGCTCACGGCCGACGAGCGCGAGCAGTACGACGAAGAGTATCATATCTACCGGGACTACGTCGACAGCCACGAGTTCGACCTCTGGAAAGAAGAGGGCTACCAGGAGTTCCTCAAGAGCACCTCCTACGACCCGCAGGGGCGACGTGCCCTCATCGCCAAGCAACGCGCCGAACGAATCGCCCGCACTGCCGAGAAGAAACTTGACACACTTGACAATCTCATCAAGCGCCATCACGACGACCGCGCGATCATCTTCACCGCCAACAACGACTTCGCCTACGACATCTCTCGGGAGTTCATCGTCCCCTGCATCACCCACCAGACCAAGACCGACGAACGCACCGAGATTCTGGAGCGGTTCCGGACCGGCGAATACTCGATGCTCGTCACGTCGCAGGTCCTCGACGAGGGGATCGACGTCCCGGCGGCAAACGTTGGGATCATCCTCTCGGGGAGCGCCTCGAAACGCCAGTACGCGCAACGGCTCGGCCGCATTCTTCGACCGACGGACGACCGCCAGCCCGCCCGTCTCTACGAAATCATCACCGAGGACACGATGGAGACCTACGTTTCGCAACGCCGCCAGGAGGGGGTGAGTGCCAGTGCTGACGGCTGACCTCGCACGCTCGCGCACGACCGACGAGAAGGTCACCCCGCTGTTCATCGATCCCGACGAGGAGCGCTACCGACAGACCGCTCGAGAACTCATCCAGCTGTTTGAGAACCACCTTGGCGAGCCGAAAGGCGATCTCGAAGACGCGATTGACGAGCTCACCGTCGCGGATACCGACTACAAGATCGTCCAGGGACTCGCGAAGCTCCTCAAAGACGAGTGTGAGTTCGAGGTCGTCGCCTCCGTCGACCCACGGGAGATTCGCCGGCGACTCTTCGAGAAAGCCAACGAGCGCTATCCGATCGTCCGACAGCCGACGCTCGGCGAAGACACACAGAAACTGGAGGTGTACAGCGCGGTCGCTGACGACCTCGGGGTGTCGCTCGAGGAGTGCTATCGAGGGATGTACGCCGATCTCGAAGACAACAAACGACTCGTCCGAATCGGCACGCGGACGGCCGCCCAGTACGCCAGTGATGACGATACGTCGACGTCGACGACCAACCTGACCGGCAGCAGCGACGCGGAGTACGAACACACAGATCTCACCGTGGACTGGCTGTTGACGCGCTACAACCTCGCGCTCGCACAGGCGGTGCTCTACGACGCCACAGAAATGCGGATTCAGGTATGGGACCACTTCGGGACGGTGTTCAGCTACGTGAAGCTGTTCGGGTTGATGCATCGCATCTATCCGATCGACTCCGACGGTGAGCGCGTAGCGGGCACGGACCAAGCCGCCGGCTACGAGGCCGTACTGGACGGCCCGGCGTCGCTATTCTCGAAGTCGCAGAAGTATGGAATCCGGATGGCGAACTTCCTGCCGGCGTTGCCCCTCTGTGACCGCTGGGAGATGGTTGCCGAGATCCTCGTCGACGAGACGACCGGCGCGACGCGACAGTTCGCGCTCGATCACACGGAGGGCCTCGATTCGCACTACAGTGCTGGCAAGCGGTTCGATAGCGACGTGGAGCGGACGCTCGCGGATAAATGGGAGCGAGCGAATACGGACTGGGTGTTGGTGCGGGAGGACGATGTCTTCGACCTGGGTGCCGAGGTGATGATCCCCGACTTCGCAATCGAAAATCCCGATGGCAGGCGAGCGATCCTCGAGATCGTCGGCTTCTGGACACCCGAGTATCTGGACGCAAAGCTGGAGAAGATTCGAAAGGTGGAGGCCGACAATTTCGTGCTGGCTGTCTCGGAGCAACTGGATTGTGCGAGCGAGGAGTTCGGGAGCGCCGCCGATCGAGTGCTGTGGTTCAAAACTGGAATTCACGTCTACGATGTAGTCGATTTAGTCGAGCAATACGCGACAGAGATGCCATAGAGTCAAGAGTAGGCTCGCAAACGCAACCTTCTCCTGTCACAGTGGATCTCAGCTCCGATCGCTGTGAACCAATTCGTCTTAACAGCCGGAGAAGATGCGGGTTATCTTTGTATCGACAGACAGCGATAGATATGGTAGCAACACGAGAGAGAGCCCTTAGCGAACGGGAGTTCGAACTATTGTTAGAAGGAGCTGGGCGAATAGGAGATACGCAACGGAGGCTCGAAACACGAGCAGCTATCCTCCTTGGAGGTCGTCTTGGACTTAGACCAGGAGAAACAACGCACTTGTCGACATCGTGGGTTGACATAGAGCGGCAGATGATCCAAATACCCAGTCAAGAAAACTGTACGAAGGGACGAGATGGCGGGATCTGTGGATACTGTCGGCAGGCGGTAAAACAACGGCTGGACCACAATCCCAATACGGATTTTCAGAGCTTTGCTGAGCGTTATTGGCTCCCGAAAACAGAAGCCGCATCTCGAACAGTTCCGTACCACTTTTCATATCGAGTTCGAGTCGCGGTTGAATTGTTACTCGACGAACATGGTGGCTGGCCGTATTCGTTCTCGACCTTACAGCGGCGTCTAGAAACGGCCCTGGGACTGTCTCCAGAACTGTCCAATGACGCAACCTCGTTACACGGACTACGTGCCACAGCAGCCTCGTACCATGCAGGAAGAGGCTTGGATCTTCCCGCACTCCGAGCAATGTTCGGTTGGGAGGACATCACGACTGCACGTCAATATCTGAACGTCGATGGAGCGATGACCCGGCGAGCGCTGGACAGTATTCATCAGTAAAGCTGAACCCCCTGATGTTCGGAAACCAGGCGTAGCGCTAATTCAATAGTTATTCCATCGGCCCTACGTCTCCAAGATGAGTGTATTTCTCAGCAACCTTCTCGAAGTACGCCTCCGTCATAATTCGAGGATTCGACACCCGATGGAAGTCATCAAGGACGAACTGCATTTCCTCCTCATCCAGCCCATATGCGTGAAACACGGCCGCGTCAACTTCGGCTTGTAGTTCACGCCGAGTCTCCATATCCGTCGCCGGCTTAATCCCACCCAGTCGCTCACGCATCTCAGCAAACTCCTCACCATAACAGTTGAGCTTCGCCGCTCGATCGGCGATGTAGTGGAACCAGTCGTCGCCGTCAGTGAGTCGGGGCGCCTGTGACTCCTCAAATTTGTACTTCGAGGCGTGTGAATCAACTTTTGTCCGCATCAAGAAATCAAAGGGGATACTGTTGATCAGACCAAGCGCGACGAAAAGCTCCCTATCAGTGAAAACGCTGTCGTAAGCGCTGTGCATCGGGAACTCCGAAAGATCGTCCTTGGTAGGGTTCGCCTCGAATGGGCGGACCGTGTACAGCGTATGGACGACGACTCCACCTGGCGGAATTACAGCCGCGATGAGCGTCCGTTCATCAGTTGCACGAGCGACTTCACGGAGCACAAGTCGATACTCAGAGCTATGGAGACGGACGTCTTCCAAGGACAGTTCGGGACGGTCGAATTCCCCGGTCAGCAACCGATTGACGAAACGTTTCTGGGAACTTGACGGGAGATGGCTGAACGCAGGGGCATCAGCGAATTTGTTGTAGATAGCCTTCTTGAGGCTGATCGCATCGTTCCGGGCACGGAAGTTCTTCTCTCGAACGCGATGCTTCGCGCTCAGCTCCTCGTTATCCTCATCGACACTCCACAAAGAGATGGGTTCGAGGTCGTCGACGTAGGTCGGTTCGTAACAAAACTGATGTATATTCTTTCCCTGATAGACTGGATAATCTCCTTTGGATTCGTCGTCGATGAATCTATCTCGATCTCGTCCTCGATCCAGTTCCTTGTACAAGACCGTACGCCAAGCACCTTCAATTTCAGTCGACAATGGTGGTGTCTGGAGAATTTTATCCAGCACAGAGACCTCTCGTTGGTCCTCGATGTTAGGGAAAATTCGAGCTCCAGGAGAATACTCTTTGAGGATGCGTGCTGGAATTTCTAGAGCTACATCGTCAATTGACCGAAGAACATCAACGGAAGTCTGATGAAAGATTCCGTGGACAGTATCAGTGCTTCCGTCTGTTCGGAGCGTAACGATACCGAAGTTATACCTAGTGTCTATATCGGAGAAGATACCTCGGTTTTCAAATCCGATGATGCTCTGAATCTCAGACTCTTCCAAGGCATGTACTCGCAAATCCTTCCCCGCGGCGGCATTGAAGAACGGACCAGGAAGCAGCTGTGAAACATAACCACCATCTCTGACGATATCATAGACGCGCTCGAAGAACAGTAGAGACAGGTCGTTCGTCCGCGCAATCTGCTGACCTTCTACGCTTGGCGTTTGGTACTCATATTCTCCACTCTGGTTGATATAGGTCGCTTGCCGTTCCTTGTCCCGCTGGAACTTCTCCCATCCCGCAGCGATCTCAGGGTTCTCTAAGAGCTCCTCTACCTTCTTGTCCTTTTTACTTGGCGGGCGGCTACGAAACTCAGTATCGTACTTTGGGAAGAAGTCCGTCCGGTATGGCTTCAGCTCATCCCACGGTGGATTTCCAATGATGACATCAAAGCCGCCTTCGCGATAGACTGTCGCGAACTCAAGTACCCAATGAAACGGTGAGAACTCCTCTAGTTCCTCAAGAGAAACATCCTCGTCGACAAGTTCGTTGAACTGATCGCGGATCTTTTCATTAAGCTCCTCGCTGTGGGTGTCGATTTTTCGCTCAGCCATTTTACGAGCATTCTGCGCCTCACGGGCAGAGTCCGCTGCTCGATGGCGATCCTGTTCCCTGATGATGTCTTCATAGAGGTCTTTGACTGCAGTTCCGACACCCCAATTCGAGAGTGACGCGTCGCCGGCATCCTCCCGTGCGACTTCTTGGAGCTCGGTGAACCCGATTAGCGAGTTACCCTGACGGATGTTGAAATCAATATTCGGGAGTGGTTCGACCTCGTTCGGTTCGTCCTCGATATCAGCGACCATCGACAGCCACAATCGTAGTTTGCAGATCTCGACTGCTCCGTCCTCAATATCGACCCCATAGAGATTGTTAAGAATGATAGATCGCTTTGCGAAAAGTGACATCCCCCCGTGTCCCTCTTCAATACTCTCTAATTCTACACGACTTCGACTCTCCAGCTCCCAACCTTGCCCTTCAGCTTCGAGCCGCTGGAAATACTCAATGCATTGCATATATAGGTCCATCAGCACCTCCTGTGCGGCGAGAAGGAAGGCACCACTTCCTACGGCGGGATCGAGAATGTGTGCTTCCTTCAGAATGTCGTGGTAGAGAGTCTCCACATGGCTGGTCTGGACGTTTTCCGTTGGAACTTGCTGGGTTATGGTTCCACCATCGGCAACAGCTTCTGCGCTACTATCTGCCTCGGGCACAGGGAATCCGAACACATTGTCGATCTCGTCGTAGTCTGCGTTCACAGCCTCGTTGAGTTGATCGAGTAGATATGGATGAATCGTCCGTCGGGCCATGAACCCCGTGATCTCTTCCGGTGTGTAGTACGCCCCCATCTCCTTCTGATTAACCGTTTGCTCGAAGATGTGGCCCAAGATCGCTGGGGAGAGGTTCTTGGGATCGACAATGTCGAGTCGTTCGTCTACGTTCCAATTCCAGTCGGAGAGGAAGTCGAGGATATCGTCGAAGAGCCCGTTCGTTTCCTCGGCAGAGCCGCCTAATTTCGCATCCTCAAACTCCTCTTCGACAGGATTCCTTGCGAACAAGCCACCGTTCAGGTACGGAAGACTGCCGAAGTCAGGGTTCTGTTTGTCTTCCGCGAGGTATTCGAAGAAAAGCGGTTCGTAGAACTCTTCGTAATGGTCACCACCCTCGTCAACGACTTCATTCGGCTGTTCGTGAAGGTAATTTGGATTCCGATCAAGAAGGCGTTTTTCCTGAATGAAGTAGAGGAAGATCATCCGGTCAAGAATGACCTGCACATATCGTTGCTTCGCATCACCACGATCGTCAGGGATGCCTGTAACCTCTCGAATGAGATCTGTCCGGAGTTCCTCGAACTGTTCATAGAACTCCTTGACGACCTGTTGCGTGTCGTAGAGCGTATCGTATATCGCAGCAGAGGAACCGTACTCGATCGAGTTCAGCTTCTGGAGAATAGTGTTTTTCTCTCCGCTGTCCCGCGTGAACTGCTCCTTCGAGAACGAAATCTTTTGATGCTTAATTCGACCGTGCTGCTGCCCCTCCCAGCTTCGGACTCGCGTAATAAAGGTGAAGGTCTCGAAATCGTTGGTGGCAACAAGGTTGGTATGCCGTGAGCGATTTTCCGGTTTGAAGTCCGTGGCAGTCTCACCGGGGCCAGCATTGACAATGACGATGAATTCGTCATCATCAAGCTGGACTACGAGTTCGTTATCGCCCCCTAGTTTCGGGCGTGGTTTAAGCCCGCGTTTTTCAAAGGAGTTCGCTATATCCTGTAAAGAGTCCCAGCCCGCGATATCGGATGCGGTGATCTGCTGGAGAGTCATACCACCTGAAAGTTGCTTTACTCATATGAAAATGATGGATACGAGGGTGACTTTCGACTTAACTGGTCAATGCACTTGTTGAATAGAGTGTGAGAAGCAGCTCGTATTTTGCCAGCGTTCGTAGATAAAGCCGGAAACAGCCAGTAGCGAGACGCTCAGTTGATGCAATGCATTGAGTATTTCCAGCGGCTCGAAGCTGAAGGGCAAGGCTGGGAGCTAGAATCCAGAACGCGAGAAGAGATAGAGGATATCGAGTCTGGAAAAGGCACCTCATCACTGTACGCAAAGCGAACGGCCATCCTCAACAATTTGTACGGAGTCGATATCGACGAAGGTGCTGTTGAAATTTGCAAGCTCAGGCTCTGGTTGTCGATGGTCGCTGATATCGAGGATGAACCGAGCGAGGTCGAGCCGCTCCCCAATATCGATTTCAACGTACGGCAGGGGAACAGCCTAATCGGTCAACTCGATACGGACATCGAGAGTAACGAAGACGGAGACAGCGATCTCGATTCTTGGGAAGTGAAAACTCGTTTTGAGGACGTGAAAGAGGCCATCAAGAAGCACAAGAAAGCTGAGACCAGTGTTGAAGCCCAAGAATGGCGGAAGGAGGCAGAAGACAGAATAGAGGAACACCGGGACAAATTTGACGAAATCCTTCGGCGAGAATTCCAGGATGCTGGCTTTGACGACATAACGATTGAGGAAATTCGGGAGTGGTCCCCCTTCCACTGGCCGTTGGAGTTCGCCGACGTCTTCGAGAAAGGTGGATTCGACGTGTTCATCGGGAACCCACCATGGGACATGCTATACGCGAATCGCGACGACTTCTTCATCCGCTACGATGAGCAGTTCCGTACCTATCAGTCGGAGGAAAAAGACGGTGTGATGGAAGACCTCCTCTCAAGCCCTGAAGTTGCGTGGGAATGGGAGGACTACAAGGACTCAATGGAAACTCAGGCAGACTTCTTCACGCAAGGAGATGTCTATAAGCTCCAATCTCCGGTGGTGGGCGGTCGAACGATGCCGACAAAGAACGAACTTTCGGCTCTTTTTCTTGAGCGGGTCTTCAGACTCTCCAGAGACGGCGTGAAGGTGAGTCTGCTCCTCCCCGGTACTATCTTCGGGGGAGTAATGGGGAAAGACCTCCGAATGCATCTGCTGGACCACACGGACGTGGAGAATCTCATCGGGTTCGAGAACAAGGGTATCTTTGAGGCTATCGACGATAGATACCGGTTCGCGATTCTGACGTTCGAATATGGGGGGAAGACATCAGCTCTTCGGGGGATATTCAACCAACGTGATATGGATATAGTCTACAGGATCGAAGATGAGGCAGTCAACATTCCGCGCGACGTACTCGTCAGTTATTCTCCAGAAGGGGGAATCTTCCCATCCATCACCTCGCAGATCGAAGTAAGCGTCTTGGAGAAGGTAGTTGAGCAGCCTTCCTTGGGTGAAGATTTAGAGGACGCTTGGACAGTTGATATGCTCACTAAGGAGTTCGTTGAATCGACTGATAAGGATAGGCTCCTGACATCGCCGGAGGAGGCCGACTATCCCGTCTATGGCGGCAAAAATATCCACCAGTTCCAGTACGATAATACCCACACAGATGCGTTAGATGGACCGCAGTACTGGAGTCGGGGGATGTACGATCCACCGAATAGTGCCCAATACCGTGTTCGAGAGAAAAAATTCAACCGGGGGAACCTCAAACGGGCAATCTACGACGCCTTTGGAGGTTCAGAGACGAGCAAGTCCCAAGTTCAATTCGTAGATGAACTACTCGAAGAACACCGTAGTCACGGACTTGAGGAAGAAGATGTCCTGCTCGATTGCACTGAATACCGAATCGGCATTCGAGACGTTTCTCGATCCCGGGACGAGCGGACGATAATAGCGACGGTACTTCCGAAGGACGTCATCTGTCTCCACACCATTAACACGTTCAAGCCGTTCGCTATTGAGCCGGAAGAGGAACACCTCACAGAGTCCCCACTTCGGTCACCCTACGTTCGGCGATTTACGGATCAAGAACTCTTCGTGGCAACGGGACTCCTGAACAGCATTGCGTTCGATTTCCTGATGCGGACCAAAGTCGAGACGCACATCGTCAAGCGCGAGCTACTGGAATCCCAGCTACCACGCCTCACCGACGGAGATGACTGGTTCCATTATATCACTGAACGAGCTGCCCGATTGAACTGTTACGGGAAAGAATTCAAAGAAATGCGTGAGCGACTCGGCGGAATCGAGGCAGCGGTAGAAAACCAAGAACGCAGAGAATTACAGGCTGAAATCGACGCGGCCGCATTCCACGCGTATGGCCTGGAACGTCGTGACGTGAAGTTTGTCCTCGACGACTTCCATCGCGTTGAGAGTCCGAAGCTGATGGACGAGATGTACTTCGATCTGGTCTTGGAGAAATATGATCTGCTGGATCAGAAGGGGCCCCTACCGTAGCTCCCGAATCACTGTCCGACAACCCCCCAGCATACGAGCTTCGCTTGTACATCACTCTCTCCCATTAGTTTCGTCTGGTATTCAGTAGAGGCTTCGACGTTCTCTTCCAAGAACTCCTCAAGCTGACTGAGGAACTCCCCGGTCGGCCACTCTGGGAAAGAGTCGTACTGCTCGTTCTGGCGAAAGATTTCCCGTAGAATTCGGTCTTCATCCGTGTTCGCCAGCTTTACCTCCTGCAGCCGCGCTTCGATGTCGGTAGCCCATTCTCCTATCGTTTCGAACTCTTCAACAGGAGCCGGCTCATCGCCGTGATTCGGCTGAACGTAGTGACTGATGAAATCGAGGATCGTCTCTTGTTCCTTCGAGAAGGCCTCTCCCTGTTTGAAAGCACCCTCAACTTGGCCCTCTCGAATCACCTCAAGACGCTCGTCAAGCACTGCTTGAATTTCACCACGATTCGATAACACCGTATCTGGATGCCCGGTAATCGGTTCGCCGTCAACTGAAGGGTCAATATTGAGCGTGCTCACGGGCCGCTCTTTGACCTCGTCGGCGAAGGGCTTGTAGTAGAAAGCACGACGGACGCGACCAAGCGGGGACTCGTGGTCATCATCGTCAAACCAGAGGTGGGCAAGGGCGAACACGCCCGGACGAGGACCGGCATCGTGGTCAGTTACATTCGTGTAGAGGAATTCTCGTTCTTCGGGCGGGTCATTAAAGAAGTCCTCAGCGTACTCGAAGTCTTCCGCAGTCAGGTCATAATCCTCGTTCAGTTCTCGCTTCAGAAGGTACCGCTCGAACGCAGCGTGTTCATTACTCCCAGCATTGCGGAGGAGCGGATTCTTGCTCGTGTCGTCAAGTTCATTCACGTCGTCAATTTCACGGGACTTCTGGAGAGAGTCCTCGATCTCGTCCACCTGTAATTCTCCGATAGTCTTCTCCGTGTCTACACCTGTCTTTTCAAGAATCTGGTCTTCGTTCGGATCGAGGATGTTGTTCTCCTTTCCGACGATGAGCGCGATATCGTTGATCTTTGCCTGTAGGCGTTTCAGGAGCTTAATCGCCGCCTCGATGTCGCCGTCCGGGTAGAAGTTGTGGACGTGTTTCTCGGCGGTACTCCCGATCCGGTCGACTCGCCCGACACGCTGGACAATCCGCATCGGGTTCCACGGCAGGTCGTAATTGACCACAACATGAACGTCCTGAAGATTAACCCCTTCACTCAGCGTGTCAGTGGCCACTACGTACTGTAGCTCTGAGTCCCCCGACTCGGCGAGCGTTTGCTGGTAGCCTGACGCCTCGGGAGCAAAGCGTTGAATGATGTCCTGCTTATTCTCGTCACCACCCTTGACGACGGCACTGTTCGCCTCTGTGAGTGGGGAATCCTCGTTGTCACAGAGGGTTCTATAGACGTAGTCTGCAGTTGCTCGATACTGCGTGAAGATGAGCACCTTCTGATCGTGATTCGTGAGGACATCTGCAAGTCGGTCGATCTTCGGATCGCGGAACTCGCGGAGTGAAAAGACGGCCTCGTAAAAGTCGCGTGTGGCGGGGTCGACTTCGCTCAGGTCACTATTCGGGTAGATAATCGGATTCATCTCCTCTTCGGGAATATCTGGGAGGACACCAGCGTCGTGGTCAGCGAGCCATTGCCGCGTGGAAACTGCATAATCGCTCACATCACCCGCATCACGGGCGACATCACCGATGAACTGCGAGAGGAAATACGAGAGAAGGGTAAGGTCCTCCCTGATGTACGTCTTCACCTCGCCGATGGTGGCGTCCGCCAGTTCATCTCCCTCGGTATCAGCTCCTTCTTCCGATTGAATAGCGGCGGTATCGAACCCGAATTCTTCGAGTGTTTGTTCGAGGTCTTCAGCAGCGTCGGCTCCTTCGACAAAGTCACCGAGTTCAGAGTCATCCCCCTCCCGAACAGTTCGGAGCATATCGATGTCTTCGTCCTCGGGGAGTTCACCAAGAAGGCCGAGAAGCTGGCGTTCGCTCTGATGCAGCGTCTCGATCGACTGGACGAACGCGTACGTTGAGGACTCGAGCCGTTTGAGGAGGTTCAGCTTGTAGAGGGCTTTCAGCGTGCTCCCTGCTTTCGGGTTTTTGACTGTGATGTGAGGAAGGTGGAGGGCGTCCATTACGTCGGGAAGCATCCGATATATTGGCTGGTAGGCCGCCGGCAGGGAGTACTGTTGCTTGTTGAGTTTCGGCGGCTTGAAGCTCATCTCGAAGTCTTCGCTGTCCTGTATCTGGTCTTTGACGTGCTTGCGCGTTCGGAGAACCATCACTTCGTTAAGGATATTCGATATCTCAGAGGAGTGTCGCTGGAGCTGCTCGGTGATTTCTTGCTGTTCGTCGTCGCCGACCTCCTCTTTCCCGGATGCGATGCGTTTTCGCGTCTCCGAGAGTTCGATATATTCGTCGAACGCATCAAAGTCGAGTGACGCCTTGTTCCGAAGTTCCTCCGGGCTGGTGAACAAGCTGATGAGGTTCTTTAGGTCGGTAGCGCTGTTATTGATCGGGGTCGCGGTCAGCATAATCATCGTCTTTCCGCGGAGTTGCCTGAGATTCGCGTGTCGTCGCGTCCCCTTGTAGTCATCATCGTGGTCCGGATTCGGTCGCCACTTCCCGTAGTTCCGGAACCGGTGAGCCTCGTCGATAAGCAGGACGTCGAACTCGTCTTTGAGGTCCTGCACCTCGTCGTAGGAGAGATTCTGGAACTTGCTGATACTCATCACGTCAAGGTGCGTGCCGTCTACCTCTAACCCGAAGTACGGATTGCCGTCTTCGTCAGTGTCGTTCTGGAGTAGGTCTTCCCACTGATCAGTCAGGTTGGCCGGGACAATGAGGAGACAGTGGTCGCCACGTTGGCGGTAGTCGTGGAGGAGTTCACCGCCAATAAATGATTTTCCCAGGCCGACCGAGTCGGAGACGATGCACCCGTTGAACTGGGAGAGCTTCTCCTTTGCACTCTCGTACCCGAGCTTCTGGAAGTAGTACAGTGGGCTGTCACGGATGTTGACGTTCCCACTCAGTTCGTCGTAGGCGAGCAGCTTGTAGAGCTCGAACGGTTCGAGATACGTGCCCAGCTCCTCGGATGACGTCTCCTGGTCGGACTCGTCCTCCTGCTGTTCCTTCCAGTCCTGGTACTCCTCGCTGTTCTCGATGATTCGGATGATCTCCTCACTGAACTCCTCGGCGTTGGCCCACTGGTTGTCGTACCACTCCTCGAACGCTTCGGCCTTGTGTCGATCCTGACTCGTGAGGTTCAGCTCGATGTTATTCTGGTGGCCGCTCTTGGTGAAGTTCGAGGAGCCGACAACTGTAGCACATGGGCGGGTGTCTTCATCCCCGTCGTGTCCCCAATCTTCGTCATCTTCGAGTGGCGCTCGAAATGATGCACCCTTTGCGTGGAAGTAACCATTTTCAGGATTTCGCACACGGACGCTCACCTCGCCTTCGGCGATAAAGTCTCGTAGCCGGTCTAGTCGGCCGATCTGAGCGTTATTCAGCTCCGAGATGCTTTCTCTCACCTCTCTTTTGAGTTCCTCTTTGAGATTCTGTCCCTCACCGATTTCGTCAGCAGTTCCCCTATTCGTCTGCCGACCCATCAAAATCCGAAGCGGAGCGTGGCCGAGCTCATCGGGGTCAGCCAAGTTTTCAAGGTCTTCCCGGTAGAGGTCAAATCCTGAGAGATAAAAGTAGCCAGTTGCGATACGGCCTTCCTCGATCTGGGGAATAATCCGCTTGTAAGCGTCTTCTAGTGTTCTGTTGGCGTTATCGACAAGCGGAGGAAGTGAGAGCATCGTAATGCCGAGATGTATTCAGTACGCTAACTTAGTGTTTAGTGACCTCCCTACAGAGGTGGCACCAGACAATAGCCAATAGCCAATCAAACTGGCCGAAGATCCCGCCAACGGACGTCAACGGTGTCATCATTGGCGAGTTCAACCCGGAAAAGATAGCCCTCTCGTTGATCACCAGTCATAGTTCCTGCATCGTCTGAGATGATCTCAACGACTGTTCCTCGACATCCATGGAGGCGCTCGTGATCTGGATCTGTCTCGTCCGGGATATCGATCCGGACCGTGTCCCCAATGTCGAATCGTTTCATAGTAGGCGTCATCAGCTCCGAATCCAGAATAGCCCTATCGAACCAGCTATAACGGTTGCATCGATTATTAGCCCGACTGTCGTCGGAGACGGTAGAGAATCGATTTATATAGACCAATCAAACGTCCTGAGCTTATAGACGGGCCAGAGTGCTAAGTACACAAGGGCGAGCGTGAGGATCAGGTTGAGACCTAATGTAGCGACGAATGTTAGTACAGTTTGCTGTGGAGTGAGACTGACGTCCATCACCTGAAGGAACTGGACGAGTGGACCGAGATTGATGATGCCGAGTATGATAGCGAAGAACCGGACAAACGGTCCTAGGTCTTGGCGACTGTCTGAAAGATTATTGTACCTGGTGATGTTTGTACGCATTCCATCCCGTGCTTCGGTGACTTCATCTGAAGTGGTGACGTCAGTTAGTCGCCCATCATCGAAGTAATGGAAGTGCCAGTGATCTGGATCTGAATCACATTTGCACAGTAATGCGTGGGCCTCTTCTGCGGCAGTCGCTACAAAGTCAACCTGATCAATGTTAATATACTCATCTACGTCGGGACAGACAAGCTGTGGATGTTCTGAGATATCCCAGCCCTGGGTGTCGAAGTGCGCCTGTAGTTCGTCTTCGATCTCTTCCGCACTGATGCTCACTGCGTCGGTGTTAAACCGGCAGAGACGGAGCGACAGTGGGTTCTGTAATTGAACAATGTCGCCATGTAAACTACTCCAGAATCGGTGTTCAAGGAATTCAGTCCAGAAAAAGGCGTATTCCTCGTCTTGGCAGTGTACGGCGTTAACAAATCCGACAGGGAACCGCTTTTTCAATGGATCGGCTGAGTGGTTTTCCAACCGCTGCCCATCAAAAAATACCCGGAATACAACCTCTCCGACGCTATCTGATTCAGCGACTAAACGCTTGTTGAGGTCGTCGATGGACTCCGTCGTTGTCTCACTAAACCACTCATGCTGGTCTATCCGTTCTGCCCATTCTTGAAACACATAATCTGGATCGATGAAATATATTGTATCGACATGATTCGGGTCGGTACAACTACACTCGGCTACACTTGACCGGCAAGAAGCGCATACGTCTCGTGCCTCGTCAGTGAAGAAGGCGTGCCACCCGGAACTCAGATCGGTCTCATCAACACCGGCTTGATAGAGGAATTCCTCCATTTCCGGCTCGAAGAACTGATAATCAGTGACAGCACCATGCGATGGTACCTCACTGAGACACCGGTTGAGGAACCTCGCATCCTCATCAGAGAGCATACTCTTCGATCGCGTACTCAATGATTTCAAGTGGTGATTCCCAGCGCTGGCCTAACATGTGGTGTAGATGGCTTGAAAGGAGTTCAAAGTCGGGACGCGTCATCCCGTCTGCCGTTACTGCATAATTCTCGAAGAAGTCCTCAATATATCCCTCATGATGTGGCATCATTTCATCCTCATCCACATCGGGGTAGGTATCGGCAGTCAGATCGAGTCGGGACAGTTCGATACCAAGACACGCGATGATTGACTCGAAGATATGCCGCTCTTCATCTTGGTAGTCATCCTCGTCAAAATAGTCACTGACGAGATTCCTGAAGGCCCGGTTCACCCGTTCTCGATGGATATCTTCCGGCGAAGCGAACGAGCCTCGAAATGCTTGATACACATACTCGTCAATTAGATCATCCAACGGATCAAGGAACTCTCGGTGCTCCCGAATGGCTGCTAAATGCTGCTCAAGCTCATTGAGGAAATCCTCCTGCGTCGGTTTCGTGGTGCTAATATGACCGTCGCTATAGGCCCGCACCTGCACTGGTTTCTCGATCGTCCCATCATCATAATCGACATAGAACCGGACCTGTGTGATGCGGCCTTCCTCCCGTGCTGGTTCCAGGATAGGAGACCCATACAGTGATTCAGCACGGTCACCTCGATACCGAGCTGTATTGACATTCGAGTCGCGGAATTCCTCGTAATCGAGTCCAGAGTTGTCACCCCGCATCAAGTTCTGCAACAGGAGCAGCTCGGTTTCCCGGAGCGATAACTCGGCTTGGCTCATGATTGTACCCCCCATCGCTTCACCGCGTTCTTCATTTCCTTTCGGATCGGATTCCGGCCCACCGAATTGGATACGGCGACGATGCCATCGTCCGCATAGGCGCGCACCTCCATCATGTACCGATTTTCCCGAATCAAACGCTCTGCCTCTTCTAACTCAGTCTCGCTCAAATCAATAATCTCTCCTTCAGCTGTATATGCCGTTTCCAGTCCCTCTGCATCGATATTCTCGGGATGATCGACAACCTCAAACTGTAAATCAACGATACGGGCCTCATCATTCGCCTGGACCTTAGTTAAGGTCGTAGGACGTCGAAACTCCTCGCTCTCGACCTGTCTGAGTTCTTCTCCACCTAACTCTTCAGCACGCGTTACGAGGTCGTCATAGACGATATCATCAACCACATAGAACTGGATATTGAACTGGTCACCTTTCTCTCCATATTGTTCAAACATCGCTTCAATAAACTCGTCATATCGTTCGTCTCCTACCCGGTCTTTGATTTCACCAAGAAAATCTTGCTTCTCGTGTTCCAGTAGGTAAGCCCGCCCTAGATCTGCTTCCTCTAAAACGTCTTGCACAAGTTCCTCTTCCTCTGACCGAAAGTGTTCGACTCGGATACGGCTAATCATATCCTCCGTCCGGTAGTCTTCCCGGAAAATGTAGGTATTATCCGCCATCACTCTCACCTCCGTCCGACGGCAAGACTGGATCAGCCTCCGCCAAGGATTCGAACTCCCCCTTGTAGCGATCTAACATCTCGGTCACGTCCAGCAGCATCATATGAGGGTGAACGAGTTCTCGAAAGGCCTCCCGGACATCGTCCTCCTGAATCGTTTTGGCATTCCTATCCCGTGCGTTCTCTGCAGCTAACTGCCACACAATACGAGTCGTCTCCTCAAGCTGCGCATTTAGATAATCAAGAGAATCCCCACCAACCTGCATTTCCTCCTCGTGTGCCTTCACAAACTCCCAGAGCGGCGAACGCTTAATCGGATCAATATCCTCCGATGAATCATCCATACCCCGGAGAATTAAGCCACTGACATAAAATCTTGTGTCTCTGTCCAAACAAAATCATCAATCCGTATCTGAAGTAGTACTCTCTACAATTCTACGAACACGGTCATCGCCCAGAAACACCCACTACCCAGGTCTCTTTCACTTCGCTGTCGCAGATACACTCGTAAAAATACTCGGTACCCGGGCGAGTTGGAGGACATGGTCGTGGAGTTGGTGGGCAAGGGTGGTCATTTCGCGGTAGTAGGTTCGGGAGTGGTTGTTACGCCAGAGGCCGAGGTGCTTGTCCCGGATGCCCTAATTGTAGAGACGGACGTCGCAATGACTACAGGGCAGTACCCGTTCTCTGCTTCGAGAATTCGGCCGCTTTTAGCAAGGCGTATCCTTCCGAAGTTGTAGTAGGGCGTGATGGTCGACGACGAGAAGACATCGCGAGAACGGGTCACGTTGGCCCACAAAGAGATCAAGTCAGACAATCCCTCGTACTACGAGACGGAGCTCCTCAGAGCTGTGGAGAGCATATGGTACCTCTTGACTGGGACCGGAACGACATCCGACGAGAACTCAACGGAACACGTTTAGTCGGTATCACGGACTGGACCTGACAACCCCCTCCCCCCTTTTTCGAGTTGTAAACTCGTGACGGCGGGGAGGGGTGAACAGCAAAAGGGACTGTAAAATAGCTGATTGTGGCAGATATACACGATAGAGAGGGTGAACACCTAATCATCTAACTTGTGACTAGAAATGCGAAAGTTTATGTTGTACGTTACCTTACCATAACCGCACTAGAGACAAAGAAAACAAATCGTCTAGCTCCGGCTAGACGATTGAGATCTCTGGAGTAGATGACCTCTTCATCTCGTCCGTGGTTCTGATCCCATATACTATCACGTCTCATGGCCTCTACGCCAACTTCTGTTAACTCAACGCTCGTTACATGGAGTCTGGTGTGGCCTGTTCCCATCGACTTACAACTCGAAAAAGGGGGGAGAGGGTACAACATTTGAGATCACCAAATCAGCTTCACCAGCTACCATGTCTGAAACCCGGTATTACTCTCATTCGTGACCGGGTCCTACAAGCGTCGGTCTCTTGCGACTATTCTGGTGCTTACTACTCGAAAACGGGGAGTGTGAGTAAGCCCGTATCACCCAGAGCATCATTCACAAAATCTAGATTATGTGGATTTTGCTTCGAGACTCACTTCGACTCCCTTCTCCTTACAACACGAAAATGGGGGGTGGGAGTATCGAACCAGGTGTGTTACTGCCCCCCAATGTCTTACAACTCGAAAAAGGGGAGTCTAGTTCATCGAGGAAGATCGACGACAGAGAGCTTCGTCGAATCGTTACAACTCGACAACGGAGAGTGATAGATTCCGAAGACGGTATCTGACTCATCCAGAAGATACGGGGCTGTAGTCGTTAGATAGCCTGTTTTCGCCCGGTTACAACTCCACAAGGGTCCATATTTTTATACCCAGAGTTCGAGGGGGTTCATAATGGGACGAGAGGGACGTAGAGCAGGATCGAATAATCCGGAAAGTGAGGAGGATCGTGAATCTTCTGCTGCTGATCCTGAAAATCCCGAGTCGATGGATGAGGAGGTGGCGTCTCCTGGCACATCACAAACGACCTTCGAAAACGGATCAGATCTCGCTGATTCGTCTCAAGAAGCAACTAATGGCGACGGTGGCGGCATCTCAATTCGTGATCGGCTCCAAACCGAGTCGTCCGGTGGGGTCTTCGCGAACAAAGACCTCGTCCGGTCAGATACCATCATCGACGAGGACCGTATCGTCGGTCGTGACGACCAGCTAGGCCGTGTCGTCGACAACCTAAAACCGGTCCTCCAGAATGAGGGGATCCCCGATATGCTCCTGAGCGGGCCATCTGGAACGGGGAAATCGCTCATCATTCATGCAGTCTGCAAACAGATCGTCGAACTGTGTGAATCCCAAGACAAGACCTTCGGGGTCATTTCAATCAACTGCGAGGGGCCGAAGACTGCAGATCGGGCTGTCTATCGGTTAGTCAAAGCTGCTGCCGACGACCTCGGCGTTGATCCTGGTGTTCCCCAAACCGGTGTCTCAACGGATCAGAAGCTGGAGCGACTGTACGAACTCATGCGAGAGTATTACGACGGTGTCATCTTCATTCTCGATGAGATCGATATGCTCGAGGGGCCGTATCAGGAAGCAGAGTACAATTCTCTCATCTACCAGCTTTCACGAGCTCGCAAACTCGCTGACTTTGATGGCCCCATCTCGCTCACGACGATCACGAACTACGCCGACTTTATGAAGGACCTCAACAGCCGCGCACAGAGTTCTTACAACCCTGACGACATCTTCTTCGACGATTACGATGCGAACCAACTCCGTAGTATTCTCCGCAACCGGCGGGACGCCTTCAAGCCAGACTCACTTGCAGATGACGTTGTTCCGCTTGTTGCTGCGTTCGGCTCCCAAACGCACGGGGATGCGCGGAAAGCGATTGATCTCCTCAGATGGGCTGGT
The DNA here is from genome assembly GCF_024300825.1 of Natronomonas gomsonensis. Classification (NCBI taxonomy): domain Archaea; kingdom Methanobacteriati; phylum Methanobacteriota; class Halobacteria; order Halobacteriales; family Natronomonadaceae; genus Natronomonas; species Natronomonas gomsonensis. Next base: position 79,364 of record NZ_CP101324.1, on the reverse strand, counting down.
GAATTAGCCGAACGGCGTGGGGCTGACACGGTTATCGAGACTGATGTCCGTGATGCTCAGGAAAAATACACCGAAAACCGCAAGCTCCGCCATATCAGCGGCATTTCGACTCAAAAGAAACTCTCCATCTACGCTGTGGCGGCCACTGCCCACTACGCAAGAGAACATCCTGAGTGGATCCCTGCTGGACCTGCGTTCAAGACGTATCAATTCATTGCCGACACGATGGATGCGGACCAGTACAGCCGCGAGACGTTCGTCAATCACGTCACAGAACAGAGTACGTACGGTGTACTGGACTTCGAGCGTCGGGGCAAGGGGCGAGGCAGAGGAGTGCATATGTATTTCTCCCTCTCCGAGGATCCGGAAACGATCATGGAGACGATCCGTGAGGATTCCCGGTTCGAAGATCTAGCTCACGAGGAGGCGACTATCAGCGCGGTTGTCCGCGAACGGCTGAAGCAGTTCCGGAGTAAGAACTGATCTCGCCCGTATTCTCCTCGCACTTACTTCTCGAAAACGGGGGGTGTTCGTATCCCGCGCGATGCGTTACAACTCGAAAATGGGGGGTGTCAGTCGTCGGGATGTCTCGTTACTACTCGAAAACGGGGGGTGGGTGAGCCAAGAGATTTGACGTGCCGGTCGATGTACTGTGCTTTCCCCTTTCCCTCTCCCATTTACAACTCGAAAACGGGGGGTGTGTCCTCCGATTTTCTTGTCGTCGATACCATCGTGATGCGGAGATCGTGGGGAAACGACGGCAACGTGGGGTGGGAGCCCCGGGTTGCGTTCACTCGTCTGGATTGACCGGCCCTTTGTACTTTGACGTCACTGTGTCACCTTCTCTCCACTGCCAGTAGTAGTAGCGGTTATCGTTGATCTCCTTGATCGTGATCGTGGCTTTCGCTGGGACATCGTCCGGGAGGTCATCGGGCCGCTCTTCGATTTCGTCTTCCTCTGACTCTTCGTTGAGACGAGCCTCACGTTCCTTGTGTTCGGCTACTGCCTCGGCGTAGCGGGCAACGTGCTGGAGCTGGTCTGGGGAGCATCCGTTGAGCGTATCGACGATGTCTGCCGGGAGTTCTGCTGGCGGCGTCGGTGGTTCGTAGGACATGGGCCGATCTGTGTTAACCAACACTGGTGGTGGAATCATAGTTTTGTTGGTTAAATCTGTTCAGATTCGACTCCTCCCGCTCGCTGTCAACGCGGCCGATGATTTACGGTTCGGGGGCTAAAACCGATAGCTGATGTCGAATGGGCTGGGAGCCGGCTTCTTCGGGTTGACGCTCTTGGCGATTCTCCTGGGACTGGCTGCGGTCCTCACCCTAGCATTGGTCGGTGTGGTCGAGTTTCGACGACGGATAGGGACCGTACCTCAACTGCTCAAATACGTCTCGATTGCCGTGCTCGGCGGCGTCCTTGTGGTTGCTGGGTTTGGCGTGCTGGCGATGTACGATGAAGCAGTCCTCCTCGCCGTCCTATTCCTGGTGATTGTCTTCGTGCCGCTCACCGTAGTCGGTATCTATCTGCACCAGACGATCGAGCTAACCCGGGTGGATGTCCTTGTGACCGCCGGCTTGGCGTGGAGTCTCCCGTTCGTAATCGGTGTGGGTGTCACGTTCGGCCTCACGATTGGCGTTAGTTCGACGTTTGATCTGGCACCGGCCGAATCACAACGACTGGGGGTGGTCTGGATCGCCATGTTCGTCGGTGGGGCTGTCATTGTGATCGGCTCGGTTCTCCTCGGCAAGTATCTCAGTCAGTCGTTTCCTTCGTCTCGCTCCGTGTAACTCCTGCAATAGTGAGACTACATGAGGACCAGTGACGCTACGAGTTCGAGGGGAGGCGCCCATCAGGCCGGGGGACCCGTCCCTGCTTGATCTCATAATCGACTCGCCGGAGGTGTTTACACCCGCCCTCGGGCGTACGCTTCCGCCAGTCTGGACACGTACACGACTCGCTGATCACGTCGACTTCGTACCAGTTTCCCGACGCCGATCGGACCTCGTACCGGCCACCCTTTTCGAGCAGCGAGACGGCCATTCTTTCGTCGATGGCACGGCTAGTTCGCGGCTCAAGGTCGTCATGCTGGGTCGAGTGTTCTGTGACGACCATCCGATCGCGTACGTCGCCGGTGCGGCCGCCGTCTGGGGCAACCGCAGCCTCGAGGCGCTGGAGACGATCCACAAGTAGGGTTTCGACTGGATGGCCCTCCGGCCACAGATAGTGGACTTCCCGCCGCTCACGATGATCGTAGGAGCCACAGGCGGCAGCGCTCCCAGTCCAGACACGCCACGCCCCGAGTGCTGCCATCACGTCGACGATGACTCGCGGAACAGCCTCGTGCTTGTCGGGGTAGAACATCCGAAAGCGAGTACATCCCGCCTGCGGCGGAACCGTCTCCCACCACTCGACGTCGTCGTCCCAGCTCTCGTACATCGCCTTATCCTCCCCGTATCCGACGGTCACGCCGTCAATCTGCGGTATCTCCACCGATGTTTCGTCAGCCTCGTCTTCGAGTAGCCGAAGGACGGCGTACCGAAGATACTCGTGATTCGGATTGTCTGATGATTGGGCGACCTGCTCGTGGTGCTTTGCGACTCGCTCTGCATCGTCGAGAACGGTCGTTAGATATCGGTCGGTCATGGGTCGATGGAGACGGGAGTGCGCCTCCGCCCCTCGGCGGGCGCTGATAGACTTAACCAACAAATAGCGATCAGTCGTATCCTTTGTTGGTTAACCCTTCTCTGCTCGAATGCTGCGCCGGATCGGACTACCGGAGCCAAGAATTGTATATCTGTATAGAGATAACTCTATCGGGAATACGGGGGACAAGACTAATACAGTTAGATGCGATACCGATAACTAGTGATGATGGAGTACGTCGACGAGACCGCGGCGAAGATCATGGTCGCGGCCCGGCCGGGTGACTCGATCCGACGAATCGCCCAGAAGATCGACGGCTCCTACTCGTGGGTCTACGACTGGATCCAGCGGTTGGAGGACGCAGGCTTCATCCGACGTGAGGACGGCGTCTACATCGAGAATCACGCTGTCAGGGATCGCTACTACGATCTCGTCGCGGCCATTTCTCGCGCTGTTCCTCCCTCGATCGACGACGGCTACGTCATTCCGCACTTCGCCGGGATGCCCTTTGTGTACACGAAAATCGACGGCGTCTACGTCTGGACCCACGGCGGCTATCAGATCGCTCGCGGCCACGACGATTATCCGATCTTCATCCAGGTCGCCGACCAGGACGTCGAGCGGTGGACAGCGTTCTTCGATGAGTTCGGGATTCCGAGCCGGATCGAAGAGCGGCCGGATGCGACCGCCTCCGACGCGGCCGTCTCGTACGTGTTGTTCCCGACGAGTGGGGGCATCACTCGCGAGTGGGTCGACGGCAATCCGGTTATTCCGTTGGACGAGACGATTGAGCACATGTTGGAGTACCGGGTGAACTACGAGCCAGCGTTGGAGATGATCGCCGACGAGTACGACCGCGATATCGACGCGTCCCACGAGGATCCGCATCATAACATCGACTGTCGGTGGGGTATATTTCGGGACTGATCGAAACACTCGGGGTCGAACGCTGAACGAATTAACCAACAAAGTAGGAATGATAATTCAGGCGTTGGTTAACGCCCGAGGAAGGCGTGTTCAGCCCTCGGCGACCGTCCCGATGATCTCTTGCGCGGTCGAGCTGATCCGGCCGAGACGCTCCTGAATGCTCTCCGCATCGTCGTCCTGCCACGCGGCGAGATAGAACGCTGATCCGCTCGTATCTAGGTCGAAATACCGCCCGACGATGTACGCAACGGCTTCGGCTTCGATCTCGCGTTTTGCACGCTCGGGTTCGTCGTCGACATCGAAATGGAGCAGTGCGTGGGCGTACTCGTGAATCAGCGTCACGGCGAGATCGGCCTGATTCGAGCGGGCTTTCGCTTCGACGACGGGTTGGCACTCGTGGAGAGTCTGGTGTTTGCAGACGCCTTTCGCGTCGCCATGCTCCCACTCAGCAGTGTCGACGACACGGACGTCGATATCGAGCGTAGGTGCCGCATCAAGGAGCGCTGGCACCAGGTCGTCGGCGTCTCCAGCTGCCTCGGTTTCCAGTTCGGGGAGCGGTTCGCCCTCGGTCTGAGACACATCGAAGACTGCCGTTGGTTTGAATCCAACCAGTCCTTTCGACCACTCCTCGGGCGGTGTCTCGTCGTAGTCACAGTCGCTTTGCTCGTGGTAGCTCGGCGAATTCTCGCACTCCGGGCACTGCTTCGTAATAATGGGTGCCCAGATCCAGATCGCCTGTTCGCCCTCTTGGACGTGCCTGTCGAACTCCGACCTCCACGTATTGTAGCCTGCCACGCGGGTTGCCTCGGGACACTGGAGCTTGATCAAGAGGGTGTTGCGATGGGAGTAGTCGTGGAATCGGGACTGGACATCGAGCCACTCTTGGAACTGTTGGCTGGCTTTTGCCTCGTCAACGTCTGCGACGAGCTCGTCGATCCACTGTTCGATGGTACTGTGCATCTCGTCGTCTCGCGTGTCGGTCTCCTCGAAGGAAACCGACGGATTACTGGTCGTAGCCATTGTGTTCACCGAATCGAGTTCACCGCGACTGCAGCAGTTCAGAACGCGCCGCACCCCTCAGGGGGCGAAGAAAAACCACCCTCTCGATTATCGGAGTTCGTGGGTCTCGTCAGCGAAGCCGACCGTAACGAGGTACTTGAGGAACTCGTCGAACCGCTCGACGTCGCTAGGCGTGTCAGTCGCAAGGTGGCGCGCCCACTCGATGGCCCACTGGAAGGCGGGATCCGTGCCGCCCTTGCCATGGATGTACCACCAGCGAGCCGCTTTGAGGACGACCAGTGGGTTCGTCGGTGGCTGTTCGCTTGCGAGACCACGGGTGATCGATTCGATTTCTCCGGGCACGTCGGCTGGTTCTATCTCCCCGGACTGGGTGTTCGAGATATCGATTGGAATCTCATCGACTGAAACGTCGTCTGCAGTTTGTTGCTGGCTCACGGAAAGTCACCTCTGGACGAAGGCTCACGACCGAGCCTCCGCCCTCTCCCCGGGCTCGAAAAACAGCACGCTGCGTCACGCTGGAGGGATGTAGACACTCTGTTCGCCAGCGATTTCCTCGAGGTTGTTCCGATGGCGATGGGTGAAGTAGCACTCGTAACTGCAGTACCCACAGACTGCACCGGTATCGTATTCAGCGACGAAAGGCCCGCGACGTGTTCGCCAGACGTTCGCTCCGCACTCGGTGCAAGCTGCCTGTTCGAGATCGGCAGGACTCGGTCCCTCGTACTCGAAGTGTAACCCAGCGTCCTCAGGTGTCGTCTCGGGCCAGATCCCATGTGACTGCCAGAACTCGCGGATGCGAGCGAGACTATGGCGCACCGTCTTTCGCACGGTGACGTGGTCGGCGTTGCGACCGCTGTCGTCCCAGCCGTCAGCCGTCCAGAACTCACCGAACTGTGCGCCACGATGCAGCCCGTTCCAATCGACGCCGACGATGTCGGCTGGTGGCTCGTCGGTGAGTGTCGGCCTGGTCAGCTGTCGAATGGCGTCGAGCTGCTTGGGCGGACTCCCGCCGAGGATGTGGACGCGCCGCCCTCTCCAATCCGCTGGGTCGGAGAACTCGTGGGCCAGGCGGTCGGCGTACCCGTGTGAATACCCGAGGACGAGGGTCTCGGGTATCGCGTCGATCACCGCCCGCGACTTCGGAACGACGATGAGCTCGGCCTCGGGATAGCTCGCTTGGATCTCACGAGCAGCAGCGACGTGGGCGTCGACGTCGTCGATTTCGTCGACGTCCCCGATGACCCCGACCTGAGGTTCGTACTCGAAGAACCGGTCGACGAACCGCTCCAGATCGGGATTCCGGAAATCGTTGTCGAGCATCCCAACGGGAATATCGAGGTTCAGGTACTGATCCGTCTGATACCCACAGTCTTCCCGAAACCCGGGGAGAAATCCGAGGGCGAGAGCATCGCCGGCAAAGGGAGCTCGGTGGAGGAACGCCACGAAGTCTGTTTGTCTGGCGGCGGCGATTTCACGGGCGGTGCTGGCGCTGGAGCTCAGCTCGAGGGACATGATTAGGCTCGCGAGGCCGCTGCTGGCTGCCCCGCACCCTTTCAGGGGCCGGAAAAACCGAGGCACAGCAGATTAACCAACAATAGGGGGAACTCACGCAGAGTGTGTTGGTTAAGAATAGGGCTTACTTTTCGTCCTCACGCAGCTCTTCAGCCTTCCACTTGAGCCGGCGCAGAATCTGCGTCCGGTTCTGATGGGCGTTCTCGTAGGCAACACACTCCTGAAGAGTCTCCATATCAGGAATCGTGGCGATACCGGCCTTGATCAGGCGCGTGTTCGATGCTTCAAGCCGCTTCTCTGGCGGGAATTCGTCGCTCTCTTCGTCGTTAGTAGGTCCCCTCTCGAAGAGCCTCCACCCCTTTGGGGCCGACACAAACAGCTCTCCGGACGATGACGCCCCATCTCTAATAGAGATAAAACCGATACAACAGTTACCGTAATGGCCATCCCCCGCGAGTGTTTACAGTCCCGTATGGAGCGAAAGACGATCTCAGTCACCGGGATGTCGTGCAACGGGTGCGAACAGAACGTGGAGACCGCCCTGCGAAACCTCGACGGTGTGAGTCGGGTCGAGGCCGACCACGACGCTGACACGGTCGACGTGGTCCTCGAGGATGGGGTCTCCGACGACGACGTGAACGCGGCAATCGAACAGGCTGGCTACGACGTCGTGGCCTAATCGGCCGCCGTCCGGCCGTCGCTCACGTCACCGTCCGTGCGTTCGTCGAGGCGAATTCGGTGTTGACACCCTCGCCCGAGAGGAGTTGACCAGCGAAGCTGTTGGCGAGGACGGCCGAGACGGACAACACCATCGCAAGCATCGCGAACACTGGGTGAACGAGCCCTGTGGTCGCGGCGGCGACGCCGATGCCGTTGAACGCGAGGGCCGTCGCGAGGTTCTGACGGGTCTTCCGGTAGCTCTCTTTCCCGATCTCGTAGGCGTCCATCACGCCACCAAGCCGGTCGCCCATCAGGACGATATCCGCTGACTCGATGGCGATATCGGTCCCTGCGCCGATGGCGATACCAATGTCCGCCTGCGTGAGTGCGGGAGCGTCGTTGATGCCGTCGCCGACCATCGCGACGCGGTAACCCTCGTCCTGCAGGCGACCGATCTCTTCGCGTTTCTCGTCGGGCAGCACGTCTGCCATAACGCGGTCGATGCCGACCTCCTCGGCGACCGCGTTCGCGGTGCGCTCGTTGTCCCCGGTGATCATCACGGGCGTAATGCCGACCTCTGTCATCCGCTGGACGGTCGCAGCGGCGTCGCTCTTGACCTCGTCACCGATACCGATCAGGCCGATGAGGTCACCGCCACGAACAACTCCAGCAACGGTGAGGCCGCGGCCTTGGAGTCGCTCAATATCGGCGTCTCCCTTCGACAGGTCGATCCCCTCGTCGCTGAGCCATCCCGGTTTCCCGACCAGTACGTCGTCGCTGGCCACGGTTACCCGGACGCCCTTGCCGGTCACGGAATCGAAGGCGTCGGGGTCTCCGTACTCGAAGCCTTGCTCGTCGGCGGCCTCGAGGATCGCATCGGCAAGTGGATGTTCGGAGAACGTCTCCGCGCTGGCCGCAGTCGTGAGTACATCCACCTCGTCGGCACCGAAGGCGACGACCTCACTGACGGCGGGTTCGCCGACGGTGATCGTGCCAGTCTTGTCCAGCACGATGTGGTCGACGTCGGGGAAAATCTGGAAGGCGTCACCGGAGCGCATCAGGATGCCTCGGTCAGCGGCCTTCCCGCCGCCCCGAATTAGCGCGAGCGGTGTCGCCATCCCGAGGGCACATGGATAGCCGAGCACGAGGACCGCCAGCGCTGCGAACGCCCCGCGCTGGACGTTGGGGGCTGCACCCCACGCAAGCGGTGCGACCACCCAGAAGAGGAACGAGAGCGCGGAAATCGTCAAGACGCCTGGGACGAAGTACTTGAGGACGTGGTCGGCGAGCTGAATGATGCCGGGCTTCATAGCGCGTGCTTCCTCGATTTCGCGGGCCACCTGGTTCAGGAACGCGTCCTCGCCCGTTGCAGTTACCTCGATGAGCAGCGTCCCGGTCTCGTTGACGCTGCCGCCGATCACCTCGTCGCCTTCGGACTTCTTCTCGGGGATGGACTCGCCGGTAGCGACCGACTCGTCGACCGTCGATTCGCCCTCGACGACGGTGCCGTCGACGGGGATGTTCTCGCCGGGCTTGACGCGGACGCGATGGCCAACGTCGAGGTCGTCGATCGGGACTTCCTCGACATCGCCGTCGTCGGTGACTCGGCGTGCCGTGTCGGGTTGGAGATCGAGGAGGCTCTGGACGGCTTGGGAGGCCCGAGTGCGGACGATGAGGCTGGTGTACTCCGAGAGGATGTGGTAGGTGGTGATGAACACGGAGACGGCGAAGAAGTGGACGGTCGGGAAGCTCGGGAAGACGAACAGGCCGAGCAGTCCGCCGACGAGCCCGGCGAACGAGCCCGCTTCCAGGAGGACGTGCTGGTTGAAGATCCCCCGGCGCAGGCTCTGGTAAGCTTTCTGTTTGATGTATCGTCCTGGGCCGAACATCGTCCCGAGCGCCAGCCCGAGAGTCACGAGGTCCATCGCGAGCGACGCTGACTCGAAGCGCCCCATCACGAGGATCATCCAGCCCATCAGCACAGCAACGACGATGGATGCGCCGCCGGCGAGCAGGAGGCGGCGCTTGCCGTCGGCGAGCTCGGCCTGCTGTTGCTCGTATCGTTTCGCTTTGTCCGGGTCGCGGATGGTATAGCCGAGTTCCCGAAGCGTGTCCTTCACCTCGACCTCGCTCAGGCGGTCGTCGTCATACTGAACGAGGACCTCCTCGTGGGCGAGACTCACGTCGACGTCCTCGACGCCGTCGGTCCGGCTGTAGGCCTTCTTGATGCTCTCGGCACAGAACGAGCAGGACATCCCCCCGACGTTGAATTGTTCCTGTGTCGTTCCCATTGTGGTCGCTAGTTACCCAGCGAAGTGGATAACCATTACGACTAGAGTTATAGCGGTATCGAATAACTAAGACTGCTGTCGAGTGTGTGGCGTTACTCTTACTATCGTCGTTCCCCTACGTCCTCACAAGAATGGCGCTCCTCGAATCCGACGTGCCGATCCGTGAAGTCGTGACGACGGATCCGGAGAAAGCGAAGGCACTGGAGAACGACGTTCGGGCGAAGATCCTCGATATGCTCGCGACCGATGAAATGACGATCGAGGAGATCCACGACGAGTTGCACCGTCGCGGCGAGGAGAAGGCCGAGACGACAGTGCGTCACCATGTGAACGTCCTGAAGGATGCGGGGATGGTGGAAATCGCTCGTCTGGAAGAGGCTGGTGGAGGGACACGGAAGTACTACAAGTCGAACACGCGAGTCTTCTCCTACGATCTTCCGGAAGGCGCCGACAATAACCTCGCGCAGGCGCAGTCTACCGCGTCCGAAGAATTGACTGCCCTCATCGAGACGTTGTATGCGGACCACGGTACCGAGATTGAGGCGGTTGCCCGCGAAATGAAGCCTTGCGAGTACTGCGACACCCAGCATTACGAGGAGTTCATGGTTCGCGAACTCCTGAACCGTGCCCTCATCGAATTAGGCGAGAGCGGCACGCTCGACGATGTGTTCTCGACCGAGGACTGACGCTCACTCGATACAGCAGCTCATTTTGGACGTATTCCGACGGAACGCCTGACAGGCGTGTTTGAACGCCTCGGAGAACGTTGGGAACGGGTGGACAGTATTGATGATGTCGTCAACGGTGAGACCGAAATTCACCGCCAGCGTGGCTTCCATGATCATGTCGGCGGCGCGGGGGCCGACCATGTGGACGCCAACAATCCCGTCGGTCTCGTGGTGCTTCACCACCTGGACGAGTCCATCCGTGTTCTTGACGGCCTTTGCCCGAGGGACATCTTCCATCTGAACCGTCCGGCAGGAACAGGTACCGTGTTCGTCCATATATTCACGTTCAGTTGTCCCAACGACTGCTACCTCGGGACTGGTGAACACGACTGCGGGGACTGCATCGTAGTCGATGCTGACGCCCTCGTTGCCGAAGGCGTTCTTGACGGCGTGATTGCCCTCCTTGGCGGCGACCGTCTCCAGTTCGGGCTCGCCGATCACGTCCCCCGCCGCGTAGATGTCGGAATTGGTCGTCTGGAAATGCTCGTCGACGCGAATCGCGCCATCGGATTCGGTCTCGACGCCGACTGCTTCCAAGCCGATGTTCTCACTGTTGGGCTGGACGCCGGTTGCGACGAATAACGTCTCTGCGGTGAACGCTTGCTCCTCGCCCTCGATGACAGTCTCCACAGCGACGCCCTTCTGACCAGGGTCAGCACCACTGTCGGTAGCCACATCCTGAACCTGCTGGAAGTCGTTACTGGTCACGACATCGATTCCCTCCTCATTGAAGGCTCGTTGCATCTCCCGGCCGAGCTGACCTTCCATATCTGAGAGCACGTGACCGGAGCGCTGGAGAATGGTTACGTCGACGCCGACACGGTGGAGGATCTGGCCCCACTCCAGCGCGATGTATCCGCCACCAAGGATCACGATGCTCTCGGGGAGGTCGCGCCCCTCGAGGATGGTCTCGCTCGTGTAGTAGTCGACGTCGTCGAGGCCGTCGATGGGCGGCGCCCACGGTGAACTGCCCGTCGCGACGAGCGCCTTCTTCCCAGTAATGTGCGCGCCCTCGTCGGCGCCGTCGACGACCTCAATGGTCGTGTCGTCCATCAGCTGGCCGTAGCCCTCGTAGATGTCGGTCTCGAAGTGCTCGGCGACGTCGACGTAGTTCTCCTGCCGGAACCGCTCGACGAGTTCGTTGGTGCCGTCGAGTGCGTCGGCCCAGTCGACAGTCGGCTCTTCGGGATATGTGACGGCGTCGAAGGGATTCTCCGACGCTGCAGCGCCACTCTCGGCGACGGCGAGTAGATGCTTACTCGGGACACAGCCGACGTTCACGCAGGTCCCGCCGATCGGCAGGCCGGTGTTCACCATCGCCGTCGAGAGATCTCTCCGGCTCGCTTCGGTGATGGCGGCGAAGGCAGCGGCTCCGCCGCCGAGGATCACGAGATCATAGTCGGAGGTGTGAGTCATCTATACTGATACTTTACGATGGGAAGTTCTTATACTCCAGAGTCCGAAGCTATGGAGTAGGTTGGAGGCCACGAAGCTATGGCAGATACTACTTCATCGGCGCCCACGTGTGATGTTGAGGGGACGTGCTACTGCCCGCTCACAGGAGTTATCGACACGTTGAGCCGAAAATACGCGATGCAACTCGTCAGCATCATCGGCGCACACGACTCACTGCGGTTCGCGGAAATCGAAGATCATCTTCCGACTGCGAGCACGTCGACGATCTCGAAACGCCTCACTGAGTTCGAGGAGGCAGGACTCGTCTCACGGACGCAGTACAACGAAATTCCGCCACGCGTCGAATACGCGCTAACTGACGAGGGGGATGAGATTTGTTCGAGATTAGAACCCCTTCTTGAGTGGGCGACGGCGAACTCCTGACGTACGGACTCCAGTGAATTTCATCCCACATCTGAGGCTCCTCCATTCAGGTGGGGGTGTTAGCCCCAAGACTATCCTTTCTTCGTGTGCTACTGTGACACATGATAAACCAGGGAGCGTCTGCACCGTCGTTTACTCTTCCAGGTCTCCGTGACGGAGAACAAACCGAGTACAGCTTGGATGAGACAACTGCCAATAATCGGGCTGCGTTGCTGGTATTTTACCCGTTTGATTTCAGTCCTGTTTGTACAAACGAACTGTGTGCGATTCGCGATGCAGAGTGGTTTCAGCTGACGCCGGCGCTTGATGTCTGGGCAATTTCTGGTGACAGCGTCTACGCCCACCGAGCATTCGCCGAGGAATACGGCCTCAATTTCCCGTTACTTAGTGATAGTTCCGGGCGGGTTGCCGAGTCGTATGATGTCTGTTATGACGGATGGGAGAACCACGAGCGCGTCCCGCAGCGTGCCGTGTTCCTCATCGATTCCGAGCAAACGATTCGATACGCCTGGGCGACAGAAGATGCGCTCGAGAAGCCGGATTTCTTCCCTGTTAAAGACGCTCTTGAGACGCTGGAAGCGGAACGCGATGAACTCGGTCCTGAGGATGTCGAATTAGTAGTCGAATATAATGAGGAACCGGAACCGCTCACATAATCTGTTATTTGAGGATCGTTTCAGTGAACGCCGCTCCGATTTTCAGCTCATTGCGTCCTGGAACCGCTCACGGAGCGCGTCCTCCCGCTCCTCGAACTGGTCGATCTTCTCCTGCAGATCATCGTTGACGCGCTCGATGCTCGCGAGCGCCCGCTCGCCGGCGAGTGACGCCTGGGACCCGTCATCGCCGTCTGTCTCCAGCTGCTCCTCGTAAGCGCGTTCGACGCGCTCGATGGTGCCCTCCGGGTTGAACAGGATGTCGTTGGCCGTACGAACGTAGCCGTCCAGCGACGCGCCCTCCTTGCCCTGGAAGAAGTGAGTGAGTGCGTACGTCGCGCCGGAATGGAGCGTCCACATATCGATCTCGATCGGTGAGGCCGCGTTGGCCTCCGCATCGCTCGCAGCGCGCTCGGCCAGGTAGTCCGGGAAGCCCAGCAGGCTGTAGAACTCGGTGACGGTGAACGGCAGGTCCGAAAAGTCGAGGTCGATGTCCTGCGCATCTCGGATGAACCCGAAGAGGTCGTCGGCGACGAGTTCGACCTGGGCGAGAAGCTCCTCCCACCAGGTCCGGAAGTTCCGGATGTCCCCGACGTGCTTGATGACTTCCTTATCGGTGAGCGAGCGCATCGAATTCGAGCAGTACCCGTCCTGAGCGAATCCCTCCACGTAGACGGCGTGCTCACCGAAGAAGTCGTAGCCGGAGGTCACGCCCATCGTGATCGGGTCCGAGCGGCCCGGGAGGCGTACCTCGAGGCCGTCGAACATCACGTCCATGTGGACCTCGCCACCGCCCCGGTAGCGTCGAATCTCGCCGAACATCACGTCCCCGAGCGACGTGTCTTCGATGGTCTCCTCGCGAAGGACGTCCTCGAGGGGCTGGTAGACATCGGCCGGATTGATGATCGAGTAACTGTCTGTCGGGACGTGAAAGAGGGGGTCAGTTTCAGGCTCGCTCTCCGTCGCTTGGTCGCGAGCCCGACCCGGCTCGACGAGGGCGTTGAAGCGCTCCGTCTCGACCCACTCGTCGGTGTAGGGGTTTTGATAGGCCACGGTCGTCTCGACGGCCTGCGGGAGGTCGCGAACCGCTTCGGCGAAGGACTCTGGATCGTTGACCCTCTTCTTCTGGCGGTACCACTCGGGTAGTTCTGTGTCGGTTCGTCCGTCGACGCCAGCGAACACGGTGCTGGATTCTGGATCTTTCATTTTGGGTCACCTCGAAATCGGACTCAACTATCGCGACGACGCTCTCATCACGCGCCCTGCGCCCCTCTCACGGGCGCAAAAAACAGCACCTCTTAACCAACACCCTGCCCAAGAATCCAGCGTTGTTGGTTAATCACCTGGACGATTCCGACACCTGTCTTCAACTCTCGAACTCACTCGTCGGGCTGACGTCGACGGCGTACCTGCTCCGGATTCGGCACCCACGGATGGGCCTCCCAGCAGTGGAGGGCGTGTTGTTGTGGTGTGTCGAACAGCGCCCCGCAGGACCCACACTCGTAGGTCGTCTCGGGCCAGCGTTCGGTGACGAACATCGCGGTCACCGTCGTTCTGACCGGGTCTGGGGCGGTCGACCGCCGAACGTAGTCGTAACCGATCATCGTCCGTCGACGAAGCGCCGACCGCGCCAGCCGTTCGGGCTTGTCCGTTGGGAGATACACCCAGCGGACGAACGCCTCTTCCGACGCTTTTGCCGACGGTTGGAGTATGAACCATCGGTCGTGCTCGTCACAGAAGAGATACCGCTCAGTGCCTCGATTCTGTAGATAGAACGGATCACCACGACCGGGAATCAGTCGAAGCCCCACGGACGGCGAGATCGGGCTGAGAAGCCGGTCTCCAAGTGAGGGCGAGCGGGATTCACCGGACGATGTCTCGGCCTCGAATTCGTCGAGCGTCGCTTCGCCGGTCATGAGTCATCGGGACTCGTCTCGTCTGTGGCTTCCTCCGCTATTCGCTCGTGCCGGTCGTTGTATCGCTCGAGTTCCCGGCCGATGCGCTCCAGTGCCTCGACAGCCCGTTCGATCAGCTGGTAGGTAGTTCGCGAGAGACGAAGAGCGTCCATCAAATGTCCTCCTCTGGCTCGACGAGGTCGTTACTCTCAGCGACGAGTGCCTGAACGGCTGAAGCAGGATCGTTCTCAACCGGAAGTGTTCGATGGTCAAGCGGCGCGGGATACGCGCGGTCGCCCTGCGCACAGAGCAGGAGTAGCCACTCATCGCTCCCGTCACCGAGAACGACGTAATGGTCGATGTCCTGGCGCTGGAAGACCGTCCGATCTGTCCGGCTCACGGCACTCCAATTCGCCGGCAGCGATGTCGACGCGACGCCACCGTCCGGCGTGAGGGCGTGATGGTCCTGGAACTCACCGAGTGCAGCCTCGATGTCGTCACCGGTGAGATGCCAGCAGTCAGCCGGGCCATCACACGCGAGCTGACTCACCACCTCATTTCGGAACTGGATGTAGTACTGATGGGCGACGCTCTCGTCGTCGAAGTAGTCGAGGAGGAGCGCACAGGCGAGTTGCGCCGGGCCGCTTCCGGTGTAGCCCCACTCGAATCCCGCCGGGCTATGTCGGACGAGGTCGAGGCTTCGGTCGGGCGAGAGGCGCTCGTGCTCTGTGAGCTTCAGCACCACCGGAGTTCCGTCGACGCGCATACCCACGTACTCGACGTGGTCTGCGTTGGTCTGGCATTGCTCACTATCATCCTGTACTGCCGCTCGTGGGTGGTTGGTCGAATCCGTCTTCATAGGTCGAATGCGGGTTATTGGATTCCCCGCACCCCTCTTGGGGGTCGAAAAACTCTGCCGGACGAGCGTACTCGAGGCGACTGATGCACTCTCGCTGAACGGTCAGTGAATGTAGAAGATTATCTTGTCCGGGCTCTCACCCATGCTGAGGCCTGTACCGACGCAGTAGCTATCCGCATCTTCGATGGCTTTGATGATGGGCAAGAGGTCTTCGGTGCCGTTCTTCGCCTCGACGTGTTCCTTAATCTCATCCGCGTACTGATCCAACTGGGTGACCTTGGACTTTGATGGGTCAACCTTCGCTGTTCCGTGCTCAAGGATTGTTTCAGGAACATCGAGATCCTTTGTTTCGTCGACCGGCTCACCGCACTCTGTACAATCCATGGTGGATCTCACGACGCCGGTTTTCTAAGGCTTTGTCTGTTCTACTAGGGGAATTAGCGCTCGGCGCCGTAGACGATTGCTGAGCGGCTTTCGTAGCCGCAGTCTCGACACTCGAACCACCGTTGTACCTTCGCGCCGTCAGCACTCTTCTGGCCGACGACGACGTCTTCGTTAGGACACTCTGGACAGGGTAGTTCAGGCTGAGGGCGCTTTCGGAGTTCGTCACGAAGTGATGTGGCTTCCTTCGTCGCGAATCCGCGCGACCATACGGAATAGCCGTCGACGAGAATCGCGGCCCGCCACTTATGCACGTACGAGTCCGGCGCTCGGTGCAGGGCTGCTCGAACGTTGGTCTCTGTATTTCGGTACGCCAGGATTGGAGTACGGCTCTCTCGCGTCCAATTGGTGAGTCGTGTCATCGTTGTTCCTCGAAAAGACAGCGAGCGGCCGCATCGTCGCCGGCGAGCGTCTGCTGGTCCTCGGCTGTATCGGCGAAGAGACTGGACTGTTCACCCTCGGATGGTTGCTCAACTTCAGGCCGGTCGTCGACGCCGAACTCACTCGACTCGGGCCGATCGAGACGTGAATCCCGGTCGCGATGATCCACGTCAGCGCCGAAGTCCTCGAGTGAGGTTTCGACGCTCGTCTCTGTGACTTCGAGCTGGCCATCATCACCGAACGCGGTCTGCTGTTGAATCTCGATTTCGGGTCGCTCGCTCATTTGGATTGAGCCTCCACCCACCGAGGCTCCGACAGACACCTCCGAGTGTCGCGTCAGTCGCCCTGAGAGCGGATCTCGGTAGCCCGCTGTTTGAGTCGGCGGAGGATCTGGACCCGTTGCTGATTCGCGTTCTCGTAGGCGACGCAGGCTCGCAGCGTCTCCATGTCGTTGATCGTCACGATACCGGCGTTGATGAGTCGCGTGCTTGGTGGGTCGAGCCGTTGCTCCGGTGTGAGACCATCTGGTTCTGCAGCTTGGTCTGACGAGTCACTCACGTATGTTCGCCTCCGCCTTTTCAAGGCGGCAACAAACCGCTCTAACTCGCTTTCCGTCTTCCGTAGCTACGGGAACGGATTCGCAGCTACCGGTACTGCTGCTGTCGCGGTGACCGCTGTCTCACTTCTGTTGTCGCTTGAGAAACTCGAGGAGGATCTCGATGTCCTCAGCCGATGCCGACGATTGGCCGAACAAGCTCTTGAATCGGTGATCGAGTCCGCCCTCTTCGATGAACGCTTGTGCGTCACTGAGCTGTTCCCGAAGGGCATCAGCATCGCCGCGATGCAGATGTGTCTCGACTAGATCTAAGTCGATCGAGGGGATCGCAGCAAGGACATCTGCGAGATCCGTTTTCCGGCCACTATGGAGCTTGGCGGCAACGAGCACTTCCCCATCAGCGGCTCGTGCAGTCGTCGACCGAGTCCCGCCTGAAATCGTCGTCGGGGAGCTGTGCGTGCATAGATAGTCGAACGACCACTCTGCTTCGGTTTGTCGACACCCAAGTCCGTTCACGAGAATGTCCACACCGACCGGATGGGGCAGTCCTTCGGTTCGCTCGAAGCAGTCGATTTCCCGGTTGTAGATTGTCTCTTCTGCTGGGACTTCGAACTCGGTTGTCCGTTCGAAGCCATGTTGTTCCAGAAACGCCACGACGTCCTTGTAGTCATCTGGTGCAATGACGAGGTCGAGGTCGGTCGAGAACCGCGTCTCGAACTGACTGATCGCGTATCCACCAACGAGGACGAATCCAATGTTTGACTGCTCCAGTTCATCGAGGACTTGGATGAGCGCGTCACTGCGGTCTTCCTGGCTCATGCTCAGGCGGGCTCTCGGCGATAATTCGCATCGGTGTCGACGTCGTCGTACATTCGGCCGAGCATGTCGAGGGCAGACTGAAAGGTTGCGTAGTACTCGTTCGCGAATGCCACGGTTTCCTGAAGCGGAATGACAGGCCGTCCGTCGACCATCTCGGCATCGATCTGTGGCCGGGGCTCGAGGACAACCTGAATGGCGCAATCAAGGTCTTCAGCGGGCTGGCGTTCTTCCGCAGTCGGGATTCCGAACCGATCGAAGAATGTCTCCCAGGCGTCGACGTCCTGCTCGCGAACAGCGATGAACAGGGGATAATCCTCCGGGTCGCGAGCGACTTGGTAGCCGCCCTGGGTCCAGACGTATACTGCATCGATGGATGTGAATGCATAGTCCAGGCCGGCGAACTGCGGGATGACGTACGCCTCCGAGATGGATGGTGGTGAGATGTCTGCTGCCGTCGTCAGGAACTCGAGACCGGCGTCTCGGAGCGTCTGATCGACGAGCTGGAGGCCATCATCGTACGCGACGTATCCCGCTTCTTCGATGCGGTTCATGACGCGCCGAATCGTCTCTCGGTTCTCGTCGATCTTTCGCGCGACGCCGGAGATGGAATCGCCTTGGTCAAGCGCGAGGATGACCTTGAGTTCCTTCTCACCGCATACTTCGTACATCCTATGGTTACACAATTCTGTGCAACACCTAAAAGAATTACTCTTCGTGTGGGGCTGCTGGCTGGATCTGGCGAGCGTCCTCAGCAAGATCGTGGATGTACTCCCGGAGGATTTCCATGTCCTCGCGGGCATCTTCGAGTGTCTTGCCTTTCGCCTTCGCGATCACCTCGTCCTGATCCCTGGTACCGGTTCCACGCTTGAGCTTCACGGTGAGGGAGACGCCGACGTCACTGCGTTCGATGTACTCCGTTTGTGTCGGTTGCTCACTGGCTTCGGCCGATTCGTCATCCGCACGAGATGGCTGGGTGTGTTCTGACATGGATTGCTCTCGGTGAGTGGTGCTTAGATGGTCGGTGCGACTGGCTCGGCAGTCGTCTCACGAAGGGCTGCGTCGATCTCGCTAGAGGTGAGTCGCCAGTACTCGTCGGACCCCGCGCAGCCCAGCTGGCTCACGACCTCGGTTTTGAATGCCTGGTAGTGGTCGAGGGCAAACGCTTCGGCACCCGTGTAATCGAGGAGGAGTGCGAGCGCGAGTTGTGCCGGACCACTACCACCATATCCCCATTCGAAGCCTGAGGGACTGTGGTTCACCAGTGCGAGACTCCGCTCTGGCGTGAGCCGTTCTTGGCCGGGACGTTTCTCAACGATAGCCTGCCCGCTCTGCCGATACCCGACGTAGGCGACGTCGCAGTCGCTCGCTGGGTGTGTCTGTTCAATCGAGTGTGTGTCGCTAGGTCTACTCATCGGTCTGTTCGGGAGCTACTCGTTCGAGCACCTCGCACCCCTCAGGGGGTGAAAAACAGCCACAGGGACTGCTTGCCCCTACGCGAGATGGGAGATATCGGCTGGTTCGTCGACATCGTCGAACTCGCCTCGTTCGACCGGCTCCCAGTCATCGCCGGGTTCTGGACTCCACCAGTCGACCTTGTAGGCACCCGGTGCGCCGAGGATCTTCACCCGTGCCGACCCATCGGGTAGGTCGCGACGGAGCTTCTCGTCGACGTGGAGGTTCCACGTTGAGTGGGTGTCGAAGCAGGCGAGGACGGCCTCCTCGTATCCGCGTGTCTCTCGGGATTCTTGGAGTTCGACCTGCGTGTTGCAGTTCTTGCAGAACACACCTTCGAAGGGAATGTGACTGAATATCTCGTGCCCGCAGACCGGACACCAGAGGAACTCGAACAGTGCTTCGCTGTGGCGGTCGATGACTTCCAGGCTCATCTGTGGATCTGGCCCGATTAAGACGGGCCACCCATTCCGGCCCAAAATAAACGTCACCGCAGATGCGCCCTTATCAATCAGCGCTCGGCGCCATACACGATTCGCGAGGATGCTTCGTACCCACAGTTCCGATACTCGAACCAGCGCTGAACCTTCGCGCCGTCAGCCGTTTTCCCACCGATTGCTACATCGCTGTTCGGACACTCGGGACAACTCAGTTCGGGCGCTGGCCGGTCACGGAGCTCGTCACGGAACGATTTCGCGTCCTTCGTCTCGTACCCCCGCGACCACACCGGGTAGCCGTCGACGAGGATTGCGCCGCGCCACTTGTAGCGGTACGAGTCCGGTGCTCGGTGTAAGATAGCCCGAGCTCCGGTCTCCGTATTCCGGTATGCGAGTGTGGGCGACCGACTCTCGCGCTTCCAATTTGTGATCCGGGACATCTGTTAGAAGTGGACGTCGGCAGGTACGATCCAGAGCTCCTCGCTCTCCTCCAGCACTCGATCCAGCTGCTCACGGTGACGGATACCGTTCGAATATTCGTTGTACAGAAAGATCGTTGGCCCGTCGTAGGCGCCGACCTGGTGGAACGCGTGCCGAGCGAGATCTTCGTCGCGCATAATCTCCTCGTCGGAGAGTTCGTCAAGTGCTTCCCTCACCCGCTCGAGGTTGCGCTCGAACTCCTCTTTCGTCGCCTCCCAGCCACGCTCAAGTAGGTCTTGGCCGTCATCGGAGTCGATGGGGGCTGCAGTCGGCAACTCACCCCATCGCGCCTTCCCCGCAACGGACGTGTCTTCCTCATCGAAAGTCACGTGGTAGTCGAAGACGGCGCCGGCGTGTGGGTCCGCGCCGACCAGGCGGTCGAACACCGACTTTCCGGTGGATAGTGCTTCGTCTTCTGTCGATGCTTCTACCAGACTGTAAATGACCATGTGCATCTCGAACACCTCGAAGCGCCGACGCACCGGGAATGATTGCTCGCTCACTCCTGCTGCGCCGGCACCCATCGCCGGCGCTCGAAAAACCTGATCTAGCGGTCGATTCTTAGGACTCGTTCGCTCGGTCGACTGTGATGGTTAGATCGCCCGACGCGTAGTCGGCCTCGAAGTCGACGGTGAACGCATCCGAGTCGTACGCGGCGTGGTAGGCACGGTGTCGTTCGAGTGACCCCGTCGCCTTGAAATGGAAGAACGCAGCTGAGGTGTAGGGCTTGCTCTGTGTTTCGACCTGCGACTCGACGGATGCGGGGAGCGCGATTTGTGGTGTGTCCGTGTCGATACTCGCAGCGAACGCCTTCACTTCCTCGACGGTGGCTTGCGAATGCGCTGGTGTCTCGCCAGTGAGCACGTTCACCGGTGTCTCCGTGTCGTCGGTGAACAGGACATCGTGGAAGGTGTGCGTCCCGAGGACTGCGTCGGGACCTAACTCGCAATCGTGAAACGGATCGTCGTCTGGATTCTCGGGCATCAAATCAGAGCCCACGGTGGGGCTCAGTCCTTTCTGCCCCAGACAAACCACAACTTGTCTCGATGTAGCGGAGGTAAGTCCCGAAAGAAGAGCGCCCTGCCCGCCTTTTCAGCCGCAGAATCAGGTGTCGGAGAACCGGTCGGGCTCAATCCGGGACAACCGCATCGCGTTCCCGGTGACGCCGAGGCTCATCCCCATATCTCCGACAACGACTGCCAGCGCAACGCTGACCAGGCCCAGCGGCACGCCTAACGCGAGCAGGAGCTTCACGCCGAGGCTCGCCCAGATGTTCTGCCGGATCACGCCGTTGGCCGTATGCGACAGGTCGTACAGGTACGGGAGTTTCCCGATGTCGTCGCCCATCAACGCAATATCAGCCGTTTCGAGGGCGGTGTCGGTGCCGGCGGCGCCCATCGCGATGCCGACCTCCGCAGTGGCGAGCGCGGGGGCGTCATTGATGCCGTCGCCGACCATCGCGACCTCCCCGTACTCCGCCTGTAACTCTTCGACTGCGTCGACCTTCTCGTCGGGTAGGAGTTCGGCGCGATACTCATCGACACCGACCTGCTCGGCGATGGCGCGGGCGGTGCCCTCGTTGTCGCCGGTCAGCATCACCACGCGCTCGACGCCCAGCTCGTGCAGGCGTTCGACAGCCCGCTTCGAGGCCGGGCGTACCTCGTCGGCGATGGCGATTGCACCCAGCAGTTCCGACTCCGTCCCGACGATAACGACCGTCTTGCCCTCCCGCTCCAGTGAGGTGAGCGCGTCCTCGGCGAATGCCCCGTCGTCGTACTCGGCCGCCTCTTCCGCCGCGACGCCGCCGTCCGTCTCGCGGCGTGCCCGAGCGAGGTCGAAGCCCAGCTCCTCGAAGAGCGCGGGCTTGCCCGCATAGTACGTCTCGCCGTCGATCTCCCCGCGGATGCCCTTTCCGGTGAGGCTCTCGAAGCCACTCGGGTCGGGCAGGTCGCCCACGCCCGTCTCCTCAGCACGGGCGAGAATCGCCGCAGCGATGGGGTGCTCACTGCGCCGCTCCAGCCCGGCGGCGCGACGGAGCAGATCGGCCTCAGTGGTGTCGCCGACCGGGACGACATCGGTGACGGCGAGTTCGCCCTTCGTGAGCGTCCCCGTCTTGTCGAGCGCGACGGCATCGACTTCGCCCATCGCTTCGAGGTAGTTGCCGCCCTTGATCAGGACGCCGTTCTTCGCGGCGCTGGTGATGCCCGACACCACCGAGACGGGTGTGGAGATGACGAACGCACAGGGGCAGGCGATTACCAGCAGGGTGAGCCCGCGGATGAACCAGGTCTGCCAGTCGCCGGCGAAAGTGAACCCGTACCCGGCCACGTCCACCGAGATGGGGTCGGCGATAACCAGCGGCGGGATAGCGGCGGTCAGGATTGCCAGCACGACGACGAGGGGTGTGTAGTAGCCGGAGAAGCGGTCGACGAACTGCTCAGACTCGGTCTTCTTCGCCTGTGCGCCCTGTACCATCTCGATGATGCGCGAGAGCGTCGAATCGCCAGCGGTCGAGGTGACCTCTACCTCGAGGTACCCCTCTTCGCTGATCGCGCCGGCGTAGACCTCGTCGCCGGCAGTCTTGTCGACGGGGACGCTCTCGCCCGTGATCGGCGACTGGTCGACTGCACTCTCGCCGTCGATGACCGTTCCGTCGAGCGGAATCTTGTCGCCGGGGCGGACGACGACGGTCTCGCCAACGTCGACCTCCTCGGCGGGAACGGTCACTTCCTCACCATCGCGAAGGACGGTCGCCTCGTCGGGCGAGAGTTCCATCAGCTCGCGCAGGGAGTCCCGTGCCCTGTCCATCGCGTAGTCCTCGAGCAGCTCGGCGATGCTGAACAGGACGGCCAGCGTGGCGGCCTCGACGAAGTAGCCGATACCGGTCGCCGCGATGATCGCCGTTCCCATCAGCAGGTCGATGTCCAGGCTTCGGTTCTTCGCAGAGTAGTACCCGCTACGGACGACTGGGATGCCACTAGCCGCGACGGCGCCGAGGAACAGGACATCTGCGATGTGGAGCGGGTACTCGAGGACGCTCGCCACCGTGACGTTCTGTCCGGTGAGGAGGAACTCGAAGAGGAGGCCGAGCGTGACGAACGCCGCGCCGAGCCACGTCTTCTTCGCGCGAAGACTCGTCCAGACCTCCGATGGTGGCGCGATGTCGACGCCATCGGTCACCTGGTTGTCCTCATCATCGCCCTCGGTGTCCGAGCCCCCGACGACCTCGTAGCCGGCACCTTCAATCGCCTTGATTACGTCGGCTTCGCTAGTCCGATCAGGATCGTACGTGACGTTGGCCGTGCCGGTGGTCGTCTGGAGCGTGGCGTCAGTAATGCCGTCGACACGCTGGAGGCTCTTGTCCACCTTTTGGGCGCAAGAGGGACAGTCCATCTCGGGGACAACGAGGCGGGCGGTCAGCTCACGTCGCTGCCCGCCCCCGTTCGTTCCTCCTGCTGCGTCCGGATTCTCTGTCATCACGTCACGGTAGGAGCGGGAGTTCGATATGTCTTTGTTGGAATATTCCAACTGCGGCCCTCAGTACGATGCCAGCTGTTCTTCCGTGACCCGCTCGCCGGCGACATGTTGCTTCGCCAAATGTTCTTCCGCCCGACGGAGTCGGTAGGTGAGTGTTGACCGCGGCACGTCGAGATGCTCGGCGAGCTTGCCGACGTCAACCTCGCGGGGCGACTCGTAATAGCCGTGTTCGACGGCGGCCTGGAGAGCAGCCTCTTGGGCTGGAGGCAATCCACTCGGTGTTCCGTCGCTTCCCCTAGCTGATGTTGTGTCCGCTGTGCGGAGCATCTCCATCTGGGCGCACTCCCCGACGGCGACTTTGAGAGCGTCGAAGAACGCCGCCACGTCGCCATCGCCGGAGTGGATGAGTCGCCACGTGTAGTGGCGGCCCTCGTGACGAGTCTCGAACAGCACGCCGTCGCCGAGGTGGTCGCGAGCGATGTGGGGGACTGAGGCGCAGGTCGGAGTGCGCTCCCAATCTGAGTAGAGGATGAGCGCGTCGTCCGTGCGGTCGAGGACGCGGGTGGTCTGTGTGGCGCCGCAATCCTCAGTCGCCAGACAGTCGGCGTAGTAGTCGCCGGTGAGAAAGGCGTCCTCGATAGCGTCGAGCGCCTCAGGAGTTCCGGTAGCATGGTCGACCCGCCAGAGACGTTCGGCAGTGGCGTGCAGCGAGAGCGAGCGGACGCGGGCGTCGGAGTGGT
The DNA here is from genome assembly GCF_024300825.1 of Natronomonas gomsonensis. Classification (NCBI taxonomy): domain Archaea; kingdom Methanobacteriati; phylum Methanobacteriota; class Halobacteria; order Halobacteriales; family Natronomonadaceae; genus Natronomonas; species Natronomonas gomsonensis. Next base: position 55,551 of record NZ_CP101324.1, on the reverse strand, counting down.
CGGCGAGAGCGTCAGCCACCCGGTTACAGCCCGGCTCGTATTCGAGTGCGAAGATGAGTTCGCGCATATCCTGTGTACGGCCTCCTACGACATAACCCATGGTCCGGGGTGATGTCTACTGGCGGGTATCAGATCACGTCGTCCGGGTCGTGGACCTCCTGCATTCGCTGCGCTTCGGCCGCGTATTGTTCCTGGAGGTCTGGGTCATCGACCATGCCAAGATTGTCGAGTTCAGCATCGACTGCTGCCGTCGTATCTCGGACATCGGTAAATGAGGTTAGCGCCCGCTCCTTCCGATAGTACTGTTCGCCATCGGGCGTTGCGTAGGTGAGGATGATCAGGTTCTGTTCGTCATCGGAGTACGTCCGTTCGACAAGCCAAACACGAACGTCATCTTCAGACTGATTTGACATACTTGGACGTCCCCCGATATCCACTAAGGGATTGGTGTTACGACTTGCCGAGACTCGCTGTCTCGAAGGGTGATTCTCCGGTCGGAATGAGCAGCTCCTGTCGGTCTCCGACCCGCTCAGCGAGCTTCCGTTTCAGATACTGTCTCGCCGTTGACGGCGTGAAGACGCCCTTGTCGAGCATGTCGCCAACGACGTCTTTCAGTGCCCGGAACTGTCCCTTCAGATGGCCGTCGCCGACCGGCTTGCCGTCGTACCAACGCACCGTCGCGAGCGCGCCGTTCCCGACGGTCTCTCCCTGTTCGACCGTCTCCGAGTCGTACTGGAGCCCGAACCACAGCGTCCGATAGGCGGTCACCTCGAACGTCGTCGACACCACGTAAAACGCCTCATGGTGGAGGTAGTCGAGATGGTCAGCGATAATCTCCTCGAGCGTGAGCCCGGTGGCGCGAGGCTTCGGCTCGACGACCGTCGACGGTCGGTCTTCGCCGGCGAGGTAGCCGTCGACGGCATCTGCCTCGAGGCCATCGGCTAACTCCGCCAGCAGCTGTTTCGCCCACTTGGAGTCGGTGTCTTCGCCACCGAACGGCGACTCAGCCGAGATTCGGTGCTTGAGCTTGAGATTCGCTGCACCCCAATGAGAGTAGTGGAGCGTGTACTGTCCGTCTGTGCGTTCGTACGCAACGAGTGCGCGGTGGCCCATTGAACAATCTCCTTGCAGGACGACCCACGACTGGATCGCCCCGCACCCCTCCCGGGGGACGAACAACGCTACTCGTCGATCGGGTCGGGGGAACTGAGGTCCGCGTGGAGGACTTCGCCGTCGCGAACGACGTACCGTTTCGCCAGCACGGGAAACCGGCACTTGGTAAATCCGGCTGTCTGGATGTCGAATTCTTCGTTCGGTTCGAGATACTCCGCGAGCGACCGGAGGAACTCGTGAGTGACGATGCCACCGTCGTAGTCAGGAAGACCGTTCTCACGGGCCTCGTACACTTCGAAGCTGTCGTAGCCCCAGATAACGAGTTCGCCGTCGTCGTCCACTTCCCAGTTGAGCGTCCCGAAGCAGTGGTTCTCACAGAGCTCGCGGACTGCCTGTGGATCCGATACGAGCGCGCCGGTCGATGTCGTTGCGGCTTGCAATGTTGCCATGGATTGTTCTCGGGAGCGGTCTCGCGCCCCCGCACCCTTTCAGGGGGCGAGCAACTGCTCACGCTGTGACGGCCACATGACGTTGCGCTGCCGATGCGTCGAGCTGTCAGGATTCTCTGTTGATGTCACCGTCCCTCGTCGTATTCGGTTGGGTGAGAAAATCTACCTGCTCGAGGAGCGTCGTCGCGGTGCTAATTCGCTCTCGATCAGCGGGCTCCAATTGGTCGCTGTCGATACTGGTGAGGCTACTGAGCGCGCGGTGGAGTCGATAGCCGGGGGTGTCTCGTGGATCCATGTGTGCGCCTCCGCCAATTCTCGGCGCCGAAAAACACCGGCGGGCAGTCAGCAGGTGTGGTATCGTCGGGTGGTCGCGAGCTGGCTTCTGTTAACCAACAACTCCGAGCCGACACCAGAATTGTTGGTTAATTTGACGTCGTCTTTACTGATCGGCTTCGGGTTCGGGCCCGTAGCGTGGCGTGCCGCACCGCTGACAGCCCCACATTGGCTGCCCGGTCCACTCGTCATCGGGGACAGCCTCGAATTCGCGGAATCGATGCTTAGTCTCCCGATCACACTCTCGACACTCGAGGTGAGTTCTGTTTGGGCGCTCGCGTCGTGGCTGTTCGGTATCGGTCTTGTCAACGGATTTCTGGAGCGCAATCGCTGGCACCAGCCAGAGGTCGTTGTCTGCGTCCTCACGTAGGCTTGCAAGACGAGCTTCGGTGCGAACCTCGCTCCCGGTTTCGTCGTAGAGGAACGTCGTGTGCTCGCCGTCGTGACAGGACTGCGTCGTCTCTGTCCACGCCGTCCGCTCACGAGCAGCCGCGAGCAGCTGATTACCACATTCAGACGTGACCCGTGTCGCCGAGGGGAGCGAGGGCCACTGATCGACAAGCCGTGGGGCCGGTTCCTCGTCGAGATCATAGATTAGCTTGCAGTCATCGACTACTGGGTCATCGTCTGCCTTCGCGAGGAGGGTGGCCGCAGCAGATCCCTTCCCGACGGCGCCGTAGAACGTCGACGCCTCAACGACTATGTGGATGATATGGAGGAGAGTCTGTTCGGCAGTCGATGTGTCCTGATCGTCGGCTGCTTCGAGATGGTTCGTGAGACAGAACCGGCACTTCGACTGGCCAGCGGGGATCGACGCTCCACAGGAATCGCACTCGGTCTCACCTTCTGTCGGGTCGTCTGGATAGCCCGCGTCGACGCCACCAGAGCGTTGCCGCCGGGGCTCGCCACTACTACTGGCGAGTTGATCGTCGGGAACGTGGGTCGCTTCGCCGAGCGGTCGGAGGGCTTCGTAGTCGGCGTACTGGTCGGTCATAGAGTGATCTGGCCGTATCATGCTTCGTCTTCGGGTTTAAATAATGGCTCTCACATCAATCAGCCTACAGACATACAATCGAAAATCAGCAGTGTGGGCGTTAGACAGCCAGTTCGTCCAGTGTGTCGCGGTGGGTCCGCACGGTGACCACCGAGACGTTCGCAACGTCAGCGACGTCCGACTGGGTGAGCCATTGCCCGTCTTCGCGTCCGGCTTTGTACAGACAGGCTGCAGCGAACCCGGACGGCCGAACCCCGGTGGTTGCCCCAGTCGATTCGGATGCTTCCGCCAACTGCCGAGCCCGCTGCCGGATTTGATCGGAGACGTCGAGCTCCGAGGCCAACCGCGGAACGAACGCACTGGGCGTCACGGGTTGGGCTGGCAGGCCAAGTTCCGTATTCAGCGTCGTGTATGCGTTCGTCACCCGCGATTGCTCGACGCGCGCCGACTCGGTGATGTCGTCGAGCGTTCGTGGTCGCCCGTTACACCGACACGCTCCGTAGACACTCGCGGCGGCCATCGCCTCAATCGACCGGCCCTGCAGGAGTTCCTCGTTCTGAGCGCTGCGGAAGAGCTGGCAGGCCTGGTCACGGATCGTCTCGGATAGTTCGAGCGTACTACTGATCCGGCGGACTTCACTAAGCCCGTGTGCGAGGTTGCGTTCGGCTTTCGACTGAAACCGCCCACGCGTCTGTTCACGGCGCATCCGAGCGAGCCGCCGTCGCTTCTGTCCTGAGAGTTCGTTCCCGTTCGCATCGGTCCCGTGGCCGATCTCCGTCGACAACCCACGATCGTGCCGCGCCGCTGTCAACGGAGCACCCGTGCGCTCCCGTTCGTCTTCGTCGAACCCTCGCCACTCTGGCCCGTGGTCGATCCGCTGCTCGTCGACGACGAGTCCACAGTCCTCGCAGACGGTTTCAACCGCGTTGGTTGTAACTTGCCCGTTACACTCGGGACACTGCGTAGCATTCGAGTCGGTCTGGACGTCTTCGTCGAACGTCGTTTCGTAGATCTCTCTGGTTGCCATGGATACTCACGAGGGGACTCACGCGGATCGCGTCTCTCGGAGTGCCCCTCACCCATCAGGGGCACATACACACCACACGGAACAGCGCTGACACTGGAGGGCTGCGGTGGCGAAAGCCCGGCCGCGAAACGGCGCGTGAGCGCCGTGAGCAGCCCGGACCGTGGAGGTGGTGGGAGGTGGCGGTGACCGCGTACACACCAGCAAAAAAGGGGTGCGCCGACCGGCTATTCCCACCACCGACCGCGCTCAGGGAACATAATGGTGCTCCACCCAGTGACAGCCAGTGAGACGCGCCCCTCGTACCAGTTCCGGGCTACCTTGTGAATACGCACCTGCTCGCCCTCTTCAATCCACGGCGCATCTGATTTCTCCCAGATCGTCACCTTCGTTTTTCCACTGTCGTCTGCGATCAGCCCGACTTGAGCGATGGCCGGCGAGTCCGCATCCCAGAGTACTTCGACTCGACCCTCGATGCTCACCTCTTTGCGATTGACGTCCTCGAGCTTCCCAATGGGGATCACCGTCCCAGGCGCCGTCTGCAACTCCTCGAACACCCCGACGACTGCACTCGTTAGGTCTTTCCCACCGACGACGGCTTCACCCAACCGCCGGCCAATCGCTGCTCGCGACCAGCCATCCAGTTTTTCCGCCAACCGCATCGACTGCTTGTTCACCGCCGCCAACTGCTCCTGCGTGAGCTCTGCACGAGGATCGTCTCGCTCCGGGTCAGCCATCGGATTCACGCTCGCTGCCCGCTTCTGGAACTTCACACGCCGCTCAGCGCTTCGCTTCGCTGCGATGTCTCGCGTCCGCTTCGCACGCCCCTCCTGCTGACTGAGTTCTGCCTGGGCACTGATGTGTTCCAACTCGGCCTCTCGTGCCTTGATGCGCTCTTCCTGTTCGAGGGTCTTCCCGAACAGGTGATCCGGGCCTTCCTCGACGCGCGCGTCTGGGTGGTTGGAATCGACTTTGGCCTGGACTTCCATGTCGACCGTCGCCCGGAACTCCGGGGTCTCGTCGACGACTTCGAAGCCATCCTCGTCGACCTCGCCTTCATCGTGTTTCTCGAAAGCCTGTTCATCGACCGAAACTACATCCGTGGTGACGTTGTTACTAGACATTGGAATCTACCCTGATTCCTGAAGGCGCTCAGCGCCCGACACCGCGATGCTACAACATCGCGGATTTCCTCGACGACAACGACCGACAGACTCGTCTGCGCGCTCTCGCTCGCGCCTTCGCGAGCGCCCCTTGGGGCGCGAGCGAGAGCGCGCCATAGGGAGGCCACTCAACCAGCACCGCGCGCCGACCCGCCCGGAGCGAGCGGCCAGCGGGATATGCCCGCTCGTGTCCGGCCCGATGTGCGGGTCCGTGTCCAGGGCGACTGTCGCCGAGAACGCGCGCCGCGGTGTGGCGCGCGACAGCGCAGGCGGCACCAAGCGCTGGAACGCGAAAGCCCGCAAGGGGCGCAACCGACGGGGATACCCGCTGGCGCCGAGGGCACATGCATTTTAGCCCGGAACGGGCGCGGGCGGTGCGGAGAGCGCCCGCACGCCCGGAATGGTCGGTCGCGAGCGACGCGGAGGGCGGAACGCGGCGAGCGGTGCGGGCCATAACGGACACACCTGTCCACCCAGCCGCGACACTCAGCGACCCAACTACTGCCCTGGCGGACTCAGAAAGGGCGAGGCCGTCTCGGTCACCGGGAAAGCAGGCTCTCCCGAGCTAACGGGCGGCGCGCCGCCCGTGAACGGCCGAGGGCCTTCATCGTGTTGCTCACCCAGCAACCTCAGCTGAGTCAGTCATACTCGTTGCGAGATAGCGAAGTTATTTAAATATCGGTTCGTATCTACGCAACAGATGCTTACCGAAGGCGAGGTTCGCGCGCTCACCGTCCTTCACGGTGAGCAGACAGTCTCCGAATTTGCGACCCAGCTGGACCGCAGTCTCAGCTACACGTCTGAACTTGTCGATCGTCTCGAAGCGACCGGACTCGTCGAGACGCGTCGACAAGGGAAAACAAAGCAGATCCGGCCATCGGACGCGAAAGCACTCGAACTCCTCGCAGACATCACCCAAGAGTATTCGCACATCGACTGGCCTGAACTGTTGTCGGGTGCGACGCTCCGCGTTCTCTACTATCTTGAAACACCGCGGGTCGTAATGGAGCTCGCACGCCGGGCCAACATTCACAGGAGTACCGTCCATCGCGCCCTCGATCCACTTCAGCATCGAGGGATCATCTACGAAACTGACGAGGATGCATATGTGCTGAACGAGGGATTCGAACAACTGAGTACGCTTGCTCGGGAACTCGTTCACCACGACCATCGCCAGACCGTCGAACAACACACCGACACCTACACGATTCTCTGGGAGTCACTCGACGAGTTCCTCGTCCAGACCGCAGATGAGATTACCGCCGAGGACTTCCTTTCGACGGGGCCAGAGCGTTTCCAGACCTACGACCTGCCCCTTCTGGCCCGCGACCGTCGGTACTATTTCCATTCAGAGACGATGAATGATCTCTCGCCGGCGATGCTGTGCTGTCATATGCTCGTAATCGATTCGGGCGCACGTACCCAGTCATACTGTCTGCTCCTGCTCAGCCACGTTGACGTCGACCGTGACGAACTGCGTGACCAGGCCACAAAGTACGGCGTCGACGATCTCGTCGAGGACTTGCTCACGTATCTCGACACGAGTGGCGAGGAGCGGGCATCTCGACTTCCCGAGTGGGAAGAGTTCCAAGAATTGGCTGCGGACTACGGGGTGTCAGCATGAGGGCGCGATTCGACAGTTCGTACATTCGGTCGGAACTCGAGCGCATCGGCGAGCAGCTAGACGACCCACTCACTGTCTTCTTGATCGGCGGTGGGGCAATGGCGTTCCAGGATCTCAAGACCACTACCAAGGATATCGATCTCATCGTCGCATCCGGTGATGACCTCGGGCAGCTCCAAGCAGTACTGCTCGAACTTGGTTACGATATCGTTCGGGAACCGGACGAAGAATACGAAGCGCTCGGTGCTCAGCGAATCCTCGAGAACGATGATGGGTGTCGAATCGACATCTTTCACCAGCAGGTAATCGATAAACTGGTTCTTTCTGACGGGATTCGGAAGCGTAGCGAGCGGTACCTCAACCCCAGCAACTTGGTGGTCGAACTCGTGAGCCCAGAGGACATCTTCCTATTCAAGGCGGTCGCCGGACGGGTGGACGATATCGAAGATATGTTTTCGCTGCTGCAGACTGACCTCGATTTCGACGTCGTCGAAGCAGAACTCGCCGCGCAGATCGACCTCTTGGATCAAGAGCTATTCGTAACATACGTGAACGAGGCGTTGGCCGATCTCACCGAGCAACACAACGTGAGGACACCCCTGCATGAGCCGGTCGCGGAGATTACAGAGCGCGTATACGAGGAACTCGAAGTGCTTCACGCCCTCGACGAACCGAAATCTATGCCTGCCCTCCAGCAGGAACTCGATTACACCACGGTTGAATTACAGGATATCGTGAGTCGTCTCGAGGAGAAAGACGCAGTCAAGGAAACCGCTGATCGCATCGAGCGTCTTTCGACGACGATCTGACGGCGAGGGATACCGGAATCTATGGCGTAATGCCAAGCGGTGCGGCTTATTGGATACTTTCCCTATCCATGGATAGGGAGACTCCCCATTAGTCGCGGTCAAGCGCGACGTCGACTTCGTCAACGAGGTCCTCCATGGAAACGGTGTAAGCGTCGGCAATATGTCTCACTCAACGAGATGCTCATCGAGGTCGTGCGTCCAGTACGTCGCGGGCCCGCCAGGACTACATCGCGCACACAGCTGCAGCGGCCCCTCGAGATGGCCGAGTTCCACACGGAAGCGCGTGAGCGCCGCGAGGGCGTCGACGACGAGCCCACAGCCATCGCAGGCGTAGCGATCGCGCTCGTTGGGGTCCGGCTCCATCTGGATCGCGCAGTCGACGCAGATGGGGTGGGTGACCCGCTCATCTTCCCCCCATGTGTGGGCCTCGCCAGTCTCGGTGCTGGGCGGAGCGTCGCAGAACGCACACCCTGTAAGCGTCTGCTGCATTACTCCGCCTCCGCGTCGGCGTCGCGGCCGGCCGTCCAGCCACGGTGGAAGACGGCCAATTGCGTCGTCGAGTCGAAGGTAGTAACACTCGGCTCGTGAACGAGAACGCGATCCTCGGGAACGGGTGTGACGACGTCCGCGTCGATGAGGTCGTCGACTAGGCTGCGGGCCGTTGCGTCGTCGACGTCCGCGGTCGCGACGCTCGCGGCGTCACGGTCCTGTGCGAGGAGTTCGGTTTCGAGCTGTTCGTGGTCGGCACTCGTGTCGTCGTGAGGATCGGGACCAACCATGGTGAATCACGCCGCGCACGCTCTCGCGCGCTGCACGCCTCCCGGCGCCGATAAACAGCCCAGTCGGAGGGCGTCAGTCCGACCCTGGGTCGCGGTACTCGAAAACGGCAACGTCGCGGAGGGATAGGGCGGTGGGCGTGGGTTGAGGGCATAAATTCTGGCAACGTCATTAACCAACACTTCGACAGAACTGGTCCCGAGTGTTGGTTAAGAGTGTGGCCTATGGAGTCCGGAGTTCCTGAACCGGCTTCACGGTGAACGTGTCCGGCTCGCTGGCTGCTGCTTCTCGTGTGCGTTCCGCTTGTGAGGCTGCCGACCGGGTGAGCTGGGTGACGAGTTCGTCGCGAACGATCTCCCGAGGAACGGTTGTCTCGTGCCAGCCCAGCCGGGCGTCGAAGTGCCGCTTTTGGAACTGCTCGCTGACGTCGTCGACGGCGACGTACTGCGTGCGGTTTGTCCCCCGGACCTGGTGAGTGACGACAACTGCCCCCACGTGCTCGTGCGTCAGCTCGATTAGGGCACACTCCACGAGCGCGACGAGCGACGCGTGATCGCGGTCGTTCGGGATCGCCACCTCGAGGTCTGCCCACGGAGCCTCCCCGTCGGAGTTGGTTGCTGCTTGCTGTACCGTCTGCGTTTGGGTCGTACGTTCCGAAGCCATCGTCTATCGGGGGCACGTGATGTACCCCGCCGCCCCCTGGCGGGGGTGACAGACGTGCCGCTGCGGTCGCAACGCTACTTGGACCGACCGCCGAATAACCGACCCAACAGTGAGGATGACTCTGACTCACTACTGTTCTCACTCGTAGTAGCGGCGTGCTCGCCCTGGCACTCCTCCTCCTGGCCACGGGTGGCAAGTTCGTCAGTGAGTCGCTTGACCTCCGCTTCGAGAGCGTCGATGCGCTCGGTTTTCTCCGTGAGTGTCGCCTCGAGTTCGTCGACGCGGTCGCTCAAGATCTGGTTCTTCTCGGCGAGATATGCGCGACTCCGCTCCGAGTCAGCAGCGCCGACGTCTGGCGACGATGTGGCGGAGATATCATCTGCGGTATCGTCGCCGGCGTCCGGGTCGTAGAACTCCGAAGTAGTCGCAATTGCTCGCTCGATGGTCTTCTCCCCATACGTCGACCCATCAGCGTAGTGGACCTCGTCCCACTTCTCCCGAAGCAATCCTGACTGGCGGAACAGCTGCTCCATTTGGGTCCGGTCACCACCGGTCCAGAACGCCAGCAGACAGCACAGCGCCATGTCGGCCTCGGACTGGCTGTCGTAGCCGGCTGTGTTCCCGTTCCAGAGCCGCTCGAACTTCTCGCCGTTCGATGCATTCCGCGCTTTCTCGAGGAGGTCCTCGTCTTCGAGGTCGACGTCAACGGCGGCTCCACCGGGCGTCGGTGACTCGTCGTCAGTGCTACCACGCTGTTCGGACTCTGCTGCCGTGTCACGCTCTGTCTCCTGAACGTACTCACGGTGAATCGCTCTGAGCGCGTCCTGTCGACGTGCAACGCACGTTGGTGTCCGCTCGACGTGATCGCCAGTGACGGTGAAAAAGCGTGCCGTGTCGTACAGTTCGATGCTCCCGCGACGGTTCCGCCCGTCGGGAAGTTCGCCCCTGATGAGGACGTGATAGCCGGTGCCGGACGGTGACACCTCCGTATAGGAGTCGAGGCGCTCGATGATGTCTAGTGCCGCGTCGTCGACGTCGCCGGTTTCAGGATCGCGGCAGTCGTCCAGATCGACGCCGACGATGGGATCGTCGTCGGTAAACACGAACCCGACACCATCGGCGTGTGCCGTCTCGGTGTACTCGAGTGCTGCCTCAAAATTCGCCCAGGTCTCCGGCTCTGTTGATGACGCAAACCCCCCAGCCCCCGGCGTTACCGGAATCTTCGTCGGCTTGCCGTCTCGCTCCTCTTCGCGCCAGCACACCCATTGGTCCCGTTCGCGTAGCGTCTCCGGGATCGCCTCCGGTTCGTCGATGATATTCTTACTCATGTTCTCACAGTACCTTGCATGGCTTTCACTAATTCTGAGCCAGCACAGAACTCACTCAGTTCTACTCCTCGATCCAATCCCTTGGTCCCAACGGGGACCCCCCGTTCTATCCTAGTTGGTTTTCGCTCGGTGATACCCCTGACCAGCTTCGCCGTCTGGTGGTTTTTCCCCTGACCGCTGATACGGGCGGGAGTACCCTTTCTTAATTTCCCCTGACCAGCAGCGCCGTCCTGCGATTTCGTATGTTCACTTGATGTTAGATACTGTTGCCCCTCCCAGATGCCCTGACCGGCGGTTCCGTCTTGCGTTTTTCTCGGTCCATAACCGAGCATTAACTCTTGATTCTTACCCTCTCGTGCTGTTAGTGGTCGTTTCCCCTGACCGGCAACGCCTTCGGGCGGTTTTTTGATGACCCGTCTCGAATTCAAGTACCTCATAGATTTCTCTTCATTCAATCAACTGTTGCCCTGCTGCCGTGAGCGAAATACCTGTATAGCAGTTCACGCGGGTTCCATTTTGACGAATCCGACTCGTATCATACGTTACGAACTCCCCGAGAGAACGGGAGAACCACGCTTTCGATTGAACTTCTTTGTCGTGTCTGATTGCCCATATCCGATACGCATTATAGAGATCATCCTTCGGGAGTTCCGCGTCCTCTTCTTCGGTAACGTACACGTCAACGAATGACTCGAAATCGTCCGCGTCGTGATCGAGTTCACTCCCGTTAGTTTGGGAGATTTGCTCTGAGGAATCTTCCCTCGGCATATCCTCTCCCGGAGCAGATTCGGCCCGATAGTCAGTCTCCGCCCGGTCACTATTTTCGTCGTCGTTTTTGGAGTCCCCCTCTGATTCATTGTGGGCGGTTGAGTGATCAAATAGGGTTGTGAGAGGTTTCGTTGTCCCGTCCGTGTAGACGACTGATGACTTCTCATCGGCAAGAATCACGATTACGTAGCTGTCGCAGCTGTACTCTGGGGTGGAGAACTCGTCTTCCGGAACGAACGGCTTTTTGATCCGAATCCAGTCGTCCTCGAACGCCGATTTCGTCTCGTAGATGTGTTGCTCACCGTGCTCATAAACGACGTACTCGTCGGCAGCGTGGTCGTAGCTGTAGATGGCCGGAACACGATCTTTCGAGAGTTTTTCAAGCGACTCGAGGCGGATATGTTCCGTCCCGCTGGCATCACGAAGGACGATCTCGGCGCCATCACGCTGCCAGATGTTCTGGGTCCCGTTCTCGTCGTCGGTCGCCGGTCGCACGGCCGTCACTCCACCTTCTTCGGTCGCTCCACCGCTGAACGTGAGATTCGAGTCAGTCGTGTAGAACCGTGTCTCACCATTCTGGAGGGTACGGACGGGTGGCGTGAGAATGCCGTCAACACGCTCGGCCCACTCAGTTTCGTCGTTTCCTGGTCGAACGACAAACAGCGGGATATCACCTGCTGCTTGGGCCTTCCGGAGATTCGTGAGCACTTTCGCGGGATTCTCGGGTGTCGTCGTTTCGACTTCGATGGCGAATCGGTCGGAAACGTCGGGGTGGCTCGCCCTCGCGTCAGGTTTCTCGCTGCCATCCTGTGCGAGGATCGAGACGGTGAAACCGAGTGCAGTGAGTTCTTCTTCGATCTGAAGGAGTGCTGCGTCGTGGGCACTTCCACCAGCGGCCTGCACGCCACCAGTATCGGGTGTCGCGACCTCTTCTCCGGCGTCAGTGAGCCGGATGCGGAGCTCGTCGGCGTCGATATCGACGGTCGTATCGAGGTATCGTGATCGTTCTCGAATATCTGCGAGTGCATCATACGATGGCGGTTCGGCGTCGGTGTCGTCAAAGAGCCGTCTGAGTTCGTCGTCAACTGCTTCAACGGCCACCCAGCCGTTCTCCTCACGGCAGCCCTCTCGAAGCTGGAGACTCCGGACCACCTTCGCAATCGCACCGTCCAAGTCGTCACTCTCGATATCGAGCACCTCGTGTCCGTTGGTCGGTGTGCTCGTTGTTGAAGTGTCTGGCTCAGCCGGCACACCGTGTTCGTCACTGATGTCCTCGTGCATCGAGGAGAGTGTCTCAGTGAACTGCTCCTCTTCACGCTCAGTGAGCGGGGATTCGCTCTCGGGGTGGCCCGGTGGGATCGGGAGTGGTTCGAGACTGAACGGATACGGCCCCGTTTCACCGAACGTCGGGCTTGGCAGGCTGGCGATCCACTCCCCTCGTGGCAACGAACGAATCCGATTGGCGAAATCCGCGGGGTCCATCTCTTCGTGGGCCATCGCTCGCGCCAGTTCCCGGTCGACGTTGATTTTCCCGATGAGTGAACTGCCGATGTTGTTCAGAGCATTCAGGTAGATCTTCCGCCCACCTTCAGCCTCCATCTGTTCGGGGAACTGCATCGACAGACCAACAGAGAGCCGGAATCCCCGGCCTTTCTCGAGGAGATCATTCATGATGTCGGAGACCACGACCGATGCTGCCTCGTCGACGAGCAAGTTCACGACGTAGTCGTCCGAGTGCTGGGGGAGGGCCTGTTTGCGGTCCTTGAGAGCTGCATCGAGATTGGTCAGGATCACACCGGTCATGATCCGGGCGGCGTCGTCGCGGAGGTCGCCGAGGTCGAAGAGGATGACCGTATCCTCGTCGAGGACATCCCGAAAGTCGAACTGGTTCTCGGTATTATTGAAGATCTGCCGCAGGTGCGTATCCTGTGAGATGTAGGCGAGACGGTTTCCGACACCGCCCATCACGTTCGCGAAGGTGTTCGAATCTAACTGGAGCTGCCGTCGAATCGTCCGGGTGACTTCCTCGTCGCTCGACCGTGGGGCGTCGCCGATGTTCTCGTTCGGTGGCCCGGCCTCCCAGAGCTGGTCGACGACGTGTTCGAGCTGTCGGTGGGCGAAGTAGTCCGTCGACGCTCGGTAGAGCCCGTTCTCACGCCCGTATTCCTCGTCGAACAGTGTCTTGATGAGTGTCTTGATGAGAGTTGGGGCCACAGTCGCCCGCTCGTAGCGGTCGGTTCCCATCACGAGCTTCAAAATCTCTTCGTAGTGGTCGGCCTTCCGTTGGACGGCGTCTTCGCGGCGCCGTCCGCTCTCCATCGACGGTTCGAGATCGAAAAACGAGAACCCGGGGAGGACGTCCGGGATCGGGAAGTGGACGACGTTCTCTTGGAGGTCGGTCATTCCGAACCGACGCGCGTGAGCCCGCATATAATTCTGGGCCATGTCGTCGTTCTTCGGGATGATGAGGATCGTCGGCCCCTCGGTGTTGGCGTACAGCGACAGCATATCGTTGATGAGGGCTTTCGACTTCCCAGAGCCGGTTGTTCCGAACCGGCCGTAATGAGTGGGCAGCAGTCCGGGTGGAATGTGTGTCGGCTCGTCTTCGGCCTCGCCGGTGTCGTCGAGGGCATACCCGATTGCCATCCCGTCGCGGAATTCACTCATGAGGTCCTGGTGGGGGCGTGGCAATGGATTCCGACTCTGCTGTTCCGCACGCGTCCCACGTGCCCCCTCGACAGTCAGCTGTTCCGAGGAGGGCACGAGTACGAAATTCGCGAGTTCTCGGCCACTCAGGACGAACTCGGGTCGGGTCGTCCCACGGCCGGTCGTGATCTCACGATCCAAGAGCCGCTGCAGCGCCGCTCGTGCGTTCCGTTCTTTCGTGGCTGCCCGGAAGCCGCTGTCGCGTACCCGTTCGGCCGCAACCTCGTAGTACGGTCCGTCAAGCGGGTCGAATACCGGGACAAGTGATTGCATCCGATCATCGAGATCATCGCGACCGTCGTCCCCGGACGGAATCCCGATCGCTCGGATGTTCGCGGTGAACGACCGCTTCGGATTTTTCGCCTCGATTGCCGCGACACGTTTTGCAACGGCGTCGCTCAGCTGGTTTCTGTCCCGGCTCTCCGACTGATCGTCGAGTTCGAAAAGGGAGCCAATAATCTCCTGAGCGAGTGTGTCTCGGCCGTCGATGACGTCCTCCTTGCGAAGGTCGGCATCGGACTGCCAGCTCTCGCGTCGCTGGAAGACGGCCTGGAACGCTACTGGTGCTGTCGCCTCCATCAGGTGGTCGACAAGCGACGCGAGCGCACCACCTGGCTGATCGACGGCTGGGAGTTCTGCTTCGTCGTCGGCAGTGAATGGCGAGAGTGAGGTCATCCAGTCCTGTTTCCGAGTGGCCGACCCCTGCCACCGCACGCCGAGTGGGGAGACGGTCTTGGTCGCTGGCCGGGCGAGTATCGTCCCCTCTGTTGTCACCGTTGGTTTGGCAAGCGTCGTGAGTGGCTCATCCTCGGGAATCGCATCTGGTGGGGCGAGTTCGAGGGCGGTGTCTCCGATCTCGATGATGTGGTCGGCAGACAGGTCGCCGACCGTCCCTCCTTCCGCGACTGATTGGGCGTCTGCTTGCCTCGCTTGACTGTCTTCGTCAGTCCCACGTTCGTATTGCTCGTCAGGACCGAACTCGTACGTGAGATCGCCCGACTCATAGTGATCGACGAATGTCTCTCGGTCGAATTCCACAGGCTGCACGAGTCGGGATGCGACGTCGACTTTGGTACGCTCGATGTCGAACGTCTCGGGATAGATCGACCGGAGACGTTTCTCAAGCGTATCCAGATGGTCGTCAGCACCGTAGTAGAATTCGACGGGGTCGTCTGCACCCTCGCTGAGCGCGAGGAATTCGAATCGTAGCGGTGTTTTGCTGTGTAGCGGATTGAGTTTGTCAGCTAGCCCTGTCGAGTTCGTTAAGGTCAGTTTGTGGAGACTCTCCAGTGCCTGCGGCAGCCGCTCCGGATTGAGGCGTTCGGAGGTAGGCGTCACGCGGAGGTACTCACGCATCGTCGTCACCTCCCGCTGCGCCACCATCAGTCTCTGCTGGCGTCTGCTCAGGTGGGCGTTGTCCATTGTCGGTCGCTCGGCTTTCAATATCGTCTTGGAACGCCTGCACGTCCGCGTCCACGGCGTTCTCACCAGTCCCGGGGAGTGAGGCTCGCCGTTGCTCGGTTGGCTCGAAGTCGATGACCTGCTTCTCCTTGGGCATCGCTTTGACCTGGATCCCACGCCACTCGCCGTCGACGCCAACCAGTGCTTCGGAGAAGCCGGCGTCCTCGTTGCCGGGGACGGCGTCCTGGACGAACCGCATCTGTGCGTAGTTCAGCCCGAACTCGTCGGCCCACTCCTTGTCCATCCCGTCGAGGCGGTGGAACTGCTTGACGGCACACTGATCGAGGATCGCCTCGCTTTCGGCGTGCTCGAAGAACTCGTCGACGGTCTGGGTGACCAGCCGGATCGAGAGGTCGTGGTGGCGGTGGTGCCGGAACACCGTCTCGAGGAACGCCAGACTTGCGGCGTCCTGCATGATGTAGCGCGCCTCGTCGATGTAGAACACGACCTCCTTCTCCGAGACCTTCGCCCGTTCGTACACCAGCGAGATGAGTAGCTGCATCGTCAGTGCCGTGCTGCTGTCGACGCTGCCCTCCTGCTGGGCCAGATCGAGGTAGATGACCTTCTCGTCCCGGATGTCGAAATCCGATTCTTGGCCGAGGTTGGCGTGGCGACCGTCGTCCTCGAAGGGGCGCAGCTGATCGAGGAGCCACGTCGCGTCCTCTTTGATCTTCCCTGCCTCTTCGTCGGATCGAACGACGAACTCCTCAGGGTCGTCGACCATGTCCTCGAAGACGTCCATCATATCACGGATGGTCGGACTCGGATTGCTGTGCGTCGAGATGTCGTCGGTGATGCCGTTGCGCTGGTAGGCACGTTTGAGGGCGAGTTCGAGCGTAGTGCGCCGGTCTCCCAGTGAGATGCCCCGGAGGGCAAAGAAGTTCGTCAGGAAGCTCATCGCGTCGTCGAGTTTCTCGTTGAACGGGCTCGCGTCCTCGCCCATCGCCCGCTGGACGTGTTCGGGCGTCTCCCGAATCTCCAAGGGGTTCAGCCCGAGCGTCCCGCCGACTGTGATCCGCTTGGCGTCGAGCGCCTCCGAGACACCGGCCCAGTTGTTCAGCGGCTCGAGGATGATGCCGATACGGTCCTTACTCTGCTCGATGGAGCGGATGAAGTTCTGCTTCGAACTGAACGACTTCCCCGACCCCGTGTCGCCCACGGTGAACATCGCGTACCCGTTGTCCCGCGCGAACGGGTCGATGACCACGGGACTCTGGTTATCTTTGTGAATCCCGAACTCGACGCCGCCCTCCTCGAGAATCGTCGCGTTGTGCGGCGAGGACAGCAACGCGCCGACGGCGCCGCCGAGCGCAATCGATGTCCGCCCGAATTCGTTGTCACCAATGGGCGCGGCGGATTGGAGGGCGAGATCCTGCCGACAGATAGCCGTCTTCGGCGTGAGGTTCGCCGGGTCGTCGCGGAGCGCGCTCTTGACCGTCTGGACGGCATCTCTGAGTTCGTCTTTCTCGTCGGCCCGCACGGTGATGAACATCCCTTGGTCGAAGACGTTCGCGCCGTTCTCGACGGCCTTGTACGTCGCTGCGGCCTCGTTGGCGCGCTCTTGGAGATAGGCGCTCCGGATACTCTGTTCGAGGTCAGCATCGACCTGGAGGTCGTCAGCGATGTCCTGCAGTTCGTTCCGGGCCCGCTCCTGATTTTTCGGCGTGATGTGGGCCGTCAAATCGAACTGGACATCGGTCATCTCGAAGAGGTCGCTCAGATACCCGTCGTTGGGATAGTCGGCATAGTTAGCGATGTAGAGTGTCGTCGTCCACTGTTCGCCGACCCGTGCGGCTCGCGTTTCCCACTCGACAGCTCCGGGAGCGGTGACGGTCTTGTGCGACTCGGAGATGTCGTCGAGGAGCTTGCGTTCGGCCTCGCCTTCTTCGAGTGTCTCCTCGTCGAGGACATCGGTAAAGTCCACGTCTGGTTCATCATCCGCAGTGAAGCGGTCCCACAGGTACTTACTGCCGACGCCAAGGCCGAGACCCACTGCAAGGGCAAGTACTGCACTCTCTGCTGGTGTCAGATTCTGGAGCCACCCGGCGACGGAGCCAAGCGCGCCACCACCAGTCTGGAGGATCACGTTACGCATCGTGTGGGTCCTCCCGGCGCGAGTGGCCGATGATCGATTGGTCGCGAACGACACGTTCCGCCTCGTCGTAGTCATGTTCGCGGCCGTTCCAAAAGTCCATATTCAGAACGAACAGCTCGACCGTGCTGAGTCGACGTGCGGACCACCCCGACGCCTGCTGGATAAACTCGGAGCGAACGTCGTTCACGCGACTGTCGAGCTTCTCGAACATCTGCGCACGACGTTCGACGTCGGTGAGGTCCTCGCGGCGGGTGACGAACGGGTTGAACAGGAACCCGATGACGGGGAACTGGGTCAGCTTCTCGGCGGGGGTGCCCTCGTCGCGGAAGCGGTCGTACACTTCTATCGGGCTGACTTCAACGCCGATGTAGTACCGGACCTGCTGAATGCCCCGGTCACGCATCTCCTTCGGCCGTGTTTCCCGATATTCTTCGAGGAGTTCCCGGAAGATCGGGTTCTCCGTGACGTCTTCGTCCGTGAGCCGATCCTCGATAGTCTCGGTGATCTGCTCGACCGGGAAGGAACGAGTTGTGGCGTGGAGTTTGAGCTTCGAGTCCAGCTCTTTGTTGGCGAACTCTTCGCCGGCGTCTTGCAGCTGCGCCCAGTCGTCGGACATCGCGAAGTCCATGTTGGCCGGATCGATCTCGATGAACGCCTCCATCGCGCCGTCTTCACGCTGGATGGCACCAGCACCCGGCCACGCCCGCTTGATGTTCGTGAGGTCCTGTGTCCGCTCGTCCGGCTTGAACGGCGTGTAGTTCGCGAGTCCGCCTTCGTTGCGCTCTGACTCGTTGGTACTCGTGTCGGCTTCGGCGGGCGCACTGAACGTGATCTGAGGTCGCTTGAGGTACCTATAGACGTCTTTGGTCCACGTCCAAGCGTTCAGGTGGGTTGGTGAGACGTAGATGACGGCAACGCCAAAGCCAAGCCCGCCAGCGACGAACGGGAGGGCAAGCGACTCGATCCCGGTGAGGCCAGCGATAAACAGCCCAATAATGGGGAAGGCGATGAGCATGCCGACGTCTCCTTCCTCGATATTGAGATACGGGATGCGACTCTCCTCGCCGAACTGATCCATGATGCGCCGTGCGGCCGCGTCTTGATCTGCTGACATTGTTAGTGGATTCCTCGATCAAACTCCATCCCACGGTCGTCACTCGCCGATTCCGCTGTCGCTCCACCAGGGTCATTCTCTGTTCGACGGTACGATGGCGTCCCGCCATCGTCTCCTCCATGCCCACCGCGGGCAGCTGCCTTTTGTGCGACGGCGTGGCCAGCGGCGGCTTTCGGCCCCCACCGAGCGGCGGTCGTCGCGACGCCGGCGCCACCGACATAGGCACCGGCGGCGACACCACCAACGAGTGCTGCGCCTTTCGTCGCACCGCCGACGACTTTGGCCGTCAGCGGCGTCGCGTATTTGAACGTCTTCCACGTGATGTAGAGGGCGACCAGTGGAAGCGACGCCGCGACGAGATATTTGAGGAACGCTGTTCCGGGTGTGAGCGTTCCACCGCCGTAGATCAAATCGTACCCCTTGAGGACCATCGCTGCTGGGAGCGGGAGGACAGCCAACGGGACAAACCGTTTGCAGAACCCCATCGCGATATCGGATACGACCGGAATGTTTCCGTAGGCCAGTGCAAATGCAATCGGCATTCCGTACAGGTAGACATACAGCAGAATCATCCGGATGTAGAACAGCGCCTCCAGCGCCCACATCGAGATTCCACCAATCACGGCGAACAATAGTCCCAGCCCTGGGTTTGTGATAGATACCTCCAAGAATCCAATCATCGCCTCCGTAACCGAGGAAAGCTCCGGCATCAGGGCGATAGTGAATCCGTCAACGAGGTAGAGTGCAAGAGTTCCAACCCAATACCACGTAATGATTAGAAAAGCACCGACCCAGGCCGTCTTCTTCGTTTTTCGGGCTTCGTAGGTACTTCCAATATTGAATATCCGAACCGTGTGACGGCCCTGAACGCTCATCACGAGGAGCAAGAGGGCAACCAGCATGATTTCGCCGCCGATGAGAGCATCGTGAATCGCTGGCCAGGGTGCATTGGTTGGTTCACCGAAGACAAAAGCTCCGTTCGTCTCTGGAGTAGGTGTCCCGAACATTCCCTCAGTCAGAGTTTCATACCCTGATCTGAGACCGTCCATGAACAGCCCAATGAACCACTCAACGACGCCCTTGATACCCTCAAGGACGACATCAATGAGATCGACCATCGTTATACCTCAGTGATCGTGACCTCACAATCAGTCATATCGTCGGAACCAGTGTATTGAACGTTGTAGGTGCTTGAGACCTGATTTCCACCGACCCGTGTCTCAACGATAACAGTAAACTGGCCACTATTCCCGTCTGGGGAGCATCCCATCCCGTCCTCAGTTTCTGTACCGAACGGAAACGAACTACTGAACAGGTCGGCCGTCTCGCCGGGGGAAACTACTACCCGGTCGGTTTCGTGCATTCCACTGCCTCTGGGGTTCTCAATTGGATTGGGAACGTCCCCGGAGAAGATTAGTTCAGTTATCGCTTCCGGACCGCTTCCTGTGTTCTCTACCGTAACGAATGCCTCGCCATTCTTGATCCGGTCCGTCTCGCTCTCACCATAGACTTCGTCCCACGGCTTATCTGGGTTATTCCGATAGAGTCCGACATCCTGTATCTGAATCTCTGGACGGAGTTCAGTCGTGGTCTCAACTACTGTCTCCTCGCCTTTCAACGCGAGTACGCGGTACTCACCGGGCGCATATGCGGTGCCGATCTCGAATGAGACCTGCTGAGCACCTGCGGCTACGTCACGCTTCCCGAATAACTCGCCGTTCGGTTGGATGAGGTTGACTTGGTCGACGTCGGCCTCTTCGGAGAGTTCGACGACGAGTGTTGTCTCCTCGACAGCGATGCGCGTGAGTGGGCCGTTGCCATCTGGAGAGGTCGTTCCATCACCAGGCGTCCCAGAACCGCCATTGTCGTTCAGACAGCCAGCGACGCTTACGAGCGCAGCACCTGCGACTGTTCGGAGGGCGGTTCGCCGACTGATGTGTGGGTGGTTTCTAGTCATGGACTATGGGTTCCGTTGGAAGATGTCTTCTGGACCGAGCATTCGGAGGAGCCGCTTGCCTGCGTAGAACATCACAAGAAACGGGATGAGCTGCCAGCCGACCTCGAAAATAAATGCGAACCAACCGTCGATGGTGCCGAGCGGATGCCAGCGAGCAGTAGCCGTCGCACTCACATATGCGGGGTTGTGCCCGAGCCACGAACCCGGATGGTACCGTGCCGTGTAGATACCCGGCTCGTCGATCGTCACAATCGCCACCCCGGAGGCGTTGGTCTCGACGCGTTGCTCCGCGATGGTGATGTAGCCGTTGCGAGTGTTCCCGCCAATTGGATATCGTCGGTCGGGATCGCTGAGCACGATCGGTGCGCCGGTCTCGTTGTCTCGGAGTTCGATGCGGAGTGTGGCCTGACTTTCGTTCTGCTGGAGCACCTCAACCGTCAGATTACTGCGCCGGAGCTGCCGCTCTGAGCTAGCGTCAGGTGCCACAATCGAGGCGTTCACGCCCCGTACGATCCCCGCCACCTGGAGCGCGTCGCGGTCGACGTTCTCCGCGCGAACCGCAACACCGTACGTCGTCGTGTACGACTGGTTGACGATGTCGATGTTGATGTTCTCACCGAGCGTTCCGTCCGGAGACGGTCGGTCAGTGCCCCAGGTGTCGATAATCTCTGGGCCATCGCGAACTGGTTCAGCACGCGGGCCGATTCGCGACGGGTACGCGTGAATATAGACCGGAATCGCATCCGACTCGACGGTGGCGCTGTCGGTTCGGTTCGACCTGACGAGTGTATCCCAGTTGGTGTTCCGAGCGGTGTAGAACCGCCAGACGCCACGCACTCGTGCGCTTCCATTCTCCGTCAGCGTGTACCCCTGCCACGGTCTGGACTGGAAAATGGCCACACCGGCGTCACCATTGGGATACTCGGCGTAGTAGGGGTACGCCGAGAGGTCGTAGATCTCGACGGCGATCGAATCCGAGACGTTGAGCGATTCGGTTCGGTACGTGACCTCGACATCAGTCTCGTCGCCTCGGTCGATTCGCGTGGTCTTCTTCAACCGGACGCTGATCTCGGCTTCAAGCGTGAGGTTTGCACTCCAGTCGTCCTCGATCTGGTAGTCGAGGGCCGGCGTGTGCGAGCCGTCGCGCTCGACGATGGTTTCGCCGTCCTTCTGCAATCGAACCTCCTCAACCTCGTTGCTCGCGAGCGACCACTCGATCGTCGTGTTCCCCGAAGAGCTCCCGTTCGGGACGCGAACGCGATAGTCGACGAACCCCCGCATCGTGCCGTTCGGCGCGATATAGAGCGGCGTGTCACCCGACTCCAAGTGACCTCGCGTCGACGGCTGCACTGCGAACACCGTGGCGTGGGCGTCCTCGATGAACACCCCGTCTTCGAGCGACGCGTGGCGCGGATGCACAGACGTATCCGACCCACCGGGTTCGAGATCAGCGAAATCGTTTCGCGTCCACGTTGCAGCTGTCGCCGGCGGGCGCGTGAACGTGATGTCCGTCCCGTTTGCGAGTTGGTGCATCGCGGTCCGGCTCTCGCCGTAGCGCTGCTGGTACTCCTCCTGGGTGATGTAGTTGTCCGCGTCGCGAGACCACAGCGTCGCTGATTCATTCTCAGTGAGCCCATTCCCCTCCGTGCCTGGCCGTGGCGGGCTTGCAGTGACGAGACCCGTGACTAAACTCGTCACGAACAGGGCGGCCATTAGCACGGAGAGCTCTCGTTGTGTCATGGGGGCTCGCGACGGGGGTGGTAGTCACCTACCAGGGGGCGAGGTCGACGCACTGCGCCAGCGGGAGGTTCATCATCGACCCAGCGACGGTGTAGAGTGGCCCGAGGGCGACGAGGACGACCGCGGACTTCATCGCCGACCGTTTGTGGCGCTTGAGGCCCTTCTTCTGCTCGGGCGTAATCGTGAACATCTCGATAAGGGAGTCAGCCTGCCACACGACTGCGAGGCCGACAATGCCCAGCGCCGTGGTAAGCTGGAAGAAGCCCTCGATCATGCTGGGAAGGTTGTCTGCGCTACAGACAGCGTTCGTCTGTGCGGCGGCGGGTTCCACAGCGAACAGGCTCAGGACGACGACGATGAACACAGCTTGCCTGGGAAGCCTACTCGATGCCGTGGACTGGCTGTCGGGGCGATTCGAAGCCGTCTCGGAGGGCGTATTGTCCTGTGACATAGCGGGTTACTCCTCTGCGTCGTCGACGAGTGCTTTCAGATCAGCGTAGCGGTTGGTCTCGTCGACGATCTCGTCTTTCGTGTAGCCCTGTTCGCGGGCCCGTTCGAAGAGATCTCGAAGCTCGTCGGGGTCGACGTCGCGAAGCTCCATCTCATCTCGGAGGGCGCGGCGATAGAGGGCGGAACCGTTGATATGGCTGTTCCACGTCAGGTACAGATCATCGATGTCTTCGATGGTGACTGCCCGTGTGATCATATGTGCGGGGTGGGTATGCACCGGTTGAGCCCCGGTCCATGGTGGTGCGATAGCTAGAAGATCGGTATATGCTTTCTGGCCACCAACTGGCGCAAAAATCTAAAGTAAATTATAACCGGAGAGTTCGTTCACCTCGCAAAGGCACCGTTAACCAACAATGGGGTTAGATTCCGTTGACTGTTGGTTAAGACTGAAATCGCGCTCTACTCGAGTTCCACGACCTCTCCACGCCCGTTGTCGAGGATTTCTCGCACCTCGGCCAAGAGTTCCTGACCTTCCTCGTGGAGCCTTGTTCCTTCATCGAGGTCACACTCGTCCGCATCGAGCTGTTTAATGATTTCTTCGACACGGGCCAGCCGGTCGTGGATCTCTTGGTCGTTTGCCACGTTTAGATCACCCCCAACCAAAGCCCAGTGATGGCCAACAACAGCAACAGCAGCACAGCGATTGCGGCCTTGTAGTAGACCGGCGGGAGCCCCTCGGATGCGGCCGCCTCGTCGACTGCTTCGGCGAGTTCCTGTTCGTGTTCGTGCTCCTGCTGGAAGGTTTCGTACGCGGCGTCGAGTTGCTGGGCCAACGGCTTGACCTCGCCCGCGAAGAACTCCTCGCGGGAATTCACGATATACTCGCCGGCGGCCGTCGGCGTGATCGTTGCCACATCTGCGACCTGATCTGCGATTAACCGGTCATCGGTGTGCCCAATCGCGGTGACCACCGGGGTATTCGCGGTGAAGATCGCCTCCGCGACCCGCTCGGTGTTGAACGCTTGGAGGTTCGAATCGCTCCCACCGCCCCGACCGACGATGATGGCGTCGACGTCCTCCGAGCGGTCGAGATGGTGAATGCCGTTCGCGATGGATGTGGGCGCCTCCGACCCTTGGACGGTGGCGTCCTTCACCAAGATGTCGACGGTGGGGTCCTGCTCGTGGATCGCGTTCTGGATGTCATAGCGGGCATCGCCGCGGAGGGAGGTTACGACCCCAACCCGCTCTGGGAACGCCGGCGGGCGCTGTTTCTGGCCGTCGTCGAACCAGCCACGCTCTTCGAGTTCGCTTCGCAGTCGCTCAACGGCAGCCGCCTGGTCGCCGTCGCCGCCGACGATGATTTCCCACGGCTTGAGATCGATTTTCCCGCCCTCTGTCCAGTAGTCGATATCGCCCTCGAGGATGACTTCGGTCCCGTCCTCGAGGTCGGCGTCCATCTCCCGGTAGCGGTTCGCCCAAATCATACAGGGAAGCTCGGCCTCGCCGTCGGTGAGCGTGAAGTAGAGCGCCGTACTGTTCTTGTGGAGGTCAGTGACCTCCCCGATACAGCGGACGCCGTTGAGGGCGGGCGTGTCTTGGACGACCGACGCAATCCGGTCGTTCAGCTGTGACACGCTGAGGACCTCTTTCGCGTCGGGTTCGACCGCCTGCCGTTCGGTATCCGGTGCGTCCGCCATCTTCGTTTCCTAACTTCTGAACAGGAACCTCAAAAAGCTACGTTCGAGTGTTGGGGTTGGCTACGCTAAGTATGCCTACAGGTCGCGGGGCTGGACCGCCTTCAGATTGTTGACCCCCAAAACATCGGTCAGTAACAAACACTCAGATACGCTTACATCGATTCTTAAAACGACAACTCACCCCGATGACTTGGAGGGACGGACTCGTTTGAGACAGTCTGTGATGAAGGTCCCGAGGGTTTGCCCGACCCCGCTATTGAACGTCACGAAATAGCCCAAATTCTCGTCGACGACTAGCTGGATGACAAAGGCGTTCTCGAAGTAATGGACCGTTGCACGGGCATCCCCTAACGGGGTCTCGGTAGCCTCGACAGTTGCCAGCCGTTCGTGAACCTCGCGAGCATACTGAACGAGGTCATCAAACTGATCTTCATCATATTGTGCCTGCAAACCGTCCCGGAGATACGCTACCGTATACTCGTCACCAGAATACTCAACGACACTCCGAACGTCATCTCCCGCCCGCTCCCGGCAATAGGTGGTCAGTCGTTGCGCCGCTTCAGGGGGCATACCTTATGCTTGCAGGTGAGTCAATAAAAAGGACAATACGAGGTGGATGAAGATTCGTCTTAAAAAGACAGACTCGGGGTGGCTCAGGACTCGCCAGTAGGTTGATCGGGCGTCGCACGATCGTACACTGATTCTTGTTCAGTAAATTCGAAGCGTGCGCCACCCTCTTGGCTTTCGTGGAGGGCGACATCCCAGCCGTGCGCATCTGCAATCTGTTCGACAATCGCGAGTCCGAAACCAGTCCCATTCGCTGCCGTTGAATAACCGGATTCAAATACGGAAGACCGTTCGTCTTGGGGAATTCCCGGGCCGTCATCTGCGAGATAGAAGCCGTTTTCGAGTGTACCGACCGTAACCGTTACGTCCGCCCCGCCGTGCTCGACCGCATTGCGGAACAGGTTCTCGAACAGCTCCCGAAGTCGCGCAGGGTCTGCCTCGACAGCCGGAAGAGAATCGGCAATCGTCAGTGATGCATTTTTAGTCTCGACAGAGGACCAGGCCTGCTTGACGATCGAATCGAGGTGAACGGATTCCGTCTCGCCGATAGTGCGGCCCTCCCGGGACAGCGTCAACATATCCTCAATCAGGTCGGCCATCTTCGTGAGCGCCCGTTTGGTGGCCTCGAGATGTTCGTTCTCCCCATCTAACTCATCAGCGGCCAGCCGAACACGACCGTCGGCGACGTTGAGCGGGTTACGAAGATCGTGCGAGACGACGCTGGCGAACTCGTCGAGGCGATCGCGCTCGGCACGGAGTTCCTCTTCGACAGCCACGCGTTCGAGCGCTGTTTCAACGTGTGAGAGCAGCAAATCGATGATCTGGCGGTCCTGATCATCGAACGCACCAGGTCCCGTATCGAATGCCTGCAGCACCCCATACTCACCAACAGGCGCAGACAGCAAAGAGCGATATTCAGCATCGTGGGTTGGCGTTTCTTCGTTTGTCGTCGTATCGGCATTCGGGATTGACAGAGGGACCGAATGCGCCGACGGGGGATCGCTCTCGGAGGTATCCGCAGCCGCAGAGCGCGTGTGCGTCATATCATCGATAATCTCGATGCTTCCTTTCGAGTAGCTGTATCCAGCATATCCGGCATCGATCGGCATCGGTGAGCAGGTCTCTGAAAGATCGCCGTTCAGACTGGCTTGCGGCACGAAATACTCGTTTTCGACAGCGGAAATCCGGACATCGTCACAGGCGAGCAACTCACCTGCACCCGACACCGCCAGATCGTAGACCTCGTCAGTCGTATGGGCTGCAGCCAGTTTCTGAGCCACGGAATGGAGCTGTGTGAGTCGGGTGGATTGTTGTTGAACCTGTTGTTCAGCCTGTTTCCGCGCGGTGATGTCGTGCAACAGGATCGTATAACCAGTCTCATCCCCAGGTACGTCTTTAATCGGCGAGATCGTCACCTCGAACACGCGCTCATCAGCCCCAGCTGAGACGGTGAGCTCCTGTCGATCGGGGGGATCGGGGTCGCTCAACATCGCGTCAAGTTCCGGGATATACTCGGTCGCGGGAGTCCCGATGATCTCGTCACGGGGATCGCCAAACAAGAGACCAGCACTAGCGTTCAGATCGACAATCCGATGAGCGGGGTCGACGACGACTACCACCTCGTTCATCGCATCGAACGTGGTATCACGCGCCACCGGCGTCACGTCCATCCATTTAAATCGGATGAGACTTATGCCGCCTGCAAAGGCCGTCACGATGTTCGAGAGCGCCGCGATGTTGAGTCCTGGTAGTGGATTATTTTCGGTCACATAGAGGATCCCTGCTATCCCAGGGACCAGCGCAAAAATGAAGAGGACGCTAATCTGCCATCTGAACACGCCACGGGTATGAACGAACGTACTGGCTAGCAGCCCCAACGTCGCCAGTAACAGGCCGTTGGCGTAGATCATATATAGGCCGAATGCCGGGCCGTATGTGGTATCGAGAATGACGAGTGAATCGATCGTTGTAAGCTGAAACTCTTGATACACGAGATGGTGGGCGTCGTTCGTCACCAACAGGATCAGAAATCCGACAGCAAACACCCCAAGAGAACCGAACACCCGAGGCGTGAACCACCGGTCACGACCAGTGTACCAGAGGACATACCCGAACCAAATAAGCGGGAGTAAGACCACTCCAACAAACTCAAATCGAAGCCAGAAGAGCTTCCCTGACAGCGTTGTCGCAGAGAGCTGTAACGCATATGTAAAGACCCACTCAGCCCCCACCAACATCAGCAGCGACCCGAGGATCGTTCCGTGGGATTGCTGTCCCCGGCCTATCCACCAGAGATAGACCGAGAAAGATGTAAGCAGGCCTCCCGAAAGTAGCAGCGGGAGTGTGTAGGGAGTTTGTTGCCAGACCATTACGATGATTATTCCGTTCCCCTATACATCGGAGAGGGGGGATTAAAATACTATCCGGTAGTCACTTCCAAATCCACTGCTTAGCCATTTCATTATCCCGTTGAGATGCGTTTTACACAATCTCACAGCGGAGCCGAACCTGTTATAACGTCGGTGAGTCGAGAGCAAAATCCAGCTAAGTGACAATCACGGAGAGCGGTGGGGGTGGAGCGCGATTCGAAATAGCGACTGTCCAGCGGTAGTGGTGCTGTCGCTGTCGTTCCTGAACGTTTCTACCATCGTCCAGAGGAGAGGTTGGTTCTTTCGGAAAAGCACGTACGGGCCTCTCGGGAGATAGTACGCCTACAGGTCGCGGGGCTGAACCGTCTTCCGGTCGTTGGCCTCGGCACGCTCTGCGGCGTCGTCGAGCAGTTCGGCGACCTCTTCATTGAGGGCGTCGTAGAAATCTGCCGAGACGTTCTGATCCGAGAGTGCGTCCTTCACGGCCGCTTTGACGATTAGGTCAGACATTCCATCGCGAACTTCTCTTGTCCACCATATAAATGTTCGAAGTTTCCACGCGGGGTTCTTGCCCAGTCATACTGTATCCGCCTCTGAGTACCAGAGAGAACATATGCCACCCCTCAAAAATAGGGAACAGACGGATGCACGATCTAACTGGGTTCCAGCGGGACATCTTGTACGTGATCGCCGGGCTCGAGGAACCACACGGGCTCGCAGTAAAGGCCGAACTTGACGACTACTACGAACAAGAGATCAATCATGGGCGGCTCTATCCAAACCTCGACGACCTCGTCGGCAAAGGCCTCCTGAAGAAAGGTGAACTCGACAAACGGACGAATGTGTACACGGTCACACAACGCGGAGTGCGGGAGATCGAGGCGCGACGTGAGTGGGAAAGCCAGTATTTAGAGGACGTGAACGCACCCACACCGTCGTAGTACCAGGCAAATAGAACTCAATATAAAAACGGGACTGCTTTATCCACTTCCGACGAATACACAGTGAGATGGCTCGGCTCGTCTTCTATCACCACCCACAGGCCGAGAATTTCTCACTCAAATATAGCTCGGCATCGGTAGCAGAAATCCGGTCTCAACGAGAGCAATCCGACGAATCGACAAAACTCATCGGATACCCCTTCGAGACACCGGTCTATGTGCTCTACGAAGGCGATTCAGAGATCGAATCAGCCCAAGATATTGACTTCGATCAGGAATGGCTGAGTGACCGTATTCGTGACCTCCCCCGCCCTGGGCAAGTTGTCGCCTTCCGGTTAGTAGAATTGCTCGAAGCTGCTGTCGATGTTCGAGATGAGGATGAGTTTCGGCTCTACAAGGAGTTCGAACCGCAAAAGATCCAACAGGCACTCGATCACGTGTCCTGGGGAGCCCCACTTCCGACCGTCGCTGGAGAGGTGATGTCAAATTTGATCCTCCGCCATTCCCTCCCGAATGCGAATCATCGAACTGGCATCGCGATGCTGCAGTTCTGTATTGAGAGTGTGGACCCAGATTTTGAGATGCCACGAACGCACGTCGACGACGATTCCTGGCGAGAGTGGGTCGATCCCTATATCGTCGATTCCAAGCGGCTCATCACGGTCCGCCGGAACAACCTCCGTTTCAAGCAACTCGAAGAGCTGGACGTCGACCTCGTCGAACGGAAAGACGGGATCCAAATCCGATTAGCCGAGTTCGAGCTGGATATGCACTGGCGAGAAGCCCTCACAGAGTATGCTGGGCAGCACGAATCTCACTGTACGGACTTCGCGCAGGCAGTTCTCGAACGAGCAGGACGGGACGATCTACTTGACCGTCAAGGACCAACGAAACAAGAGTTCATCACGTATCTGGAGAACGGACTGGTCGAACGAGACTTCAGAGAAATGTTTTGATCAGTCGCGAAGCTCGGCGACCGACTGACCAACCTCACGGACGTGTTCACTTCGCTCGAGGTCGAGTTCCTCGGCGAGGTAGTCAACCGTCTCTTCGAGGCTCATATCGGAATAAAGTCCGTCTAACGGTATAAACCTAGTGCTGACGCAGCAGTGTCGCCCATCAGAGGAAGCGTTTGTGTATACCGAACTATACACCCTTCGGGAAAACTGTGGAACCGGTGACCGCATTGCGATACCCACCGAAATTACGCAGGTCGCCATCTGCTGTCCAGCAACCGAATTCAATTGAAAGAAGCTCCGAAGCGATCGGGAGCGTTTCAGTCTGCAGGTTGTGCGTCAGTCGCTGGTGTCCCGCTTGGAAGCTCGGGGATGGACAGGTCCACGCGGCGGAGCAGCTGTGCGTTGATGGCGACGATGACCGTGCTCAACGACATCAGGAGCGCACCCACAGCGGGGGAGAGCAGAATCCCGATCGGTGCCAAGACGCCTGCTGCAAGCGGAAGTGCGAAGACGTTGTATCCGGCGGCCCACACGATGTTCTCCTGCATCTTCCGGTAGCTCGCCTTACTGAGTTTCACGAGTCGCACTACATCCATCGGGTTGTTCTGCACGAGAATGACATCCGCCGACTGGACGGCGACGTCGGTGCCGCTCCCGATGGCGATCCCGACGTCGGCTCGCGTCAGCGCCGGCGCATCGTTTACACCGTCACCAACCATCCCCACGAGCTTCCCCTGGTCTTGGAGTTCCTGGACTTTCTCGTCTTTGTCTTCGGGGAGGACCTCGGCGAACACCGTGTCGATGCCCAGTTCGTCAGCGACAGCGTTGGCGACGTCCTGGGAGTCGCCAGTCAGCATCGCCACTTCGATTCCCAGATCGTGGAGGGCGTCGACGACGCGGAAACTCTCTTCACGGATTACGTCGGCCATCGCGAACGCGGCGATCAACTCACTGTCACGAACGAGATACACCACCGTTTGAGCGTTCTGTCCCGCCTCGTCAGCGAAGCGCTGGAGATGGGCGGGGATCTCGCTATCGAGCTGGGTCAACAGGTTCGGCCCACCGACGTACACCTCGTTTCCATCGACGTTTGCGCGAACCCCTCGCCCTTTGATCGCCTCGAAGGCGGTCGCGTCGGGAGTAGTTAGGTCTCGCTCGTCGGCGGCCTCGCGAATCGCTCGCGCGATCATGTGTTCGGAGTCACTCTCGACGGCTGCCGCCAGCCCGAGCGCGTCGTCCTCGTCGACGCCGTTGACGGTCGCCATATCCACGACGCCGTGTTCGCCCTCGGTAAGCGTCCCTGTCTTGTCGAAGATGATCGCGTCCAGATTCCGTGCGTCTTCCATCGCGATGCGGTCGCGAACGAGCATCCCGTTGCGAGCGGCGAGCGACGTGTTGATCGCGACGACCAACGGGATGGCGAGTCCGAGGGCGTGTGGGCAGGCGATGACGAGCACCGTCACGACTCGCTCGATGACGGTCGCGTCGAACGAGACCGCGACGGTCCACGCAATCGCCGTCACGACTGCCGCCCCGAGCGCGACGTAGAACAGCCAGCCTGCCGCCCGGTCGGCCAGTACCTGCGTCTTGGACTTGCTCTGCTGGGCTTCCTCGACGAGACGCATGATGCCCGCCAGCGTCGTCTCCTCGCCCGTCGCGCCAACACGGACGCGGAGACTACCATCGCCGTTGATGGTGCCGCCGATGACCTCGTCGCCAGGCTCCTTCGAGACGGGCTTGGACTCGCCAGTGATCATCGACTCGTTGACGTCCGAATCACCTTCCTCGACGGTGCCGTCAGCAGGGACACTTGCGCCCGGCCGGACGAGCACGAGATCGCCTTCCGAGAGCTCCCTGACGGGAACCTCCTCGGTTTCTCCGTCGTCGGTAATACGCTCGGCGGTGTCTGGCATCAGTTTCGCCAGTTCGTCGACCGCGCTGGAGGCCCGCCGGACCGACCGCATCTCGACCCAGTGGCCCAGCAGCATGATGTCGATCAGCGTGACGAGTTCCCAGAAAAACGCAGACTGCGTCGGGAAGACCACGCTCGCGAGACTGTAGACGAACGCGACGGTGATCGCCATCGAGATCAACGTCATCATCCCCGGCGACCGGTCTTTCAGCTCCGGCACCGCCATCTGGAGGAACGGCATCCCACCGTACGCGAAGACGATGACCGCGAAGACGGGGTTGATCCACTCGCTGCCCGGGAACGCGGGGACGGAGAACCCGAGCCACTCCTGCAGCATTTCGCTGTATAGCAGGACTGGGATCGACAGGAGCGTCGAGACGAAGAAGCGCCGGCGGAACATCTGCTCGTGGCCCTCGTGCATCCCGCCATGCCCCTCACCGTGGCCCTCATGGGAACCGTGGTCGTGTCCTTCGCCCTCGTGTCCAGCGTGCTCGTGCTGCTCGTCGAGCACCGTCTCACTCTCCGCAGCAGGGTGTGCCTCTTCTTCCAGTAGCTCCTGTTCTACCCGCTGCTCGTCCGACTCGGCGTCCGATTCATCCTGCTCGCCGTGTTCGTGCTGGTGACTGCTGTCGTCCTGCTGGTGTTCCCCTCCAGGGGGATTCTCATTTGTATCTTTGTGGTCGTCCATAGCCCATATTCTCTGTAGAGGTGGATCCGCTGGCCCCCTGAATCTTCCCCACTGAAACTGTACAGCAGGACCAGCGTAGCGAAGCTTCAAAGACAACGGTTGGCCGTTGTCTCGGAGTGGTCCGCGCGATTCTCAGGCGTAAGCGGTGTACCCGGCGTCTTCGACGGCCTCCACGAGAGCTGTGACATTTGCCTCACCATCGACGCTCGCCTGTTCGCTCTCCCTGTCGACGGTCACGTCAGTCACGCCGGATACCTCTTCGAGGGCCTCTTCGACCGTCTGCTCACAGTGACCGCACGTCATGCCTTCCACGATGATCGTCGTCGTCATACAGGGATACACACGGCCTCCTCTCTTTAGCGGATTTCCCCTTCGATCATACTGATATCGTGGGGCTCAAACTTTAGATTCAAAGTGATACCTGCGGCCGTAACGAACTAGACATCGGATGCGCCAGGTGTCAATAGCGAGGTGGCTCAAGTATCGTTGTGACGCTCTCTGTACGTCTTCGCCGCTAAAAAGACATAGAGTGCGCCGATAGCCCGAATGCCCAAGCGGAATCGCTCGTTCCATTCTATCGACTCTGGACGCTCGTACAGGAACGCGGTGGCAAATCTCTGATACAGGTCGGGAAATAAGAGGACTATCGCACCGAACACGCCGGTAAGATTCATCAGCAATGCGTATGCTCGCCCGTTAAAGAGTGAAAGCGCAGCTATCAGAACACCCTCCGACCGGACTGCTGGACGTATCCACCCTCTCACTGTTCCCTCGTCTGGATTCGAAATGGCGAGTTTCTCGAAGAGCTCGACGATTTCGTCCGGGAACAGCGCTGAGATAGCGCCGAGGACACCGACGAGTGTTCGAATCATACGATATGGTACGACCGATATGGATATAACTCCCACTGCGACGCTACACTATCGAGAACGAGGGGAGTCCGAACAGTAGCGGCTTCGAACCGGGCACGACGCGCAGAGGCCGCTTGTCGAATGGGCGTCCTGAATCCTTATGGATTCGGGGCATACAGGGCGTAGAGGATAGACAGCATCCCGGCTGCGGTGACGAGTGCTGCGACGAATCCTGCTTCGAAGATCGACACCTGGAGGAGTTCGAAGAGGACGCCTTCAAGGAGGCCGCCAAGCCCGACCAATGCGAAGCCGGCGGCGACGTACAGGAGTAACTGCGTGTGATGTCGTTGGTACCCGCGATAGGCCTGATATGCGATGACCAGTGCTAACGCGGTCGTGAACAGTTTGCCGATGACGAATAGCGTGTGGTCCATGATTCAGTCTCCCCGCATTTCCTCGAAGATGGTCGTAATCCGGTCGGCGGGGTCAGGCTGGATGTCGATCTGGACATCGAAGCCCTCTGCCTGGAGGAGGACTTCAATACGTTCGAGACGAGCCTCGTACTCGCTGTAGTGCCGTCCTCCGGGGTCGACGTGCGTATACTCTTCGAGGAGGCCCTGCTCGACGAGGCGGGTGACACGGCGCGAGACGGTCGGGCGTGACATGTCACATTCATCGCTGAGTTCCTTCGCAGACAGTCGGTCGGTCTTCGTCGCCACGAGGATGTCGCGAGCGTACTCGTCGTCGAGTGTAGCGAAGATTTCCGACGGGTCGGACTCCTCGGTCACACGTCTCTACTCGCGACAGGAGCGTAATATAGCCCGCCGATTTTCTGACTCAGAACGCCGGCTCGCCGTTATATCGTCTCTGCCTCCGTACTGATAGTTGAAGGTGCAATAACTATGTCCACACTCGACTCCGGCATGAATCAGCTCGAGAGCAGAGTCGGCGGTCTGACCGTCGGCGGGAAAGTTCACAGTCTCAGTGCGTGGTTCGTGCTCGCGCTCCGTCTCATGATGGGCTACGCGTTCGCGTACTCCGGGTTCACGAAGATCACCGGCGAGTTCGCCGCGGGCGGTTACCTGTCGAACGTCGCGGCGACGAACGGGAATCCGCTCGCGGGCCTGTTCGCGTGGATGGGTAGTACGCCGTGGTTCGTCGAGTTCGCGAACATCGCCGTCCCGTGGGGCGAGCTGTTCATCGGCCTCGGCCTGCTCGTCGGCGCGTTCGTTCGCCTCGCGGCGTTCTTCGGCGCGCTCATGATGCTCATGTTCTACTTCGGCAACTGGGACATGGGCCACGGGTTCATCAACGGGGACTTCGCGTACATGCTCGTGTTCCTCGCGGTCGCCGCGTTCGCTGCGGGCCGCATCCTGGGTCTCGACCAGTACATCGAACAGTACGAGATCGGCGGCGAAGCGCTCGTCGAGCGCTACCCCGCCCTCGAATACATCCTCGGCTAACCACGCCGAACTCTCTTCAGGAGTACAATAATGCAAAATCCAATTCAAGCACGCGGGATTCGTTCTCTGGGACTCATCGTCATCGGAGCACTGACGCTAGCCGTCATCATTGGAATGACTCTGACGCACGCTGCTGTTCCAGATACAGTGATGTGGGACTGGCATGACGGGATGTGGAATGATGGTCACATGGCCGGGTGGGGAATATGGAGCTGGGGGATGATGTTGA
Organism: Natronomonas gomsonensis; assembly: GCF_024300825.1. Classification (NCBI taxonomy): domain Archaea; kingdom Methanobacteriati; phylum Methanobacteriota; class Halobacteria; order Halobacteriales; family Natronomonadaceae; genus Natronomonas; species Natronomonas gomsonensis. The sequence continues at coordinate 21,307 of NZ_CP101324.1, read as the reverse complement.
TCGGTTTGCTGTGGATGGCACTTCTGATCGCCCTTCCCGTCTACATCGTCTACTGGCTGACAACGCGGTCGCCATCGGACGGCCCCACCGAGGATAGCGCACTCGCTGTCCTCCAGGAACGGTACGCTCGCGGCGAAATCGACGACGAGGAGTTCGAACGCCGGCGCGCCCGACTCACGCCTGACGGCGGCCGTTACTGACTGTTCTTCCCCTATTCGTCGACTTCCGTCTTCACGACGGTCGCTGGGCGGGTCGTCAATCGAAGGACGCGGTCGGTCACGCTTCCGAGCAAGGCCCGGTATTCTTCCGGCCGGTGTTTCGTTCCAAGTACAAGTAGATCCATATCTTCGACATCAGCATACCGTACAATCGTCTCAGCCGGTCGGCCGTGCTCAATTGCTTTGACAACATTGACACCGACCTCCTTCGCTTTATATTGGATGTCTGCGATTGTTTCCGTTCCAAGTTCTTCGAGGCCATGTTCTGGGCCCTCGGCTTCATCAACGTACTCGTCACCGCTGTATGCTGTTACGACGTCCTCATCGACTACATACAGAACATGAAGATCGGCATTATGGGCCTCTGCTAGCGCGATAGCATGGGATTCAGCTTCCTCAGAAGCAACTGTCCCGTCAGTCGAGAGCAAAACCGTATCGTACATTTCTCTTTACTTATTGAGACTAGATTATAAAAGCCAGCGCTCTTGGATAGTGGCGTAGCTGGTAACACTTTTTGTAACTTCACAAAGTTTGGAGATTGTCGTCTCTCAGGGTTGAAGAGTGGAGGATTTCTATGACGACCAGCTGATGCTAAGCTATTTCCTGTTATGAGTCGTACTGATTAGCATGGGTACCAGACCAACTGACCTCCGGATGGACATTGGTCGTATTGCTGATGAGTCGGTCGCCCGTGTCACGCCTGACGCCACGGTTGCCGAGATCGCTCACACGATGATCTCCCAATCGCGGTGTGCCAGGTACGTGGTCGTCGAAGAATCCGATCAGATCTCTGGTATCATCACCGACCGAGACCTGATTGCTAACCTGCTCACCGAGGAAAGCGAGTTAAGTGTGCTCACAGCCGAGACTAGTGGAGACGACGTACGAGCTGCTGACGTGATGACGCGTGACCCACTTACTGTGCCAGCAGATGCTGAGATTCCAAAAGTCCTGAGACAAATGAACGAAGCGGGTGCTCGACACGTCCCGGTTGTTGAAGACGGGAGCGTTATCGGGATGATCACTCTGGACGATTTAATTACGCATGTTGCTGGTGAGAGTGCACACGTTTCAGCTCAGATGGATAACGTAGCGGGCATCATCCGAACAGAGTCTACGCACGATTGAAACGCTAATTTGGACTCAAAGTTATTCGTGTTGCTTGTGCTTCCAGAAATAGAGTCAGTTGAGAGAGATTATCGCGTGAGGAGCCGTCTAAGGACGTAGTGGAGGATGCCGCCGTGTTCGATATAGGTCACGGCGGCCGGCGTGCCGACCTGTGCTGTGACCGGGAACTCGACAGTCGACCCGTCCGCACGCTCGGCGATAACGGTCAGTTCGTCCATCACGTCGAGCCCGTCATCGAGGCCGTGGATCGTGAAGATCTCCGACCCATCCAGACCGAGAGATTCCCACGAGTCGCCATCATCGAACTGCAGGGGGAGCACACCCATGCCGACGAGGTTGTCGCGGTAGATGCGCTCGTAACTCTCGGCGATGGTTGCGCGAACACCGAGTAGGTCCGTTCCTTTCGCCGCCCAGTCCCGGCTGGAGCCGGTACCGAACTCTTCGCCCGCCATCACGACGAGCGGGACTCCCTCCTCGCGGTAGCGCTGGCTGGCTTCGAACACGGTCGTCTGCTCGTCGGTTGGGTGGTGGATCGTATAGCCACCCTCGACATCGTCGAGCATCTCGTTCTCGATGCGGACATTGGCGAACGTTCCCCGCATCATCACCTCGTGGTTGCCCCGGCGCGCGCCGTAGGTGTTGAACTCGTGCGGCTCAACGCCGTTATCGAGCAGCCACTGGCCGGCAGGGAGGTCAGATCCGAAGGGGCCAGCAGGGCTGATGTGGTCGGTCGTAACGGTATCGCCGAGTGTCAGCAGGCAGCGTGTATCCTCAATATCGGCGACGCCGGGTTTCTCGAGGGGGAAGTCTTGGAAGAACGGCGGCTCTCGGATGTATGTCGAGTCGTCGTCCCACTCGTAGACGTCACCTGTGGGCGCGTCGAGAGCAGCCCACCGCTCGTCACCCTCGAACACAGAGGCATACTTCTCCTCGAACATCCCAGGAGAGACGTTCTCGTGGATTGCTGCCTGCACGTCCGCTGCGTCGGGCCAGATGTCCGCCAGATACACCGATCCCCCCTCCTCGTCGGTGCCTAGCGGCTCGTTCTCGAGGTCGACGTCCATCCGCCCTGCGAGGCCGTAGGCGACGACGAGCGGCGGGCTCGCGAGGTAGTTCGCGCGGATCTTCGGGTGAATACGCGCCTCGAAGTTCCGATTTCCGGAGAGGACGCTCGTCGTCCAGAGGTCGTGGTCGTCGATCGCTTGCTCGATGGGATCGGGAAGTGGTCCGGCGTTCCCGATACAAGTGGTACAGCCGTAGCCGACGACCGCGTACCCGAGCTCTTCGAGATACGGAAGCAGGCCCGATTCCTCGAGGTACTGCGTGACGACGCGACTGCCGGGTGCGAGACTCGTCTTGACGTACGGCGGGACATCTAAACCTTTCTCGACGGCGTTCTGGGCAAGCAGACCAGCAGCGATCATCACCGACGGGTTCGAAGTGTTCGTACAGCTCGTGATGGCGCTGACGAGGACGTCTCCGTGTCCAATTTCCACTGTCTCACCGTCGAGGTCGACCTCAATGCGTTTGGTTAACGGGTGCAGTTCCGATTCGGGTTCGACCTGAACACCGCCGTCGGTCTCCGCACCAGCTGCATCACCTTCGCCGAGCCACCGCTGTAGGGCGTCTTCGTCGACATCATCGAGGTCGTCTTCGAACTCCCCGTGGAGAAGTCCCCGGAAGCTCTGTTTCACGTCCCCCATCGGAATCCGGTCCTGTGGCCGCTTATGTCCGGCGAGACTCGGCTCAACAGTCGAAAGATCGAACTCGACCACCTCGGTGTATTCCGGTTCCTGTTCTCCGAATAGCCCTTGCGCTTCGAGGTACTCGCGAACAAGGTCGATGTGGGCGGGGTCACGCCCGGTGAGTTCGAGATACTCGAGCGTCTGCTCGTCGACCGGGAACATACTGATCGTCGAGCCCTGTTCGGGCGCCATATTGGCGATCGTGGCCCGGTCGGGGACTGTGAGATTCTCCACACCAGGACCGAAGAATTCGACGAACCGGTCGACGACGCCGACCTCGCGGAGCCGTTCGGTGATGTGGAGCACGAGATCCGTCGCCGTCGCGCCCTCGGGTAATTCGCCTTCGAGGCGGACGCCGACGACCTCGGGAAGTTTCATCGTGACCGGCTGACCGAGCATTGCCGCTTCCGCTTCAATGCCGCCGACGCCCCAGCCGACCACACCGATGCCACCGATCATTGGGGTGTGGCTGTCCGTGCCGACGAGTGTGTCCGGCAGGAGCCATTTCTCACCGTCTCGCTCGCGGGCGTGGACGACCCGGCCCAGATGCTCGAGATTCACCTGGTGGACGATGCCGGTCCCCGGCGGGACGACGTTGAAGTTCTCGAAGGCGTTCTGCGCCCACTTGATCGCGCGATACCGTTCGGCGTTGCGCTCGTACTCCAGTTCGACGTTCTTCTCGTAGGCGTCCTCGGAGTCGAAGTAGTCGACTTGGACGCTGTGGTCGATTACGAGATCAATAGGGATCTCTGGTTCGACCAGGGTCGGGTCCCGATCTTTGCGGTCGACTTCGGATCGAAGGGCCGCCAGGTCGACAACTGCGGGCACGCCAGTGAGATCCTGTAGGACGACTCGTGATGGAGAGAACGGAACCTCTGCGTCCGGTACGTCTGGCTTCCAGCCAGCAGCATTCTTGACATCCGCTGCAGTAACAGTTTCGCCGTCGGCGTTCCGGAGCACCGACTCAAGCAGAATACGGATGCTCACAGGGAGCGTGTCGAGGTCACAGAGCCCCTGCTCTTCGAGTGCTCGAAGATCGGCCATCTTGTACGTCGTCCCGTCGACGTCGAGCTCGCGGACGGCATCGAACGGAAGTGTATCAGTCATAGTATCTACACCTGGGATTGGCAGTCGTATCAATCCCTCTCCGAATCCGATTCGACGAGAATCGGGATTTGTTACGCAGAGGCATCGTATCCAGCGTCTTCGACCACAGTCACAAGCTCATCCCGTTCAGCGGACCCCTCGACCGTCGCGGATTCTGAGTCACGATCCGCAGTAGCAGACGTAACCCCCTCAACTTCTTCGAGTGCCTCTTCGACGGTCTGCTCGCAATGTTCACAGGTCATTCCTTCGACGGTGATTGTCTGAGTCATATCCATTCGTAGATAGGGGCGAGTATTCTATGTGGTTTTCTGCTTAGAATCCAATGTTGTCGCAGCCCTGGATCACCGATTTCGAAGGTGTGTTGTGGGCAACAATAATGTATCCTGCGAGACGAAGCGGTCGTATGCGCAATTTGGATGAAACCGACTTAGAAATCCTCTCGTTACTCGCTGATGACGCCCGCCGCCCGTTCAGCGATATTGGCGAGGAGGTCGACTTGTCGGGGCCAGCCGTGTCTGACCGGGTAAAGCGATTACAGGAAGCTGGCATCATTAACAACTTCACGATTGACGTCAACCGGGCTCATCTCCGAGCTGGTGTACCGGTATTTATTCAGGCCGAAATCGGCTCAGCGTCGTTGGAGGCCGCCCGCGAGCGGGCTCGAGAGTCAGATGGCGTTGAACACGTCTTCACGACCTCCGAAGGAGATCTTTGGTTCTATGCCCGTGTTGAAGCCCAGAACGTACGTCAGTGGGTAGATGGACTCTTTAACGAGATCGATGTAGCAGATTACACCGTCACGCTAATTGACGAGCTTGAATGGACGCCGTCCGTTGATGGCGTCGAATTTGCACTCACCTGTGCTGAATGTAACAATACCGTTGATAATCAAGGTGAAACGACGAGAATCGACGGAGAGATCTATCACTTCTGTTGTCCGTCCTGTCTCACACGGTTCGACGATCGGTATCAGCGACTCGAAGAGGGAGCGTAACGCTGTCTTTGGAATCCAAATTTTCCTGCAGTCGAAACCCCGCCTCTCGAAGCAGTAAATCGCCTAAACCTAGACCCCGTATAGTAGAACAAGCATGACAAGCCAAACAATCCATCTTGATATCACGGGAATGTCCTGCGCCAACTGTTCGGCGACGATCCAGGACACTCTCGAATCGCTCGACGGGGTATCGGAGGCGGATGCGAACTTCGCCACCGACGAGGGTTCCGTCACCTACGACCCTGAAGAGGTATCGCTCAAAGAAATCTACGACGCGATCGACGAGGCCGGGTACGGCGCAGTCTCTGAGACGGTAACGATTGCCATCTCCGATATGACCTGTGCCAACTGCGCCGAGACCAACCAAACCGCTCTTGAAAATATTCCGGGCGTCGTTAATGCGGAGGTCAATTACGCAACCGACGAAGCACAGGTCACCTACAATCCTGCGGAAGTATCTATTGGTGCGCTGTACGATGCTATCGAGGAGGCTGGCTACTCGCCCGTCCGCGAAGATGGTGCCGACGAAGAGTCGGGCCAGGACGCACGAGATGCCGCCCGTCAAGCCGAAACTCGGAAGCAACTCAGGTTGACCCTCTTTGGGGCAGTGTTATCGGCACCGTTGCTCTTCTTCCTCATCGACAATTATCTGCTCGGTGGCGCGATCGTCCCTGAAGCCGTCTTCGGTGTGGAACTTGGCTGGGTTGAGTTCCTCCTCGCCACGCCGGTACAGGCGATCCTCGGCTGGCCGTTCTATAAGAACTCGTACAAGGCGATCGTGAAGAACGGCCGCGCCAATATGGACGTGCTGATTGCGATCGGTTCAACAACGGCCTATCTATACTCTGTGGCAGTCCTTGCTGAACTCATTGCAGGTGGACTTTATTTCGACACGGCAGCCCTCATCCTCGTGTTCATCACGTTGGGTAACTATCTCGAAGCTCGGTCGAAGGGCCAAGCGGGTGAGGCCCTCCGAAAGCTCCTCGAAATGGAAGCCGAAACGGCGACCATTGTCCGCGAGGACGGCAGTGAAGAAGAAGTTCCGCTTGAAGAGGTCACAACTGGTGACCGGATGAAAATTCGTCCAGGTGAGAAGATTCCCACAGACGGTGTCGTTGTCGACGGTCAGTCTGCCGTCGACGAGTCAATGGTCACTGGCGAATCTGTGCCTGTCGAGAAAGAGGAGGGCGATGAGGTCGTCGGCTCGACGATTAACGAGAACGGCGTCCTTGTCGTGGAGGCGACGAAGGTTGGAGAAGACACGGCCCTCCAACAGATCGTCCAGACAGTCAAGGAGGCCCAGTCGCGCCAGCCCGACATCCAGAATCTCGCCGACCGCATCTCCGCGTACTTCGTGCCTGCGGTCATCGCGAACGCCCTTCTCTGGGGTGTCGTCTGGTTCCTGTTCCCCGAGGCTCTCGCTGGCTTCGTCGACTGGCTCCCGCTGTGGGGTCAGGTTGCTGGCGGCCCGGCCCCGGTCGGTGGGACCGTTTCAGTCTTCGAGTTCGCGATAATTGTCTTCGCGTCCTCGATCCTCATCGCCTGTCCCTGTGCGCTGGGGCTGGCGACGCCCGCAGCGACGATGGTCGGGACGACGATTGGTGCCCAGAACGGCGTCCTGTTCAAGGGCGGTGACATCCTCGAACGAGCGAAAGACGTCGATACAGTCGTCTTCGACAAGACGGGCACACTCACCGAAGGGGAAATGGAACTCACCGACGTGGTCGTCTTTGATAGCGATGGAAATGTGGTGACTGACGGTGGCGAGCCGACCCCAGATGGTGGACAGCTCAGCACCCGTGAGCGCCTCTCAGAGGATGATGTGCTTCGACTGGCGGCGATAGCTGAAAGCGGCAGCGAACACCCGCTCGCCCGTGCAATCGTCGAAGGGGCCGAAGAACGCGGCCTGGACGTGACTGAGCCTGACGACTTCGAGAACGTTCCGGGCCACGGGATCAAAGCAGTCATTGGTGACAGCGAGGTGCTGGTCGGCAACCGCAAGCTGCTGCGGGACAACGGGATCGACCCCTCTCCCGCTGAGGAGACGATGGAACGCCTCGAGAACGAGGGGAAGACGGCGATGCTGGTCGCCTACGAGGGGGAGCTCGTGGGTGTGGTCGCCGACGCCGACACAGTGAAGGAAAGCTCCAAGCAGGCTGTCACAGCACTCCAGGAGCGGGGAGTTGACGTGATGATGATTACGGGCGACAACGAGCGAACTGCCCGTGCGGTCGCTAAACAGGTGGGTATCGACCCGAAGAACGTCCGCGCAGGAGTCCTTCCTGAGGACAAGTCCAACGCGGTCGACAGTATTCAAGACGAGGGCCGGCAGGCGATGATGGTCGGTGACGGCGTCAACGACGCTCCGGCACTCGCGGTCGCACACGTCGGGACAGCAATCGGCTCCGGCACCGACGTCGCCATCGAAGCTGCAGACGTCACGCTGATGCGAGACGACCCGCTCGACGTGGTAAAGGCGATCCGAATCTCAGACGCGACACTCCAGAAGATCAAACAGAACCTCGTGTGGGCGCTCGGTTACAACACGGCGATGATTCCGTTAGCGTCGCTCGGCCTCCTCCAGCCCGTGCTCGCTGCAGCAGCAATGGCGTTCTCGTCGGTGTCGGTGCTGACGAACAGTCTCCTGTTCCGGCGGTACACCCCCGATCACGACTACAAGCTCTTCGGATTTCTTCGCTAACCGTCACCTCTAGATCAATGTCGAATATTTCCCGGCACACGGTTCGAAGGTACCTCGTCGAGACAGCCAGTAGCGAACCGACATACCTCCGGGCTCGCGAGATTGCCAGCGACCTCGACGGATCTCCCAAGGCAGTCGCGCAGTACCTCAGCCAGCTCCAGGACGAACTCACAATCGTTTCACTCGAACAGTGGGGGCGCTCGAAAAGCACGACGTGGCGATTGGAGGTGAACGGGTCGTGAGTACTGTCACCCGCCGCGTCGAGACTGTCCTTCCGGAGACCGGCTCACGCGAGTGGTGGGCGCTGTACCTGCTGGCCCCGCTCGTCCTTCTCGGTGGGGGCATCCTCGTGTTTCCGACGTTGGTCTACGACCGGTTCATCTGGCAGTATCTCTGGGGACCAGTCGTCGCCGATGCGGCCGGTCAGCCAGTCACGCACGAGGGGATTCGTGCTGTCCAGGGCTACAACGCGGTGAACACGGTAATCTACCTCGCGGCAGTCGTATACAGCCTCCCCGGACTACGTGCGTATCTCGACCAACTCGACGTCACGTTCGACGCACGACTGGCCTACGGGTTCGCTCCGATCATCATCGCAGGTGGGGCGATGCGCGCCCTCGAGGATCTCGGGCTGCTCGGGGACTACGCGGTGTGGTTCATCACGCCATCGATTTACATCGTCGTCACCGCTGTCACCATCCTCGCGCTCGGTGTCGGTGCACTCTTGCGTGACCAAAATATCGGATCTATCCCGCTAACAGTCGGGCTCGTCGGGTCGGTGTGGGCTGTCGGGGCCGTCTGGTGGGCTGTTTGGCACGGCCTCTCGACATCGACCCCACTCCGCCTATGGGTTCCTGTCGCGACGACGGGGATAGCGCTCGGCGTAACCGCACTCTACTACTGGGGCACGAGTTTCGCCAATATCACCCACCTTCGACACCCGCTAATTCTGCTGGCCGTTTTCGGCCAGTTGTGGGACGCTGCGCAGAATCTCATCGGTGTGACGTTCCTCGGCTACTCCCCAAAGCTGGTCGTGACGAATCTCGTGTACCAGGCGACTGGATTCTCCGGATCGACGTTCGTGCTGAAACTCGTCGTGACTGTCGGCATCGTGTGGTATCTCGCCGATGCGAAAGAGGAGATGAATCACACGTGGTGGTGGCTTATGACGTTCTTCATCGGAGCGATCGGACTCCCGATGGGCGTTCGTGGGTCACTTCGGATGCTGTTGGGAGCTTAACGATGGCCTCAAAGATTGGCAAAAACCGATGACTCGAACGTCCAAAATTGCGGTAATAGGTGGAGGGATGGCCGGGCTTGCAGCAGCTGCTGGATTCGACGAGTCGTCCGCCCGAGAGTGTTGGTGTAGTGTGTCATTGTGATCGTTGAGTCAGTAAGTCGAATATCTATCGTGTCAGACGAGGATCCGAACAGGGATCGTTAGCAGCCGTACCCCTGTCCGTTCATCCCCGTCGCGGTGTGATTGTCGTCCGCCATATCTTGGGCCATCTCGTCGACGGTCACGCCCATGTGCGCTTCCATCTCGTCAACGGCATTCGGGCCCATGTAGTCGGTCATGTGACCTTCCATCCAGGCCGCCCAGTCTGCTGCACTACCATCGGCTGGCGTCCCTTCAGCTGCCGTCTCGTTCCCCTGGATCGGTTCGTCACCGTGTGCGCTAACTACCGGGGCGGCAAACGCGAGTCCGACAATCGCGAGCACCACGAGCAGCCATCGTCCGAGGTTTCGGTTGGTCATTGTTTTTCGCCTCAAGTAGTCATACGGTGGGTTCGGAGTTATCTTCGTGGGAGAGAACTCAAACAGGAGAGCGTTCAAGAACGTCTATAACGCCATCTAAACGTTTTCTACTGACGGGATCGTTCATACCTGCCGAATTCGAAAGGATCAGAGGAATGGTGAGAGCAAAGGGGATCCGTCGAGACTGTTCACCTCATTGCGGCGATCCAGACAATAACCACGGTTCAGGCGGCGAGGGAGGCTCGGGTATTGCTGACCACGAACGAGATGGATCAGTTCCCTCGGAACTGGTGATACTGCCTCGTGAGTGCCTGACGATGGTAGAGGATTCCAATTGTCATGAGGAACAGAACGGTCGCAATTTCGTAGCCATACGCACCAAGCAATAACATCGTTGAAGAACCACTCAGTCCGCCTGCAAGTAGTACGGCAAACAACGGGCTAACGCAGGCAGGGCACGCCACAATCCCGACTATTCCTCCGACTGCCGACTGCGAGAAATCAAGCAATGCATCATAGACGAGATACGCCAGCGCGAACAGGCCAACCGCTTGGTAAGGAATGAGCGAGACCGTGATCAGGTCACCTGTATAGACGAAGACCGGACTCCATCCCAAAGATCGACCCCACGTTATTCCGAAGCCGCTTGGTCCAGTGAGCTGCCCGAAATGAGAGGTGCTCGGTCCAAGTAATCCTGAAAAATAAAACATCACGATGAGATATAGAGCAACGACAAGTGCGGCACCAATACGATACACTCGACGTTTCGTTACAGGTCGAGTGTGCCAGATCACCCAGACTGAGGCGGTGAACCAAATAAATGGAAGGACGAAATGGGTCCACCGGCTCCCCATATCTCCTGTGAAATATGCGTACACCAACCCGGCGATCAACTGTGCGGCGAGGAGGAGATTGAGCCACGTGCTTGACTTGAGAACCCGGCTAATGCGATCAGTTTCGAGTGTTGCTTGTGACATGATGGGTAGTGTTAGTATGAATTTCTACGTCTGTTAGTTCTGCAGGTCATCACTCGGATACACGCGGTAGGTTCGACCCTGTCGTTCCCGATACAGCAGCCCGCGCTCCTCGAGTGAACTCACGGTCTGGCTCACTTTACTCTTTGAGAACTCAGATCGATCCCGAAGTTCGATCTGCGTGATTCCAGGCGAGTTCAGGACGGGTTCAAGGACGCGTCGTTCATCATCCGGTAAGAGATCGAGAACGCGCGCTTGCGGATCCGATTCAGGATTGATAGGCGTCGCCGGCGAGGCGTCATCGTCGATCGATGTAGGCGTTGCCTCCGATACCTGATCGGGGTCGATGTGATCCGCTGAGTCGGTTGTCGAATCGATGAGATTCCCTCGAACCACGTAATAGATGCCACCGATACTGCCTGCGACCAGAAGGGTTCCAACCACGTACCAGAGAGGATCTGGACCGTGAATCGCCCCCATAGACGAGTCCATCATCGGCCCCATCGACTGCTCGATAGCGCGACGCTGTTGATAGGCCCGCCAACTGAGTAGTCCGCCAGCCAAGAGGACGAACCCAAGGAGCACACCAACGACGGTATCCGCTGGACGTTGGTTCATATGACATCCCCTTGTTTCGATATCTGACTGCTCATACAATCAATTTTGGCGCGACAGGTGTGACAATTGCGGATTGAAGGTGCGATGATGAAGTGCTTCACAGCGGATGAACCACAGTACATCTATCAGTGATCGTGATCGTGGTTTGTTATCTGCGGGCTTTGATCAGCAAATTCCGTGGGCTCTTCCTCGAATGCCCGCTTACAGGTCTTCGAGCAAAAATAGTACGTCATCCCATCATTGGACGCACTCGGCCCCTCATCGTCGGTCCGCATGCCACACACCGGATCACGATACTGACCTGGTGCGCCGATTCCACGTCGGTAGACATACAGGAGGAACCCGGAGAGCGCGAAGGCGATAATATTGAGGTAGAACGTGTAGTTGAGCTCGAAGTACGTCTGTTCGGTCGCCGTCTCGCCACCGGCCAGATCTGGTACGATGCCGAGGGCGTCGAACAGCAACTCCATGAGGAAGCCAGTGAACGCCATCGTCACGAAGAAGACGCCAAGGATGTACAGCATGATCTTCCAGCCGTAGTACTTCCGGTAGACGTTCAGCACGGGCACGGTGATGAGGTCGGCGTAGACGAACGCGATGATCCCGGCGAAGCTGACGCCACCGCCCCACAGCGCGACGGCGAACGGGACGTTGCCCATACTGCCGACGAAACTGAGGACGGCGATGATGACGCCCATGACGGCGTTCTCGGCAGTCACGAGCAGGCCGTCGCCCTGAATGAACAGCGTGTTCCACACCCACTGCGGGACGAAGACGATGACGAACCCAGAAATAAGGAAGCCGGCGACGATGTCTTTCCAGATCATCGACCACTCCTTGCGGTACTGATTCCCGACCTTGTACCAGCCACCCCACGACAGCAACTCGTCACGCCACCCGCCGCTACTCGACGTCTCCTGGCGATAGGTCTCCATACAGCCCTCCGAGCAGAATTTGAGCGTCTCACCGCCGTCGGTCGTGAGCGTGTACTCGTCTTTCCCCTCCATCCCGCAGGTGGGATCTTCCGTGACGCCCGCCTGGCGGTCGCGCTCGTTGAGCTTCTCGCGGACTTCGTTAAACAGGTTTTCGGGAAGCGTAAGGTGGACGATGGCGGCCATGACGGCGATGAGAATCAGGCCGCCGAGCAGTTCCGCGACGAGGAACTCCCAGCCAAGCAGGATGAGAATCATCAGCCCTAGTTCGACGATGAGGTTCGTCGACGCGAACATGAACGCGAGGAAGTTCACCGCGTGCGCCCCCTTCTTGAACAGGCCCTTCCCGATGGCGACGGCGCCGAAACTACAGCCACTGCTTGCTGCTCCGAACACAGTCGCCTTGGTAAGTCCAGTTAGATCGCCCTCACCCAGCACCTGTGCCATCCGCTCCTTCGAGACGTAGACCTGGACCAGACTCGTAATCGTGAGGCCCATGATGATCGCCCACGCCGCCGTCCAGAGAAATCCGACACCGATACGGAGGGATTCAAGAACTCCGTCGATTATCGTCGCCTGCATAGGTGTATCATTGTAGGGATCATCTATTGCGGTTTTGATTAGAATATGCTGCCTATGAGGGTATCAGTACTATGGTATCGTAACCGTCGGCCATAGATGATCTATCGTGAAGAGGGGAAAACATTGCAAACCTCCACAAGCTCCACGGAATCCGACTTCAGATTCAAAAGGGGAATCTGATTAAATCACGCCGACGTATTAGAGGCTAATGGGACCAGTAGAGACCGATGATATCCCAAATGAGGGGAACACCACCTGGAAGAACAGCCTTCGCCGGCCTGCTCGGTTGTCCAGTACGGTAACTGTCACATCCACTTCCTAATTTACGATGGCTGTCGATCTGGCAATCCATGATGCACTCGTTCTCACAGCCGACGAGCGGAACCGCCTGTACGAGCGCGGCACAGTATGCATCACCGATGGCTGTATCGAAGAAGTCCGACCATCACGTGCAGGAGACGGAGAATTAGAAGCGTCCACCGTTATCGACGGGAACGGGAAACTGGTGATGCCGGGGTTGGTGAACGCCCACACGCACTTGGAGATGACACCGCTCATCGGTGCGTTTAGCGAACTCGAGCTGACGGAGATGCTTGGGAGTGGGACGGCCTTGTTTAACAGATTAGGGAACGGCGAATTCGAGTACCTCGTCGAGGCAGGCGTCGAGCTCGCAGCGCTCAATTTCCTCTTGGGCGGTGTCACGACCGTGAACTCGATGGACGCACGGCCTGCCGCAGGTGCAGAGGCGTTCGGGGAAGCAGGGCTCCGCGGATTTTTCGGCCCGGCGATCTCGGACCTCTTCTGGGACCAACCAGTCGATCAGCAGTTCTCCCGTGCTCGCGAGTTCGTCGAAACGTACCACGACACGTACGAGGGCCGAATCAGGGCGACGATCTGCCCGCACGACGACTGGTCGTGTACCAGGCAGCTGTGGGAACGGACCGCGTCCCTCGCCGCAGAGTACCCGGACCTGCTCGTCCACACGCACTTGCTCGAACTCGAGGAGAGTAACACGATGGCACGAGCGAACGGTGGCGAGGACTCGGTGGGATTGCTCGACGACGTTGGACTCCTGGACGACCGACTGGTCGCTGCTCACTTCCGCCTCGCCGACGAAGAGGACATCCAGCGAACCGCCGAGGCGGACGCGGCTGTTGCGCACTGCCCGTCCGTCTTCTGTTACTGGAATCCGAACGGGGAGACGCAGTGGACGCCCGTTCCCGAGCTTCGAGCCGCCGGCGTCGACGTCGGAGTAGGGATTGACGACCACTACTGGCACGACTCGTACAGCATGTTCGGTGAAGCGCGGCAAGCTCGGCTGGCGGCAAATCTCAAGCGTTCAGCTGGGCAGTTCGACTCGATGGAACTGATACGAATGCTCACTATCGAGGGCGCACGCGCGCTGGGGATGGGCGACGAGATCGGCAGTATTGAAGCGGGAAAGCGCGCGGATATTATCCTCCTCGACGTCGACAAACCGAAGTTCACGCCACGGACCAATATTCCTGCACAGGTCGTGAACAACGCGGTGCCGGCCGACGTCGAGACAGTGATCGTTGACGGCGACGTCGTCCTCCGGAATGGTGTGCCCGAGACAATGGACTCGGACGACGTGCGACAGCGAGTAAATCAGGCTGTCGAACGCTTCATGGACGAGACAGGCTGGGAGTTAGACATTGGTGGTAGTGAACCGCCGACCAGCATCGAGACTGTACGGGACCTCCCAAAGCGTGGCCCTGCGCGACTCCTGACTCGCCTCGCGATGCAATCCGCGCGTGATCGGTTCTCCTTCTAAGACCCTGCCAGCGTAGGGGTGGTTCCCCCTCAGGAATTTCTGTGGGCGCGAACGAACGCACGTCGCAGGACGGTCAGAAGAACGTACGTCTCGTACTTCTGGGTCTGGCAGTGCTCGCAGGGCTGCATATCCTCGACGATCTCCTCAATAGCGTCGTCGTACTCGTCGGTGAGCGTAGTGAGCGCGTCCGTGATCTGGGGCTGGGCAGCGTCGATCATCTCCTCGACGGCGGCGTCGGCCGAATCTGGTAGTGAGTACGAGAGGACGATCGTGTTCGCGTGGTAGTACTTCGTCGTCCCACCACGCCCCTCCTCGAAGCGAACGACGTCGACGAGGCCCGCATCCCGGAGCTCGTTGATGTGATGGCGGACCGTGTTCTCCGTCCGGTCGATGCCGCGATCGTCGAGGCGTTCGTGGACCTCGGTCGCAGTTAGGGCTTCCTCGGACAGAATGTCGAGGACCATCGCCCGCATCGGCTCGTCGATGGCGTCCGAAATCCGAGTGTCTCGCACCGCGATGTCGTCGAGACGGTGGTCGGTATCGGAATCACTCATACGAGAACTGAGCGCGAGCACGCGGGAAAAGGTAGCGGGGCAGGAGTCGGGTAGGTGTCTGTCGAGGTATCCAGTACAGGATGGACCCGCGATAGCGAAAGCCCTAGACGACCCGTTTGACTGTTCCAACGACCCGTCTCCGAATTCAAACATATCATCTAAAAAATACTTATTGGGGTATGGGCACTACCTCAAACTGTAATGAGCGACACAACCCAATTCCGCGTCCTCGACTTCGATTGCCCGACCTGCGCGAGCACCGTCGAACGCGCCCTGTCGAACGTCGACGGCGTCCAGCACGTCGAAGTCCACTACGCGACCGGCCGCGTCGAAATCGAGTACGACGACAACGTCGCGGACCCCGACGTCTTCGCAGAGACCATCGAAAACCAGGGGTACACGCCCCAGCCCGCCTAACACCATGAACAAACAATCGATCACGCAGTACTACCGGAAACACCGGAAGGCCATCGTCACGGCAACGAGCGGCCTGCTCTACGGCGGTGGCTGGAGTCTGGGCTACCTCACGAGTTTTAATACGGCCAGCGCCGCCATCCTCGTCCTGGCGACGCTCGTGGGTGGCTACGACATCGCCAAAACCGCCTACCACGAGGTCACCAACCGGACGCTCGGCATCAAGACGCTGGTGACGCTAGCCGCCATCGGGGCCATCATCATCGGGGAGTACTGGGAGGCCGCCGCCGTCGTCTTCCTGTTCAGCCTCGGCAGCTACCTCGAGGGACGGACGATGCGGAAGACCCGGACTGCCCTCCAGGAGCTGCTGGAGATGACGCCCGACACGGCGACCGTCCGTCGCGACGGGGAACTCCAAGAAGTCCCCGCCCGCGAGGTCGAAGAGGGCGAAGTCGTCGTCGTAAAGCCGGGCGGGAAGATTCCGGTTGACGGCACCGTCGTCGACGGCGAGAGCGCCGTCAACCAAGCACCAGTCACCGGCGAGAGCGCGCCCGTCCACAAGGCCGACGGCGACGAGGTCTACGCCGGGACGGTCAATCAAGAAGGCGCACTGGAGATCCGAACGACGGGTGCGGGCTCGGATACGACGCTCGAACGGATCATCCGCCGTGTCGAGGAGGCCCAAGAGGCTCAGTCGCCGACCGAGAGTCTCATCGACCGGTTCGCGAAGTATTACACGCCGGCCGTCATCGTGCTGGCCATCGGCGCGTATGCAGTCACGCAGAACGCGATCCTGTCGCTGACCCTGTTGGTCATCGGCTGTCCCGGCGCGCTGGTCATCGGGCCACCGGTCAGCATCGTCTCGGCCATCGGCAACGCCGCTCGGTCTGGCGTGCTGATGAAGGGCGGCGAACACCTCGAACGCGCCGGCAAGATCGACCTTGTCGCCTTCGACAAGACCGGCACCCTCACGAAGGGCGAGACCACCGTCGCCGATGTTGAGGGGTTCGGCGTTGCTGATGACGAGGTCCTCTCACTCGCGGCGACCGCCGAGAAGAAGAGCGAACACCACCTCGCTGACGCCATCGTCGACGCGGCCCGCGAGGATCCGACCGCCGCGACGGACGGCGGAACGACGGTCGCCCAAGCGGACGATACGGACGCGGGGCGCCAGTCGGTCCCCGATCCGGATGACTTCGACGTAGTCGCTGGCAAGGGCGTCATCGCCCACGCCGATGGCCAGGAAGTTGTTGTCGGCAACCGCGCACTGCTGGCCGACCGCGACATTGACGTCCCCAGCCGGGTCGCCGACTACGTCCGCGAGCGTGAGGGGCGCGGCGAGACAGTCGTCCACGTCGTTCGGGACGGGGACATCATCGGCGCGATTGCGATGCGGGACGAGCTCCGGGAGGCCGCTCCTGGGGTCGTCGCGGCGCTCCAAGACGCTGGCATCGAGACGGTGATGCTCACCGGCGACAACGAGCGGACGGCCGCTGCCGTTGCCGAGGAGGTCGGTATCGACGAGTACCGTGCTGAACTCCTCCCCGAGGACAAGCAGTCCGTCATCGAGGGCTACCAGGCCGACGGCCACGTCGTCGCGATGGTCGGCGACGGCATCAACGACGCGCCATCGCTGGCGACCGCCGACGTCGGCATCGCGATGGGTGCTGCGGGGACGGACACCGCCATCGAGACGGCTGACATGGCGTTGATGGCCGACGACCTCGAACGAATCCCGTACGCGGTCAAACTCAGCAAGGCGACGCGCTGGAACGTCCTCGAGAACGTCGGGCTGGCAGTGTTGACCGTGACCGTCCTCCTCGCGGGCGTGCTCACCAGCTACGTCACCCTCGCGTCGGGAATGCTGGTCCACGAGGCCAGCGTCCTCCTCGTCATCCTCAACGGGATGCGACTGCTCCGCTACTGACCACGAGACACGATCACAACCACAACTCATGACATCGAATTCGACTGCGACTGACACGACCCAGACGAGAACCAATTGGCAGGTCGACTACGACGTCGACCCGATCGAAATCCGCGACCCCGTCGCGGAGGCCCTCGGCGTCCTCGAACCGGGCGAGCCGTTCGTCGTCACCTACCGGGACGCGGTGAAAGAAGCGGGCCACTCCTGTCCGACAGCCTCGGGCGCCTACCGGATCGTCCAGCTCGGGCTCGACGCCCTGTATCCCGACGACTATCCAGCCCGGAGCAAAATCGAGGTCCAGACGGCCGGCCCGCAGGACGATGCCGCGTACGGCGTGATGAGCCGCATCATCTCGTACGTGACTGGCGCGACCGGCGATGACGGATTCAGCGGGCTCGCCGGCGGCTATGGCGGCCGCCGCGACCTCCTCGTCTTCGACGCGTTCGACCCGGACACGGCGGACCCGACGTTCCGGTTCCGGCGAACCGACACGGACGAGACCGTCGAAGTGGCCTACCACGTCAGCGACGTTCCTGGCGGTGGACCCGCGATCGGGAACCTCCAGGGGATTCTCGACGGATCGGCAAGCGACCAGCAACGGGAGGCCTTTGCTGACGCCTGGCACCGCCGGGTACAGGTCGTCCTCAGCGACGACTCGCTGTTCACCGTCGACGCGGTGTGAACGCAACGGTCTACCCCTCACACTCGAAATATGTTACTACGGTATACTATCGATCTCCTCGAGCGCCTCAGTAGCGACATCACCGAGTTCTCCGGCCTCGATATGTGAATACCGCTCTCTCACCATCTCCTCTGAATTGTCGAGATACCGGGCGGCAACCGTGTATCCGAATGCTCGAACGAGAACTTCACCCATTCCACGCCGGCCGCCGTGTGGAGCAAGGTAATCGTGTTTCGGATGGTCGATGTCTATCTCTGCAGCTTCTGAGAGCCGTTGGAGAATCGATCGTGTGCCGTCCGTCGTAATCGAGGGCGGCCGAATATCCTCATCGAGCGCCAGGAGGAGGTCGCGAGCGTACTCCTCACGGCGTTCGGCGATTGCCTCCGTATGTTCCCCTCGGTCGGCGAGCTCATCCTGGACGAGCCCTGCGAGCGTCCGCTGGTCGAACGTGGGAAACACCGGCCAGCGCCCCGTCGGTGGGTCCATCAGCTGGCGGTAGCTCCGCAGCGGCGAGATCACCGGGTCGGGGAGACTCGCGGCGTCCCATTGCTGTTTCTTCCGGTAGACGTCCATACTCCCCTCGTCAAGCGAGAGGTCCTCCCAGCGGACGCCACGTCGCCGCGGGTCGTTCGGATCCCGGAGAAGTTCCCCAACACGGACGGCCGTGTACGCGAGAACGAACACCAGAGCCCGGTCACGAGCCGCCTTCAGCGCCGCATAGTGCGCTCGCTGCTTGTCGAGGGGGTCAGTACCCTCCGGGAGTGTCGTGTACGCCTCGACGGCGTCGCGGGCCCGTTCGTCGACGTGCCGGGTGAGCGCGTGGCGCTGTTCGGACGTCCAGGCCTGCTGGTCGCCGGGCTTGCGGCCGTCGTCCTCCGGCAGCGGCGCCATCGCACTGGCCCGCTGCGCGTAATGCGCCTCGAGATATCCCTCGTTGACGCACCAGCCACACCAGGCAGAGATATAGCGGTAATAGGTTTGTACTGTGTTCTGCTTGAGTCCCCGATCTCCACCGAGATGTCGGGCGTACTCCCGGAACACGCGTTCGTCGAGATCGTCGAAGGTCGGCTCGCGGTCGATGTCGTCGGGGACGATCCCGGTCCAGTCGTCGGCGCCGCGGTCGCCGGCGGCCCACTCGGCGAACCGTTCGAGCTCGCGTGCAGCGTTACGTCGATAGTTCCCACCGTCGCCGCCGCGGCCTTTCCCCTTGTCCTGGAGGTAGCGCTCGAAGCTGTCTTCGAGTGGCGTCGAAAGCGCTCGATCAGGCATCCACCGGCCCTCCACCGTCCTGCGGGCCCGGTCTCGGTGCCTCTACCCTGGGGGAAGCGCCGTCGTGAGGCGGTTGCAGCATTCGTGCTTACCGGACGGCGGCGAGGTACTTCAAAGTGGTCGTGATTACCGGCGTAATCAGGACCACCGGTGACAGAAGTCTCATACCCATTTTTCCTATGATAGAAGGGTTCTATCCCCCGAAATTCGGATTTGGTCAACGGTATAAATCATATACCGCTATACCAAAACCGCGACCGCCGTTCGGACCCGGTTCCGAGAATAATCGCGAGACTGCAAGCAGATGGCTTGCTACACAATCTGCATAATGTACAATGCGCACGAAATCTAAATGGTGAGGGAAATCGGCCAAATCCAATATTAGTCGTTCGTAGCTTGCTCGCTCAGCATCTCCACAACTTCCTGGACACGTTCCTCATCGGCTTCGATACCACGCTCCCGGAGGATCTGGAGGGCGACCTCATCACCGTGGTCCGCAATTACCCGGAGACACGCATCTTGAAACTCTCTTCCCTCAAATTCGGGAACATCAAACATAGAGCACGCAGCAGTTACCGATGATCGCATCCGGGTGACGCCATCCCACGTGTCCTCCCGGACATAGAAGCCGTGCATATCGGTCTCATCAAAGGAGAAGGCCGGTCCACCGGTGGATTCGTCCACATCCTCCTCATCCTGCTCAGGAGTGGATTCAGTCTCCGACTCTGTGTCCTCAGTAGTTATCTCCTCATCCGGTTGTGGTTCATCCCGGGTGTCAGTACGCTCGTCGGCGTCGTCCGAGCCTACTCCTTCCTCCGTTTGTTTGAGCTGTTCAGCGACGTCCCCGAAACGGTCGTCCTCATTAGGCATGGCTGTGTTCCTCCACGAGGTCCGCTAAGTGGTCGAAATTCGGGATCTGGTCGCAATCTTCGTCGAACTCCGAGACCGGCATTCCTTGCTTGAACGCGCGAGAAATCGCGGTCCGTTCGCGAATCCCTGGCTTCGGAATACTATCGATGGTGCGTCCCGAATCATCGAGGGCATCGAAGATCTCCGAGTCCACACGAGCGTACTCTGGGACGAATGAACCGAACTCTCGGTTGAGATTTTCAACGAGAGTCCGATGCTCGTTGTGTTGCCCCATCGTTTCGCGAATCATATTCGGAGTGACTGCGAGGATATCTAACCCGATATTCTGCCGGATTGGGGAGATCTGGCGTTCAATCATTTTGTTGAGACCGTTGATCGAGCCAGCACGCGGAATTAGCGGGATAATGACGCGCTGGACGGCGATGAGGGCGTTATCGGAAAGTTTCCCACGGCCGCCGGCAGCATCAATTATCACGTAGTCGTATCCGTTTTGAATGAGCGGGTCGACAACGTTCCGCCGAAGCTTCACGTCTGCGAACCGTTCGTCCTTCAGCCTCGTCTCGACGTTCTCAAGCTCGTTGCTCGACGGGAGGAGGTGAACGCCGAAGTCCGTCTCAATAAGCAGGTCTTCGGGGTCTTCACCATCGATAAGGGCGTCACCGAGGTTCGCATCGCGGTCGTACGCATCGTCGTACCCAAGCTGGGTCGTCATGTGCCCGTCCTTATCCAGATCCAATAGTACCGTCTCATGGCCACGAGCAGCGAGTCGATCAGCGATGTTGAGCGCGATCGTGGATTTTCCTACACCCCCCTTGAGCAACGAGACAGCTGCTCCAGGAAGTCCTTCAAACTCGTCAGCACTCATGAGTCAGCACCCCCGCAATGGGTGGATTTTGTACATTTTGTAGACAATCTACATTGTGTAGATTTTGGAGGTTGCGCTCGTTTCGTTGATAATGTGAGTTTTGCCTTGCTCATACGCGGCTAATGAAGTTCACCCACCTTAATTCTGCGTCAGACAAATTGGGCGCGCTATCTA
>NZ_CP101323.1:3300000-3544915 GCF_024300825.1 Natronomonas gomsonensis | reverse complement strand
GCTGAGGCGTGTGATTTCTGCCATAGACACTCAGAAAATCACCACGCCTCACTCTTCATCCTTAACTAAACACGACCTCCGACACAGTCGGAGCGTTTATTCACGTTCCATCCAGACGACGGGGTAATGGCGAGTGGGTGGCGCTACCGGCTCGGAAGTGTCTTCGGAGCCGTGGGTCTCTCCATCATCGCCGTCGGTGTCGCCAACGTCGAGACCGTCCAGGCCGGCTTCAGTCTGCTGCCGGTCGTCGGTCACCTTCCCTTCGACCCCGCTCGCGGATCGGAGTTCGCCTTCGAGGCCGCCACGACCGCAATCGTGCTCGTCGCCGCACTCGTCCCGTTGTACAAGCCGCGGCCGCGGCGGATTTTGGATACCGCCGAGTTGGCCTCACGACGCGTGCTGCTGGCGTGTATCGCGCTCGCCGGCATCGGCTACTTCGATTACACCTACCGGCTGCCGCGGGCGACGCTGCTCGTCGTCTCGGCGCTGTTGTTCCTCACCGTGCCCGCGTGGTTCGTCGCGATTCGACGCCGTCCGCGCGGGGCTGACGGCCGAACCGTCATCGTGGGTGACAACCCCGAGACGATGGCCGACATTCTTGAGGCGGTCGACAGCGATGTCATCGGTTACGTCTCGCCGCCATCGGCGTACTTCGGGTCGAGCGAACCACGGCGTGAAATCCCCGCGAGTACCGACGGTGGGACGCACGAACGGTTGGACGAGTTGGCCTGCCTGGGCGGGCTCTCGCGACTGGACGAAGTGCTCGTCGAGTATGATATCGACACCGTCGCGTTGGCGTTTACTCACACCGACCGCGCGGAATTCTTCGGCGCGCTCGACACGTGTTTCGAACACGGCGTCGCCGCGAAAGCCCATCGCGACCACGCCGACGTGGTGCTCTTGGATGGGACGGCGTCGGGTGAGTTGGTCGACGTGGATCTGGAGCCGTGGGACCCCCTGGACCACGTGACGAAGCGGCTGTTCGACGTGGCGTTTTCGGGCGTTGGGTTGGTTGCGTTGTCGCCCGTCATGCTGGCAATCGCGGTGGCCATCAAGTTGGACGATGGCGGGTCGATACTGTACAAACAGGAGCGGACGGCAGCGTTTGGGGATACGTTCCGGGTGTGTAAATTCCGAAGTATGGTGGAAGACGTCGAGGACGCCGAACCCGTCGACGATGAGGAAAATCCATACATCACGCGTGTCGGTGCAGTGATTCGACGGACGCATCTCGACGAGATTCCACAGTTATGGTCGATCTTCAAAGGCGACATGAGCGTCGTCGGGCCACGGGCCGCGTGGGTCGAAGAGGAACCAGAATTGGAATCGGTTACTGATGACTGGCGTAAACGCTGGTTCGTCAAGCCCGGATTGACCGGGCTAGCGCAGATTAACGGCGTGACCAGTACCGACCCTGAAGAGAAGTTGCGGTACGATATCGAGTATATTCGGCGGCGGTCGTTCTGGTTCGATTTGAAGATTGTCGTTCGACAGGTGTGGAAAGTTCTAGCCGATTTGGTGGAATAGGTATATAGAGACAATTCTCTCCAAACAAATTACTGAATTACACCCTCAAATGGTATTCGAACAACAAGAGGAGTCTGACCGAAACAGCTCAAGTAACGTACCCTCTATTCTATTTATTACACAGCGATTCCCGCCCGAGCCAGGTGCCGAGCCAACACGTGTCGATGAATTGTGTTCACGCTGGCAGGCGGCAGGCCACGATGTCACAGTACTCACCACCGTCCCAGATCATCCGGAAGGCGAGATTCATGACGGATACACAAACGGGTGGTTACAGCGAGAGACACGGAACGGTGTCACGGTTATCACCGTCAAGACGATTCCCTCACCGACAGGGAACTTGGCACGTCGGGCACTGAAGTTCGTCTGGTTCATGCTTCTGGCAACCGTCGTTGGGCTTCGATTAGCTCGACGCGATATCGTTGTCGCGACATCACCCCAGCCACTTACTGGCGTTAGTGCGTGGATTGTTGCCCGGCTGAAACGGAGTCGCTTCGTCTTCGAGGTTCGGGACCTCTGGCCAGAGAGCATTACGTCACTTACGGATGCGAGCACTCGGATGCTCAAACCACTAGAGTGGACCGTCGAATTCATTTATCGACGCGCAGACCGGATTGTAACCGTCTCTCGTGCCTTCGAATCCGATCTTATCGCAGCCGGTGTTGACTCGGCGGACATATGGTTTCACCCGAACGGCGTCACACCCGAGTTCTTCGACCGTCCCAGCGAAGAGTTCGTTATCGATGCCGACCTTGCAGAGGACTTAGCCGACCAATTCGTCGTGTCCTACGTCGGGACTATTGGAAGAGCCCATGGCTTATCGGTGGTCCTTGATGCCGCCGACGTATTGACAGACAACACGGACATTCAGTTTCTTCTTGTCGGCCACGGCGCTGAGGCAGATGCCCTTGAGCAGGAAGCACAACATCGAGATTTGGATAACATCACGTTCGTTGGTTACCGGCCGAAAGAGGAGGTGCCCGATTTCCTCGCGCTTTCAGATGTTTCGCTCGTTCACCTCCGCGGCGTAGACCTGTTCCGAACCGTCATTCCGTCGAAGATGTTCGAATCAATGGGTGCAGGTGTCCCAATTGCACTCGGCGTTGAAGGAGAAGCCAAACGCATTCTCAAACAAAGCGAAGCAGGACTATGTTTTGAACCGGAAAACGCGACAGCGCTTGTCTCTGTGATTACAGAGCTATACGAGAATCGAGAGCGCCGTGAGCAACTTGGGCAGAACGGCCGTCGCTTCGTCGCCGAAGAGTTCTCTTGGGACTCGATTGCCGCAGAGTACAGCGGACATCTCACTTCGATAGCCTAATCAGGATGTTGTGCGCTGGTTGTTAAGGCTTATATCCGTTCCAGTATCACGCTCCAGCAGTGAGTATTCGAGATGGATCCTGCGGTTAGTCTCATCTTGGGGACCCGTCCCGAGATAATCAAGATGGCGCCAATCGTGCGGGAACTGGATAGACGGGGAATCCCGTTCCAACTCATTCATACGGGACAGCATTACTCGGACACACTGGATACAGTGTTCTTTCGCACGCTTGACCTCCCAACCCCGGACTACAATCTTGAAGCCGGGTCCGGAACCCACGCTGAACAAACAGCAGCGATGCTGACCGGTGTCGACGAAATCTTACTCGAGACGCAACCGAACGTTGTTCTCGTCCAAGGAGATACGAATTCAGTGCTTGCAGGTGGGCTTGCTGCAAGTAAACGAGAGATGGAACTCGGACACGTTGAAGCCGGTCTGCGAAGCTTCGACCGAGAAATGCCCGAGGAAGTCAACCGACGGCTCGTCGACCACGCGGCAGATTACCTCTTCCCCCCGACAACAACAGCTCGTGACCAACTTCTCAAAGAAGATCTCCCAGAAGACCGCGTCTATATGACCGGAAACACAGTAGTAGATGCTGTCGAGGAGCACGGTACGCTTGCTGAGACACGGAGTGATGTCCTCGAAGAGTACGACGTTGCCGCTGGCAAATACGCCTTGCTCACAGCCCACCGTGCTGAAAACGTCGACGACGCAAACCGATTCGAAAAGATACTGGACGGAATTCAGTCGTTCGCCAGTGAAACAGGATTGGAGATTATTTATCCGGTCCATCCACGAGCCGAAGAGCGGCTCAATGACTTTGGATTGAGTCGCCCTGCGTCAATCCGATTCGTCGAACCGCTGGACTATCTTGATTTTCTCAAGCTCGAGCAAAATGCGGCTGTCGTATTCACGGACTCCGGTGGCGTCCAAGAGGAAACATGTATTCTCGGCACGCCTTGTGTGACCCTTCGCGACAATACAGAGCGGCCGGAGACGCTGGATGTTGACGCGAACCGACTTGCGGGCACCGATCCCGACCAGATACGTACGGACGGTCTGGAGATGTTAGAAGGAAAGCAAACGTGGAGTAACCCCTTCGGAGACGGGACGGCAGCAGAGCAGATTGTTGAGGTGATTGAACCACGATGACTGACAACGAACCCTCGATTTGTGTCCATGGGCTTGGCTACGTCGGGCTCCCGACGGCGGCCATTCTAGCTAACTCCGGCTATCCGGTGTATGGATACGACGCTGATCCAGAACGGCGGACAGTGCTACGGCAAAAGGAGATTCAGTTCGATGAGCCTGATTTAGAGCGGTTTGTCGAACGTGCACTGGATGATGGCTTAACCATCGTTGATACTGCTCGTGAAGCTGATTTCCACCTCATCTGTGTTCCGACACCGTACGATACCGACCTTGATCGAACCAATCTCACCTACGTTGAGGCAGCGGGAGAGACGATTGCAGATTTACTCCGTCCCGAGGATACAGTCGTCCTTTCATCGACCGTTCCACCAAGGACTACGGAAGGGCGACTTCGTTCAATTCTGGAAGCGTCTGGCCTCTCCGCAAACGAAGATTTCCTACTTGGATACAGTCCGGAAACAGTACTCCCAGGGGATACACTCACCGAACTCCGAGAGAACGACCGACTCGTCGGGACGGTTGAAAACCGACCTGCAGACCGCATTGTTGCGTTATACGACTCATTCGTCGCCGGCGATATTCGGACAGCCGATGCAACAACTGCAGAGTTCGTCAAGCTGATTCAGAACGCCTATCGAGACACGAACATCGCATTCGCGAACGAAGTTGCGAAGTTAGCGCATGAGTTCGGAATTGATTCTCGCGATTCGATTGCGCTCGCGAATGAGCACCCGCGTGTAGAGATTCTACGTCCGGGACCGGGTGTCGGGGGGCATTGTATTCCAGTCGATCCACTCTTCCTGAATCATAACAACGACATTCCGATGCTTATCGAAACGGCTCGGACAGTCAATGACGGGATGGCTGGATTTGTCGTCGAACTCCTTTCGGCGGCCCTGGATAATCTCTATAACTCTAGAGTTGCACTCCTTGGCGTCGCGTACAAAGGGGGGGTCGGAGACACAAGAGAAAGCCCTACACTCAAAATCACGCGGCAGTTGGATGATGCAGAAGTTACGGAGATACGGCTGGCTGACCCTTATGTCGATAGTGATGCGCTAAGCCGTCCTCTAAGGTCGACAGAAGATAGTATAAATGGCGCTGACGCAGGTGTTATTGTCACCGACCATCCGGAATATGGTGCGCTTGATCCAGGAATGTTCTCGGAGTTAATGAGGGGGGATGTGATTATTGATACGCGAGATATGATTGACGAAAACCGCTGGGAGCGCGAAGGGTTTGATATTTATACGATATAGATGAATACGAGATTTGATTAAATATTGGTATCCGAGACAATAGAATGACCAAGGACGTTCTGTATATCACCATCGATTCGATACGTGCTGACCGCGTCGGATATCTCGGTTATAGCGAAGAGACGACGCCTGAGATAGACCAATTAGCAGCTGACGGAACGACATTTGAGCAAGGAATTGCCAACGGGATCCCAACGTACTATTCGTTCAAATCACTCCTTGGTGGAATCCATTCACTAAGCCATGGCCGGTCGATTGGGCTTCCGGAAACGGCCAAATCTATCGCGGAAGTGTTCAGTGATGCCGGATACGATACGGCTGGTTTCAACGCTCAAAACCCTTGGTTAACTCCAAGCTACGGGTACGACCGGGGATTCGATACATTTGAGGATTTCATGGGCAACTCAGAGTCGGGTCTCGGTCTCGGCCAGATTACACGAGACGCTAAGCGAACAGCCAAGCGGGCCGTCGGATTCAGCGACACATTAACCGATAAGCTCGGACAGCTTGGTCGTGTTGTCAGTGCGATAGTTGGCTCACAACCCCTAACACAGGCAGAAGTTGTTTCGAGAGCAGCGATAGATTGGGTTGAATCCCGGGATCAGGACAGCCCGTTCTTTTTGTGGATACATTATATGGACCCACATTATCCATGGGTTCCCCCGGAAAAATTCTTGGACCATGACGATCTCTCAAGAATCGAGGTAGGCCGGCTCTGGCACACAGTGGCTTACCAGTACCAACAGGAAACCGCAGCCGTTGACGAACACATGATGCGTCAAATCAACCGGCTGTATGATGCAGAAATTCGACGAATGGACGCATCTATCGGAGAATTGCTTGAGACAGTTCATTCTGTTTCGTCTACTGGAGGCCCATTAATTGCGCTTGCTGGCGACCACGGAACCGAACTCAATGACCATGGTGGATTTAGCCATGGCCCGACAGACCTGTATCAAGAGGTGACTCGAGTCCCCTTATTATTCGCAGGACCAGACGTCCCTGATAATTCCAAGGAACTCGGGGGACTCGTTGATGTTCCTCAAACACTTGTACAGCAAAGCAACGCTGTTAAAGAAGGAATCGAGCCGTTCGAAGGAATCAATCTTCTTGAAGAAAGTAGAGACAGTGTTTTCACCGAGGTCGTCTACGACATCGACCCTGTTAAACAGCAGAACACTAACAACGCGATACTTAGTGCACACACCGCACCACCGTGGAAACTCATCCGAAACGAGGAGACAGAAGATGTCGAATTGTACAATCTGAAAACCGATTCCGGGGAAGAAACTAACCGAGTACCCGAAGAACCCCAACGGGTTTCAGAATTAACCAACGGATTAGAGGAACATCGAGAGCGAATTTACCGACGTAACCGAACCGTCGAAGAAAAACAGCGGATTCGACGAAAAATTTCCGAACTCCGGGATAAGGGGAAAATATAATATGGACGTCATAGGTGACTACGAATTACTGGCCCGGACCGCCTTGAGCAAATCTCCGAAACAGTTGAGCGGTATCATTGATCGAAAACTTCGGAATAAATTCGTCCATCGGTTGCCAATCGACTTCGATGCACAATACGAACGCGGCGTGCCGGACGATTTCTCGTTCAATATCGGACCTCACAACAAAGACCTCCAAGCGATTCGGGCCGTCCTGACCGAGAAAGAACGGCGATCATATCGTGACCGTGCTGAGGAGTTTCTGGATGGGTCAGTCTCGTTTCTCAACCGCCATCGGGAAATCGAAGACCCAGCCACAGTACAGACAGGGGACTCCCAACTTGAGGGGCTCCCGCGTTTATGGTATCTCAAATTAGTCGGCTTCGAACCTTTAGAGTGGGTAACTCTCGGATTTGAGGAGAAGGAATCGCTGGCAGATGATTCTAATCAACTTGGTCAATGGATTCGGGAGTCCCCTGATCAACATCCTATTGGATCGAACCCTGGCTATCTTCGTGGATTTTGGACGCCGTATGCCGTGTGTCACCGAATTATCAATCTCACCAGATACGCAGCATGGTGTGGCGATGTTGATAATGGAGTACAAGAATTTCTATTCAAGAATCTACTCTTTTTGAATAATCATATCGAGGAAGATGTCGGTGGGAATCACTTGATAGAAAATGGCGCAGCACTGGTCGCTGGGGGATTAGCATTCGGTGACAATGGTAAACGGTTCGTGGACCGTGGGATTGGAGTACTAAACCAAGCAGTACGCGAACAGTTTCTTGCAGATGGTTACCACTACGAGCGAAGCCCGATGTATCATCTTGCAGTCACTGAACGACTCATTTCGACATGTTTATTGCTTGATGCAGCTGGAAAATCATACCCCAATAGCCTCCAGGAAGTGACTAACGATGCAAACGCGTTTATTGAGCACTTGGCGGGACCGGATGGAGTAATTCCTTTACTTAATGACTCCGTGCTTGGGGAAACGCTTCAGGCCAACGCTTGTTCGATGTACGGGAAGAAAGCTGGATTCACCAGCAGAACGGAACCGGATCTTGATGCTTCGGGCCTTGTTTGGTTTGAGCACGACGAGACTACATTACTCGCAGACTACGGTGCATCGGGTCCTGAGAATCTCCTTGCTCACACGCATAACGATCCATTTACTATCTGTGTTTGGAGAGGCAATCAGCCGATTATCACCGATACAGGAACTTTTGATTATCAACCGGGGAATCAACGACAGCGAGCGCGGAGTGTGCAGTCACACAACACTGCACACCCTGAGGGAAAAGAGCCAGTCAAGTACGGTGGTCGGTTCCTAATGCCAGTACAGATTGACCCAACGACGAAACACATCAAGGATTCTTTCGACGTGTATTATGGTAGATATTCGTCTTCGGATGCTCGGTACGAACACGGACGGACAATCGTAGATGGGTTGAATTGGTGGTTAATCTGGGATTCTATCGAGGATACTGCTACGACCGTAAGCCGACTTCACGGTGCGCCTGGGATTGATATTGAAGCCGACTCAAGAATTCGATTCGTTAAAGCTGGTGAGACACAATTGCAGGGAATTCCAGTTCATGTGGACGACATCTCGGTTAGCTCAACCCGGTATTATCCGAAATTCGGTGTCGAGTGCCGACGAGAGACACTAAGATTACAATCTGATGATCAAGGATTTGGCTTCCTTTTGTCTCGAAATCAAGTTGAGTCAGTGTCTGTTGAGACGGAGGGTTCGACACTAACGGAGGTTCGTGTAGCGGATAAACACTTCAAGATGCCCGAAATAAGCAAATGAGTCCCCTTGATTTACCTCGTACCGTTAGACGTGATTTGTTAGGCAACAGGACTGAGCCACGCAGTGACAAGGAACATATTGAAGCCACAGTCAGGTGGCTCTTTCGAAGCCAAGACGTTACTGACAGCAATGGATCTGCAGCGAATTACAGCCTTCTCACGGGATGGTCTGGACCGTATCCGGAAACGACAGGCTACATCATCCCAACACTATATGACTACGCAGCATATGCCGAATCGTCGGAAGCACGTCAGCGAGCAGAAAAAATGGCGAGATGGCTGCTTGAATTACAACTCGATGAAGGCGCGTTTCCCGAGGGCGTCGATCCCGGACCAGAGGCGAATCCAAGTGTGTTCAACACTGGCCAGATTCTTCTTGGCCTTATTCGAGCGTACAGGGAGACATCGGATGTGGCCTTCCGTCGAGCAGCATCAAGTGCGGCAGATTGGTTGACTTCTGTTCAACATAAAAACGGATACTGGGACAAATACGATTATCGTGGTGAACGACACGTCTACTGCTCACGTGTTGCTTGGGCGTTGATCGAGGCCAGCCAAATTATTTCAAAAGAGCGTTACCGCTCTGCCGCAAAAGCTCACTTAGATTGGGTTCTGTCTCAACAGGCGGAAAACGGTTGGTTCAAGCACGCTGGCTTCTCCCCAAGAGAGATACCCTATCTCCATACGATTGCTTACACAATAAGAGGGCTGTTAGAGAGTGGTTTGTTATTAGGCATCGACCGTTACATCGATGCGGCAGAGAGAACCTCAGACATACTGAACGAAGCTTGGAAGTCAGACGGCTCCTTGAAGGCAACCTATGACGAAGCTTGGGAGAGCAGTAGCTACCGTTGCCTGACTGGGGAGGCACAGATGGTTATCGTATGGTCCCGACTATCTTCAATTGAGCAACATCAACGCTATATGCGAAGCATCAAAACTACGATAGAGGACTTGAAAAAATTCCAAATCATCGACAGCTCATCCCCAGATCTCAATGGTGGCATCAAGGGGTCTCACCCAGTCTGGCAACGGTATATGTGGTTCCGCTACCCGAACTGGGCTGCGAAGTTCTTTGTTGACGCACTCCTATATCAATGAGTTGTAAATCTCGATGAGCCGTTGAGCCTCTTGCTCCCAATTGTACTTCTGCATGACCAGTGACCGCCCCTGCTCACCCATCTGTTCAAGTTGTTCATCATCGGATACTAGATTTAGAACGGCATCCGCCTGTTCACTTGGGTTCGTTTGAGACACTCTCCGACCGACATCATCGGTCACATACGGCCGAATCGAGTGGGCATCTGTCGCTAGTACAGGTGTTTTCGAATACATATACTCAAATATTTTTGTTGGCAAGGCGTGCTCGCAACGTTCCTTATCTACCAAACAGAGACCGATATCAGCTTCGGCAAGGTAGGGGAAGATATCCTCGTACGGGATTCGTCCAAAAAATTGGACGGCTTCGGAGAGGTTATTTTGCGCAATGAATTGTGCAGCACGTTCCTCATTTTTATCATCAGCGAAGGTTCCAAGCATCCATAGTTCGACCTCATAATCACGCTGGTTGAGTTCATCAACCAGCTGCAGCATTGGAATTAGGCCGTGAATGTGTTCAAAACTCCCGACATATACAAGCGTGATATCCTTCGATTGCTCAACTGGAGAATCGCTAATTGTGATATTTTTTGTCTTCGGGAAATTGTGGATGACTTCGACATTCGTATGACCAAGTTCCCGAAACTGCTTCGCAATAGATTCCGTTGTAGTGATAACCATGTCAAGTCGGTTCGCAAATGCAGACTGGATTTTGGGGAACGACCGAGCTATACTCGGCCGGATCGCGGTAGGAATCCACTCACGATACTCAATGGCATTATATCCGTAATCCTCATGTGCGTCATAGATTACGCTGGCATCCGTCGTCGTCTGAAGTAAGATGCCGACTGGTAAGAGTTCTGGATCATGAAAGTGGTAGATGTCGCTGTCGAGCGACTGAGCGATTCTATATGTACGAGGAAGGTGAGACCACCGTTGCATTCGAGACTGGCTAGTTCCTAATGAATGGAATTTAACAATAGAGTCGTGCTCAGCAGGTGGATCGTGAACAACGTAAGAGACGTCGAAACCTGCAGCAGACGCTGCTTTTGCCTCTTTGTGGAACACCCGAGTGTTCGTCGGCCCATGGACAGTAGAGAGTACGCAGATGGACGTCACAGGTTGTCTTCTTAATGTTGGGGCATGAATCGTTCGATTAAGGAACGGTGAATCAATAGAGGACCAACAGTGATTTGCGTTTTTATGGAGATGGTCCAGTATGAAAGAGATTACAATCAAACTCGAAGATGAAGTTATTGCTAGCTGTGAGCGACAGGTTCAAGAGACAGCTTTCGACTCCACTGAGGAATACATTGCCTTCATCGTCTCGGAAGCCGCCTCAGTTGACGAAGACAATATCGCCGGAGAACGAGACCAAAAACACTCGGAAGGTCAGCTGAGAGCCCTTGGATATCTTGATTGATATGGGTTGCAGTCAAATCTTGGAGTAACAAGACGAATAGGGTCGAAATCTTGTTATACAAAACTTAATCGCGTCGTAGGAGAATAGGGAACATACAGATTGGATGAGGGGCTCAGGGGTAATGGGCATTGTTTATGTGGGCGCAATACTGTTAATTACGGTATAGCCCACCAATCCAGTATGTCACATTTCCATAACTTCTCAAACAGAATAGATATATGGACAAATATTACGTTTTATTTTTCACTGATATTCCTTTTTGTGCTACCATGGCGAAATGCTCTCGTTATAGTAGACGTAGGAACAAGCATTACGATTGGTTGGCTTTTTGGCCTCATGTTAGGTATCTCGTGGTTAATATCCATATATTTAAAAAAATCCATAAGGAAGCCCGATACTTTCCATATTCTATTCTTCTTATTCACTCTATGGGTTATCGTTTCTATCATTTGGGCTAGCAAAATATCTCTAGTTGTGGAAGATATTGTTCGATATCTATACATATTTGGTGTTATCATCGCTTTTTGGGATGTATATAGATCAGAAAGAAGATTGAATTTTGGTTTTCAATCTTATATAATAGGGGTATTCATTCTTATGACTGCCTCCATCGTAGATTATTTCGTCATTTCCAGTTATTCAAGAGCAACTCCATTTGGTTTGAATCCGAATGAATTAGGAAGCCATGTGGTACTTGGGGTTCCTATCGCGTATTACTTAATCAGGTCAAACCTCACTACAGAATACCAAAAATTTATTAACTATATCTTCATCTTTTTCGCTATTTTGACAGCATTTATTTCAGGATCAAGGACAGCCATAGTCGTTTTAACAGTAGTGATGGCAGCTATTCTGGGAATATCCACATCTCAGCTCAATAATCAAAGAGATAAATACGTTTCATCTATCATAGTTGGCATTACCACCATTTTCAGCTGGTTACTTTTACCTCCAAAAATACAATCTCGAATTATGACTGTTCCACAACTGATTCAAGATGGCGACTTAGGTAATAGGCAAGAGATCTGGTTATCGGGTTACCATCTGTTTATTGAAAATCCAATATTCGGAATCGGGAGTGGTCATTTTCCTCTTGAGGTTGGCATTACCGCGCATAGCGTGTATTTGTCTATTCTTGTAGAATTAGGTGTTATAGGCCTTTTTATGTTCATAGCTATACTTATATCTGCATTTAAATCAGTTATCACCAGCAAAGACACATATCAATGGAGTCTTATCTTTCTTTGTTGTTTTCTTGTTATTTTGCCTAATGATATGGGTTTCGTGGCAGTATTATTAGTTCTTAATTTTATAATTATTGGACGGAACATAAATAGCGTGTAAATGCACTATATTCAACTCATCCCTCAATATCAGTCATATTGAACTTATCAAACGCAGTCTTACCGAGTATTGATACAAACAAGTGATAAATCGGCCCTATTTCCGTTGGATCTGTTTTGATACTCTTTATGAAATATTTCCGGGCATCAGCCATGTTTCCTACTGTCGCATACCCTAGCCCGATATTATATAACCTTCTCGCCTTTGTCCCTGGATTGAATATCTCGCCATGTTTCTCCAATAATTGTTTCTGGCCTTCTATAAGGTACTCTGGATCCATAGTCACGCTATTACTTTGTCTAAAGACTCGACTTAGTGGTTCGTTAATACCATATAGTTTGTATTCTTCAAGTATTTGAATAAAAAAGTCTAAATCAGTGCCAAGAATGACATCTTCGTCGTGTAGTCCAATACTCCTGATAATTTTTTTTCGATAAGTAAGTGATATAGAGCCTGCTAAGTGCCTATAAGCATTGCCAGATGAAAACAATTCCTCAAGTGTTAATTCGCCATCCTTCACTTCATGTCTTACAACGTCACCATTAATCACATCCTCGCGAGCTGTATGTACCCCCCCATACTCTTCAGATAGGTTATCAAGAATATTGACGGCTTTTTGTAAATGGTTTTCTAGAAACATGTCATCAGAATCTAAGTATGAAATGTATTCACCATTAGCGTTTTTTATTCCAGTATTTCTAGCTACATTTTGCCCCTTGTTCGTCTTATGATTTATATACTTTATTTTTTCATTATTAAAAGATTGGACTACATTTTCTGTTTCATCAGTTGAGCCATCATCAACAATAACGATCTCGTAGTCAGTATACGTTTGATTGAGCACACTTCTAATTGCCCGGGGAAGAACATCTGCTCGGTTATATGTTGGTATAACCACACTAACCTTGCACATATATTAATCCATATAGATTGCAGTATAAAACGGTATCTTTTGTGGATTGATCATAAGAAGTTATCGCAGAAGCTCATAAAAAACAGGGATACTAATCGATAGTAGGAATCATCGACTTCCGATAGTATTTAAACGATATAGGGCAAGTAGTCACTAAGATGGAAGACGTATCGTTAGTCGTTATTCAATACGGTGAGCTTAATTTTCTTTACTCAATGCTAGATTCTTTGGACGGACACAAAGATTCTAATTTAATCTCAGAAATAATTATCGTTAATAACGGCGAGCAATTCTCTGAACAGCAGATCCATAACTGTCAACAGTATTGTAGTGGGGTTAAAAAGAAGTTTATCAAAAATGATAAAAACACTTATTCGAGTGCCGTTAACCGTGGTGTAAAGGAGTCCGAGGAAGATATAATCGCACTATCAAATAATGACATTGAATGGATAAGCGGCGAGTCGATCTCAACTGCTATCAGGGAGGTTCAAAATAACGACGTAGATATTATATCACCAAAGCTCGTCTATCCGAACGGAGATAATCAAAAAAATTGGCATGAGTTCCATAATATTTGGAAAGTTTCGAAAGAAATCATTATTCCCAAACATTTTAAATCGGATAAATATGAGTTTCGATCGGGCGGCATTCAATCAATTGATGGTTATTTGATTGGCGCATTTTTAATTATGGAGAAGTCAACATTCAATGATATCGGCGGATTTGATGAACGTTTCAATTTCTATGGGGAGGATGTTGACTTTTGTTACCGTGCATCTCAGAACAACTACCAATTATATATCGATTTTTCATCAAAATTAGTCCACATAGGTGGAGGTGCATCTAATAATATAAGTAAGAATCTTACGAGCCAATTATATAAAGCGAGAACTCAATATTTGGAAAAGCACCACGGCAGGATGTACACAAACTTGTATTTAATTTTGAAATTTTTCGCCACACTAGAACGACTCATTGCGTATTCAATAATATCATCAGTCACAGATGCAGAATTATGGGATAAAAGACAAAAGATATGTTTGGCCGAACTACTAGTTATTATGGATATTTTTGTAAACGAATAATATTTTATTACTATTCCAGAGATACTATTATGATTGCTTGTGTATCAATCACTATCGGTATAATCGCCTACGGAGAATTGGTCCATCTACGCAAAATAGCAGCAATACCGATTGAGCAGTAGACATTTCATTTTAACAATTCACAAAGAACTATACATCAACAATCTATTTCATCAGATCTTTTTGCATATACTACATAGATCCCGTTCCTCATACATTCTTCAAGCAATCGCCTTTCAGCTACCCTGGTTTCAATCAAATCATACCCTGCGTCGGAAAGCTTACTTAGAACAGTTGCTTTTGGCGCATCGTATATACCATGCGTTTCGACAACAACATTTCTCGGGAATATTTCCATCTGCTCCAAGATTTGTGTTTCAGCCCCTTCACAATCCAGCACGAGAACATCACAATTCGGAATTTCTATAGGACAAACTACTTTTGCTCCACCGCTATCATCTCGAAGAGATATTGCTTGTCCAACAACGGAATGTTGAATGGAAATACGGTCACTTAGGCCATTCAGTTGTACCGTCTCTTTAATTTTTTCGACGGTCCTTTCGCCTCCTTCATATGTGATGACACGACCACGTTTTCCTACTTGCTCGGCCGCTACCACCGTAGAAACACCCCAGCCCCCACCGATAATAACAACTGTGTCATTTTTCTCTACATATCGGCGGATACCACAAACTAGTGCGTCTTCATAGTTTGGGATATCGGTGGCGCGCCAAGGGATAAACGAATCCCCAACACGAGAAGCGCGTACAAGTACACCATTGTACCGAACTACATGAGTTGGGAGCAAAGGTCGAATGAAATTATCATACCCGAATTTAGTGGTTTTCCTTACCAATTTCACTAAACCATCTTCCTGCCAAATCGTTGTTGCTTCCTGGAATAATCTCCGCATTAACTAGTTAAACTCTATCGTTGAAATACTGTAATCGTTTCGTAAAATGCTCATCAAACTACTCGGCGAATATTTTTGAAGACAACCTTACGGGAAGAAGGGATAGTAAGCACGAACCCAAAATATATTACTACTCCAAATAAAATAACCATTACTAATTTTGGGAGGTTATTAATAACCACCATTGACTCGAGTATCAAAAGTGTGAGAGTCATCCCGACCGAGGCTACCACACACCCAGCAATCTGCTCAAACGGAAACTGGAAAGTTACAAAATTTGACAGATAGTATGCATGAAGTATACTGTTAACCACGAAGGAGATGGTTGTAGCGACTGCTGCTCCAACTATTCCATACTCAAGGATAAGTATGATATTCAAAAAGAAGTTTATTATTATTGCGATGATACCCGCTCTAGCTGCCAAATCAGGGCGGTTAATACCTTGAAGAGAACGACCCAGTATAGTGTGAACAGACTGTATAACTTTTTCTCCCATCAGAATAACAAGAACAAGCCACCCAGCCGAATATTCTGCTCCAAACACAAACCCGAGAATTTCTTCGGAAAATAATACTACACCGAAGAATGCGGGGATTGCAATAAACAGTGCCGGTGCAATTGCTTCAGATAACATAGACTCAATTCGGTTCATCGCCCCCTCAGAATCCCATTGACTCACTTGTGGAAAAATTGTAGTGGAAATAGCTGTGCTAAACAGCATTACTACTGCGGTTACTCGCCACGCTACTTCGTAAATCCCAACCGACGACTGTGAAAGAAAAAAACCAATGATGGCGACATCCATCCAGCTGTAAAAATACCCCCCAATAGACGAGATGAAGGCATACTTTGAATAATCAAAAAGCGATCGAGCTTGCTCAAGAGATGGAACCCCTAAATTTATCGAGCATTTACTTCCGGCCCAAATTATTGTAACAGCTAAACCCGCAAATAACCCACAAATGATTCCTCTTACTCCGAATCCTTCAATGATAAGAAGCGAAGCAGAACCAATATATACAACTCTTTGCAAGAATACCGGGCCGGCAGTTTCGCCAACCCTGAGTTCTCCTTTTAATACATGTATCGTTAAATTTGATGATTCCTGTAAAATAAGTGCCACTACAAGATATAGTGCTAACTCTGCACCGAGATATTCATTAATAATACTCTCCAGAAGTAAAATAGCTGCAATAAATGGAGTTAGTAATACTATTTTTAGTAGTACTGCTGTTGAAAGGACTGAACCAGAGGGGCCGCCTTCACTAATTCTTTTAGTGAGTCCACTTCTGATACCAAAATCGGCAGGAATAGCTACCACACCAAGCAATGCCTGAAAAAGAAAGAAAATTCCTATCTGATGAGCACCGAGCTCTCGTGCGAAAAAAGCTATTCCCAAGAAAGAAACAAAACTGCTCCCGGAATTTGCCACAAAAACCCGAACGCTAGATCGGGCAAGGTTCATATGAACACCAGACAGACACAGACATTAAGCATTTTAGTATCAAAATCTATCGATACTTGATTCAGGAATGCCTTACCTTTTTGTCTGTCATAATGTTTCCTACATACGATGACCGTTGCTTATCAAAATAAGGAGAAGTTGATTATTCATGATTAATGGTGTACAAGTACGCGGCCTACAGGTTAACGTAGACGAACGCGGCCATCTCGTCGAAATTTTCCGGGAGGACTGGGAGATGTACGACCCAGAACCCGCAATGTCGTATTACTCCCTTTCCTATCCAGGGATCATCCGAGCGTGGCACAAACACATCCGTGGACAGATTGACCACTTCATCTGCCCACAGGGGCGAATCAAGGTCGGGATCTACGACGACAGAGACGATTCACCCACACAGGGCGAACTGAACACGTTCGTCATCGGCGAACACAACCAGCAGGCCATCCGAATTCCGGGTGACTGTTGGCACGGCTTCAAGGTCGTTGGGGACGAACAGGCCTTGCTCATCAACTTCCCGACGAACCTCTACGATTACGATGACCCAGACGAAGAGCGACTTCCACACGATACAGACAAAATCCCGCTTGACTGGGAGGCTGACCCCCGCGAATGAAGGGGCTCATCCTCGCTGGCGGGACGGGATCTCGACTCCGCCCCATTACGCACACAGGGCCCAAGCAACTCGTCCCCGTCGCGAACAAGCCAGTAATCCAGTACGCTATCGAAGACCTTCGAGACGCCGGCATCACTGATATCGGGGTCGTCCTTGGCGAAAAGGGCCGTGGCGACATCCAACGATTCCTCGGTGACGGCTCGGAATTCAACGTCGAAATCACGTACATCATCCAGGGCGAACCGCTCGGCCTCGCCCACGCCGCGGGATGTGCACGCGATTTCGTCGGTGACGACGACTTCGTGATGTACCTTGGGGATAACATCCTCAAACAGGGCATCAAGCAATTCGTCCAGAGCTTTGAGGATGGAGACTACGCCGCTGGCATCGCCCTTCAGCACGTCGACAATCCCGAACAGTTCGGCATCGCCACGGTCGACGACGATGGAACGGTCACCGAACTCGTCGAGAAGCCCAACGAACCGGAAAGCAATCTCGCGCTAATCGGTATCTACGTCTTCTCGCCGACCATCTTCGATGCGATAGAACGGTTAGAACCCTCGTGGCGCGGTGAACTCGAAATAACCGATGCCATTCAGCACCTACTCGACGACGGCGAAGCAATCGATTCCCACGTCGTGGAAGGGTGGTGGAAGGACACCGGGAAGCCCGAAGACATCCTCGATGCGAACCGACTCGTGCTCGAAGAACAGCCGGGCAGCCGTAACGGTACTGTCGAGGAAAACGCCGACGTCCGTGGTCACGTCGACCTCCACGAGAACGCTCGTATCGAAGCGGGTGCAGTCGTCCGGGGGCCCGTGAGCATCGGTAGCGGGACGACGATAGCCGAAGGAACCTACGTTGGCCCCTACACCTCAATCGGTCCGAACTGTACCATAGTGAACGCCCACGTCGAAAGCAGCGTCATCGTCGGCGACTGCGAGCTGACCGCCGATGGTCGATTCGTCGATAGTCTCATCGGGCGCGGTGCGACCATCGGGAGCGCCGACGACCTCCTACCGGCCGGCCAACGACTGATTGTCGGCGAGAACTCACAACTCCGATTATAATCATGCGCATCGAAACCTACACCTGTCCCGACTGTGGCACCGTCATCGCTGGCAACGTGTTACTCGTTGAGCGTGCAATCACGTGTCCAGGCCTCGATTGCGACCGCGTCCACGAATTCGCGGACCTACCTGAAGACACACAGGGACACTACGAAGAGAATCGCGACGCCTACCAGATGGACTAGAGCAGAGCTAGTAAATCTTCTTCGAGAGTGGGTTGTGCTCGCCCGAGCAATGACTCGGTTTGCTCTACAGCGAGACAGGTATTCTTCGGGCGGACAGCAGGCCGATCAACATCTGCCATTCGGCCCTCCTCCAACAAATCAACAGGCTCACCAGCCAGTTCTGCAAGTGTCGTCCCCAGTTCGAACGGCGTCACACAGTCCTGTGCCGCGACGTGAACTGTTCCTGTCGTGGCTTCACGGGAGAGATCAAGAGTCGTTTCAGCAGCGGAGCCCGCTCTCGTCGGTGTAATAAACTGGTCGGTGAAGAGTGGTGTTGACTCCTCGCGTGCAAGCCGATCCAACACCCACGCCGGGAATCCCTCAATCGTCCCCTGGTTGTTGCGACCGTATACGAACGACAGCCGGACAATAAGCGCCTCCGGATGTCCATCCCGGACTGTTTCCTCTCCGAGTGCTTTCGAACGCCCATACTCCTGTATGGGGTTCGTCTCGTCACCGGGAGCATATCGGCCGTCTCGCCGGCCGTCAAACACGTAATCCGTCGATATTTGGACGAAATCGATCCCATGCTGGGCTGCAATACTCGCCATCTCTCCGGGTGCATTCCCATTTACACGCCGTGCTTGCTCCGAATGCTGTTCACACCCATCGACATCAGTCATCGCTGCACAATTAATCACAGCATCGAACGCATGGGTTGCGAACAACTCCGCGAACTGGTCGGCATCCGTAATATCGAGCTGTGCAGTCTCAACGTCGAGTTCCGGTTCCCGATTATGATAGGTGCCGAGAACAGAATATCCACGATCAGCCGCTACCGCAGCAACGTTACTCCCGAGAAGCCCACCAGCCCCGGTCACCAGTACATCCATAGAAACCAGATACAGAGCGCAAACTAAATCCCTGCCGGTGGCCACCAACCGATATGCGGCTTCTAGTCACAGGCGGCGCTGGCTTTATCGGATCGAACTACGTCCGGCACGTCCTCAAAAGGACGGACGCTGACGTAACCACACTCGACGCGTTGACCTACGCTGGAAGCAAAGCGAACCTCACAGACATCGACAGCCCTCGCCACCAGTTCATCGAAGGCGACATCCGTAACCGAGAGCTCGTCAACGATCTCGTCGACGATGCCGATATCGTCGTAAATTTCGCCGCCGAATCACACGTCGACCGGTCAATCGACGGCGCCGACCCATTCGTGTCCACGAACGTCGGCGGGACGTGTGCCTTACTGGATGCGGCAGCCGATACCGAGTTAGAGCGATTCATCCAAGTGTCGACAGACGAGGTGTACGGTGAAATTCTCGAAGAGAAATTTACCGAGGACGATAGCCTCAGCCCACGGAATCCGTATGCAGCGACAAAGGCAGGGGCTGATCACTTGGCACAAAGCTACTACACGACGCACAACGTTCCCGTCGTGATTACGAGATCTTCGAATAACTTCGGCCCTCGCCAACACCCGGAGAAACTCATCCCGAAGTTGATTCAACGCGCCTCGGAGGAGAAGTCACTCCCAATCTATGGTGATGGTTCAAACATTCGGGAGTGGATTTACGTTGAGGACAACTGTCGGGCCATCGAGACGGTTCGGAAAGACGGTAATATCGGCGAGGTGTACAACATCGGGAGTGGTGACGAACGAACGAACCTAGAAGTCGCTCACGAAGTTCTTGACGCGGTCGATGCAAATGCGGATCTCATCGAATTCGTCGAAGACCGACCAGGACACGACCAGCGATATGCACTCGACAACTCCAAACTCGAGGCACTGGGGTGGAAGCCCTCTTGGACCTTCGAAGAGGGACTCCAGCAGGCTGTTGAGTACTATCTAGAGTCGGAAACTAACTCATAATAGAGGACTATATATTGTCAAGCAACCCTGAGCCTCCAGAGACACCCCACCGTGTCGAGTGTTCTCCCGTCTGAAGATACCCTTCCATGGCTGACTACATAGAAATATTCCGAATCACCCCACTCTGTCAAATGCTATCCACCAAACCACCAGCCACACCCCACCATGTTGAGTGTTCTGCCAAGTTCCAACTCAGGTGTGCCGAGCCACAGTATCGGGAAGCGAAATCCCCTCAAAATCACCAGCAACCACACATTGTCATCAAGTCGACCTTGAGTTCATACTCGGAATACTGCCCACTAGCACGCCCCTCGTTACGCGC
Source organism: Natronomonas gomsonensis (assembly GCF_024300825.1). NCBI lineage: Archaea > Methanobacteriati > Methanobacteriota > Halobacteria > Halobacteriales > Natronomonadaceae > Natronomonas > Natronomonas gomsonensis. The sequence continues at coordinate 3,524,097 of NZ_CP101323.1, read as the reverse complement.
CCAGTAGTCGAGAGATTTGACCGGAGTGAGAGAGTACGTTTCGTGTGCTTTTCCGCTCACACTCCCCGGACCCAAACGAACTCACGGAGAGTACATTTCGTGTGCTTTCATCCCGTGTGTTCGGCGATCTCCGTCCGGGTCTCTAACACGATTCCCGGGTCGAGATCCAACTCGTATTCGTAGTACTGGCCACCACTCAGCCCTTTGTTCTGCTCATGTCGGTGGAGAAATCCCAGCATGTGGAGATCCGAGAGGTGGTCTTGGATGCTTTTCAGGGTCGATAGCGGTGTGGCGGCATGAGAGTCAGCGACCTGCTCGTACGTTCGTTGAATCTCTTTCGAGCGGGCCGGGACCGCACCGCTGGTCTGGAGGTTCGCAATCGCTTCCAGAATGTACTGGGCGTGCTCGGTCTGGTCGCGAATTTTGTTCTCTAACCGACCGCGCTGTACCCGTTCCCGTGCAGCCTCAATATGGTCGTCCGTGACCAGCGTCTCACCGTTTTGTTCGGCTAACTCCGCACCGACGCGGAGTAAATCGAGCGCCTGCCGGGCATTTCCCATGTCCTGTGCGGCCAGCGCGGCCGCCTTTGCAATCGCCGACGTGTCACAGGCCCCCTCCACGAAGGCTCGTTCCGCGCGATGCTCTAAGATCTCCCGCAACTCTTGGGCATCGTACGGGCTAAAGGAGATTTCGGTCTCCATCAGCGTATCTTTGACCTTCGGCGAGAGCGTTCGCCGAAAGGTGTAGTCGTTACTGATCCCGACCACACCGACCTTCGCGTCCAAGACGTGACCGTTCGCTCGCGCACGAGGCAGTTCGTACAATAGCGTGTTCGCCTCCTCCAGATGATCGATTTCGTCGAAGACAACGAGATGTGTCCCCCCCAAACGGTCGAACTGTCGGTACAACTCGTCGAAGGCGTCCCCAGTCCCGAGCCCTCGCTTCGGGAAGCGACTGGCATGCTCGGGGAGCAGTTCGTTGACGAGGCCACGAACGACCATGAACAGCGTCCGGCCGTTACAGTTGATCGTATGGATGTGGAGGTCGTCTGCCGCCTCTCGCGTCGTTACCTCTTCGCGAAGCTCGTCCATCATGTACTTCGTGACTGCCGTCTTCCCGAGTCCGGCCTTCCCGTACACGAAGATGTTCTCTGGCTCCCGGCCGAACAGCACGTCCTGAAGTGCGTGGCTGTACGCCTTGATCTCTTCGTCTCGTTCGAGAATCGTCTCCGGTTGGTAGCTTTCTGTGAGAACCGCCTTGTCCGCAAATACCGTCTCAGTGAGATCGTCGAACGGGCCACCCATGGATACCGTATCCAATTCGACATAGATATATAAAGCCAAGCGTTGTTTGTTTCGTATGCTACTGTTGAAATCGATTGAAGCCAGAAATATCGGTTACGTCGCCCTCATTTTGTGAAGGACACATAGGAAAGCACACGAAACGTCCTCTCTCACTCCGAGCCAATCGCGTCATCACAACCAGCGTGGCAAGCACAAGAAATCCACTCTCTCTGTGATGCTCCCGCGGCTATCGCTCTGCAAAAGCACACGAAACGTACTCTCCCTTACCGACCCTGCAAGCCGGCCGACGTCGTCGAGTATCGTCATCCAGGAGAACAGAGACACTCCTCAAAGGCCAGTTCCACCATACACCCCTTGAGAGAGAGATCGGAGGCTTGTACGGGATATACACTTATTCTATAGTGGGAGTGCTCGACAGGCACTTGATCTACTTCGACTCGCGGGAGAGCTGGCTGAAAATCGGAACCTCGATACAATCGAGCGAGACCACGTCGAGGCTGCACGAGCGAAATTAGAACAGGAGCGCGTCGAAGAGGGAATGCGGCAACTCACGACCCACGGGCAGCTCGCACTGTTGGCCGTCGTGTCGAAAGCGGCGAAGGAGGAAACACCGGCTCGAACTCGCGAGTGTTACGAGGAGTACGTCTCGCTGTGTGAGTCCGCTGAATCCGATTCACTAACCCAACGCTCGGTGCACAATCACCTCTCCGAGCTCCGAATGCTCGGGATTCTCTCGGCCTAGGAGAATCGGATTGGTTCTCGTGGGAACTACTACAGCTACGAACTCAACGTTCCATTTACCAGCGCCGTCGATGCGATGTCCGACGTTCTCCATCTGGAGGCTGAAATCCAGACAATTCGAGAGATTGCATCAATGAACGGTCTCCTATAAACGGGCTCTGTACAGCTGTTCTGCTCAAAAATTCTTCTCAAAGTTTCACTCGAAATGGTGGGGTGTTCCAACCAATACCCTCTGCTTAGTAAGCGGAAATCGCAATAAATACTTCACTTGTAGCGGTGGGGTGGTCGTAGTAATATCGTTGGTGTACTCAGTTGTTGCAGTCCCAAGACACCCCACCATTTCGAGTGAAGCGATGGTATATTGCGATGCCTACCACGAATTGGGAGTATTCGAAATCGGGAAACACCCCACTATGTCGTGTGTTCTCAGAAGCGATGGCCCAAGAGACGATCGAATCCGTCAATCCTCATACTCGGCCCCTGGCTTTCCCAACGGCCTCTCCACAAGTCAGCTTCACTTGAAAGCGTGGGGTGTCTCTGCTTATACTCCCCATCAGGCACCACCGGATATGGAATGCCTCGTGAAAGTCCACGTACCAGAGCCACACCACTACACTGGGGCAGCTTCAGTTGAAACACTGGAGTGTCTCTGTGTTTCAAACCGTGGTCTCCACTTTCAGCTATCCCAAACGAACCACCGGGACTCTGCTGTAGTACTCGATTGGGAAGAGTGTAGAGGTCAGTAGCTTCGAATTCGGCAAAAGAACCATCCCCACCGAAACGCCGACCGCCAGAATCCGAGTAGCTGATGGAAGAGTGCGACCGATCGAACTAGGGAGTTGTCTTAACCAACATTTGGAGCACTCCGTTGGTTAAGAAGAACGAGGACAATCACGACGATCCAGAGGAGATGCAGACACTCCGACGCGAGTGGGCGGAACTGGAAGCCGAACTCGGAACCGATGCGCTCCAGCCACCAGTACCAGCTCAGTGACGGGGTGCTTCTGCACTGATGAACACGTCCCGAGTATGTGCATCCCCACACTCCGTTCGAGTGGATACTCAATCGGTAGGGCCAATACCACGCATCGTGAGCCGGTTGGCATAGGTATTCTGTATCTCAACATTCAAGTATGTAGGTCGTGGCTGCGCGCACAGCGAACGGAGTGAGCGAGCACGGAGCGGAGGGTGGGGCGGTGGGCGTGGCGTGGTGGTCGCGAAAAAACGAGGGAGAGGTCCCCTCAGTCGGCCTGCACCAGCCCCGGTAGCGTGTCATTCGACAGCGACTGGAACCGCGCCTGCCCGATGTCGTGGACTTCTCGCGAGTAGCTCCGAATCTGGCTCGTCGACGTGGGCACGACCGCCGACGCCGCCTCGACCACCTCGGCTTGGGTCAGATGTTTCTCGCTCGTCAGCCGATCGGCCGCATACACGGCCGCACCGGCCATCGCCATCCGATGCGTGCCCGGCCCAATGCCCTCGCTATCAGCCACGGCCAACAACCGCTCACCGACTCGCACCAGCTCGATCGCCGCCTCGACATCGAGGACATCATCGAGCGCTGCGACGACCCGATCGACCGCCCGGTCACGCACCGGTGGGGCATCCACATCCGTCTCGATGCGAATCTTCCGCGCGCCGGCACACACTCGATCCAGCGACGCCTTCGCGTACTGGGCGACATCCACAGGGTCGCGCTCGATGCCGGCCTTGCGGGCTGCTAACTGCACGGCCCCCGCCGCCAGCGCCTCCCAGGGCATCCGGCCAGCGGGCAATCGCTCACGCTTGGCTGCCTTCAGGTACCAGCCGGCTTCGGTCTGGACGTGCTCCGGCAGCCCGAGGTTGGCACCGAGCATCCCGATATCGCGCATCCCCTCGTTCAGCCGTTGGTCACGCCGGTCGTGCATCGTGAAGCGCTTGTGCCGCCGCCGCAGTCGCTCCATCTTGTCCTTCCGCTCCGGCGATAACGTGTTGCCCTTTCCGTCCGTCGAGAGGAAGAACGTCGTCACGAGGCCCTTATCGACCCGGAGCTGATTCGTTGGCTCACACGCCCACTCACCGCTTCGATCGTCCGCCGTCGGTGCATGGTCTTTCAGCGTCGGCGTCCGATCCAGCGTCTCGACGCGCACGACCAATCCACAGTCCGCACACATCGACTCGTGACCCCGCTTCCGCACCCGGCCGTCACACTCCGGACACGTCGACTGCCACTCCGCACCACGCACGTCGACGACGACCGCATCGTCGCTTTCAGTTGCATTCTGTTCGACCGAATCTTCAAGTTCGATAATTCCCTTAGAACTCATTGGAGTACTTCAACTCCGAAGGCGCTCACTGAGCGCCCGACGCCCCCGTGTTCCAGCACGGGGATTTTCTACACAACCGACCCGACTAGTCACGACTGGACTGCGCGCTCTCGCTCGCGCCTTCGCGAGCGCCCCTTTGGGCGCGAGCGAGAGCGCGCCACAGACGGGGAGGATACAAGCCGCGCGCGTGCGTCCTGCCGAGTGAAGCGAGGCAGGGCTCGGAAGACGAACGAAGTGAGTCTTCCGGCGACCTGAGCGGTGCGCTCGTCCAGCGGAGTAAGCGTCGGGGGTGAGCATTTGCGCAACCCCCGGCGCTTACCCGCTGGCGTCGAGACCATATTCATTTCAGCCCGGAACGGGCGCGGGCGGTGCGGAGAGCGCCCGCATGCCCGGAATGGTCGGTCGCGAGAGCGCACCGCTAGCAGCGCCGAGCGCGGCGAACCGAGAGCTACTCACCGAGCGAACCAATGCTTGTGCCCGACCGGTTGACGAACAGGAGCTCTCCTATGAACCGCTTGGCGAATTAACCAACGTTCAGGAATACTGTTGGTTAAGACGAGGGATAACAACCAATATAGTCGGAGTTTCACGGGATGAACGGACTCCCGTTCGTTACATATCAAATTTTGCAACAGAGTAGAATATCAAAACCTTTCGGACCCTGTTTAATTAGCGGCCACATCGGCCATATGAGTAAACAGTCTGCGGAAATTATTTACCTAGTTCCGTAGGACACCCCCCACAGCGAGTTTCATGAATTTTCCCCTGTATTTTAATGTGAATCGCCGCAGTTGGTTACCTGAGCTGCCATCGAACGATGTCTAACGAGTTGATTACTTTTCAGCGTTCTATAGGACCTGCGAATAGAGCGCATCAGAAATCCAGAAACCTGCTTCACGGAGGGCGGCAAGCTCTCGCTCTAAGTCCACGTTGCCGGCGTTAGCTCCCTTGAGAAATACACCGATTACTCCCGTGACAGTCAAGTCATGATCGCGAGCGACGCGTCGGCCTTCTTTCTCATCTAAGAGGATGAGTTCGGCATCCTGCCCAATCGCGTAACAAATCGCGGCTGTTTCACCACGATCCAATTGCCGACGTATTTCGATGAACAGGTCCGAGCGCTCCACCTCAACCACGTTTAGGAACCCCTCTTCTCGCAGTTCACGGATAGCGTTCAACCCAGCATCTCCTTCAGTGAGTTCACCCCAAACCTGGTCCGGAATCGAAATACCGCTAAATTGAGCTTTGAGAAGGTCGAGTTGATCGATGAGCGCGAGATTCAAGAGCGGTGATGTATCCGAGACCACAAGATCACTACTGGGCATATTCGAAGTCTTCAGCAAGTTCAGCTTCGGTGTAGTGTCGAGGGATTTCTCGTTCGCCGAGGAGCGTATGGAACTCGCGTTTAGACATCTCGGCTAACGCTCGGGCTTTGCCGAACGAGAGAATATCGCGTGCGTAGAGTGACACTGCTAACTCCTGCTTCATCGCCTTCGATCGCTCTCCTTCAGGAATTCGCAATGCGTCATACACCTCATCGTCAATTTCGATGGTGGCCATAGATAAATATTGGATTACATGATTCTTGAGTGTTTGGCCGTCCGTTCTGGCGCGACTTCGCACTTGAGATTGAGAGAGTGGGATCGCAAACAGTACCCACTCCGACGACCCAGTCATATCTGACTGCTGCCCACCAGGCCGACCGGCTGAAGCCCGAGAACGTTCCTGCGTAGAGAACGCCCGTATCGATCAGCAGACGCACCTATACAGGACCTCGTCGATATCGTCTTCGTCCGTTTCAGTGCCGGAACTGACATGGCCTTCTTGCATGCGTCGTTTTTCGGCGTCAGAAAGCGGGACCGTCGACTCGCGGAATGAATTCTTGCGACTGACCAACGATACAGACGTTCTCCGATTGCACGATGACTACCGCCACTCGGGACTCATGGTATACGACGATCAGAAGGTCTCAGTCTCCGAATGTATCCGTGGGAGTAGTCACGGGGTGGCAGCCCCGACGCGCTCGTTCGAGCCTGCGAATGGAATGTCTATTTCAAGGCCATCGTAGGCTAGTTTCGGTTTCTTCGCTTTGCCCGCCCCACCCCCTTCGAATTCGATGACACCGATGTCTTCGAGTTCGGAGAGATTCCGGTGGACCTGCTTGTAGTCCCGAGCCACCAGTTCGGCGGCTTCACGGATGCTCTCGGGGCCCTGTTCAGCGATTGCCTCTAGCAGTTCCAAGTTCTTCGGGCTGAGCAGCCGACTGAGCTCGGCGTACGTCTCAAAGTTCAGCACCGGCTGGGCATCCTCGAGGTCCACTCCTTCTTGAGCGGCCTTGAGACGGTTGCGTGTGTGCTCGTCGAGGCGGTTACGTTCACCGACGGTGACTTTGAGCGTGGGCATGTGTATTCCTCCTGGAGACGTCCTACTCCGGCCAGTCCCACGAAACGGGTGCCATCTCCTCCGTTTCGTGTTTGAATCGGTCGTAGAGTGCCAGCATACCTGGAAACTGGATGGTTTCGATATCGTTTCGCGTGTGGCGCTCGTGACCCTTCGTCCGTTCGTGGGCGTTGTCATATCGGAGGATGGTGTCGCCACCGACTTCCCCAAGATGGAGGGCATAGTCCCAGCCACTCGGGTACGTGTCATCCGCCGTCTGTCGGATGGTCACATCGACAACGTAGCCATCATTGACATCCTGCCAGTCCGCGATCGACGTGTAGGACGCCATCCGTTACCCTATGGTATTCTCTCCATAGCAATAAACCTATGGACCCTAAAACATAGGTACAAAGGCCGAAACAGGAGTCCTATCACCGGAATCAGAGGTCGGGATGGGATTATCAAGAGAACAGTGGTTACTCCTCGTCGGATTCGTCGGCGAGCACTTCATACAAATCCGCGAATTCCCCGACGTCCCGGTCCATCTTTTGTTGATCCTCCCAGTTACTAGCATAGTACAATTTGTGCGATGGATCGGTGCGGCTCTTCGCATCTCTAGGCTGCAATATCAACACATCGCCGGTGGCACCCACAACCTGAGGGGCGAGACGCGAAGCACGAGCGATGTGGGGGCATCATTTCTTTCAACGATAAACGATTAGTATAATGGCCTGAAGGTTTCGCCCAACGATGTCGTCCACTGACAGCGGTGACACAGCGCCGGAACTCACACTCGGTCGGGATCCCGATGCTCTCGATAAAACGGTGTCGCTGCCGCCTGGCGCGCTCGATGGCGGCTGTTACGTCGCCGGCAACCGCGACCGGCGGACTGCCATCGTTCAGCGGTGGTGTGTCGAATTGGCTGCAGCGGGACGCGGGTTTTGTTACATCCATCCGTCTGACCCAACGCCACGCGACCTTCTGGCTCGACTTCCCCAGGAACGCCTCGAAGACGTCGTCTGGATCGACGTAGGTCGATGGCAAGTGGCCTCGCAGTTAGATGTGCCAGCAGTAGCGCGCGTGGCGATCAACCCATTCGAGGCACCGCCAGATCGGGACGCGTTCACGACCGATCCGGTCGCCACCAGAGTGAATGCGTACATGGATGCGGCAACAGTGTGGGACCGGTTCGACACCGCTGTCGCTCCCATCCTCTCGGCGATCCTGCCCGCGTTGTTCGAGGGTAAGGAGCCGCATTACGAGTATACGAAGGCGCTCAGGGAGCCCGATCTCAGGGATTCCTTCGAAGCCCTCGAGGAACTCGAAGCCCTGGATTCGTTGACACCGTTCGAGCTGGCCCAAACACGCGAAGGCCAACCTTTACGGCTTGCAGCGTCGCTCATCAGCGGGCCGCTCGACCCCGCCCCAAGCAATCCACTGCTCGGTGACTCGACCTACGATCCGGCTCGGGCTCTCACGGAGAACGAGATCATCTTGATTACAGGTGACATCGACCCGTTCAAAGAGACGAATCCAACGATTGATGGCACTCTCAGCACCCACCTCTTGGCGGCGGCTGTTTGCTGTCGGCTCTGGGAGGGCGCCCAAACGACAGCGACCGACAGCACCTTTCCGGTCGTCGTCGATGGTGTCGATACACTGGTTCCCGGGGACGGTGATCTGTTCCGGAAGCTCCTCGCCGACCCCGTGTCGCTAGCTCCTGTCTACGCCGGCCCCCCAGCAAGGACGCTTGCAGAGCCGGTCCACATCAGTGTCGAGGAACACGCCGAGACCCGCGTTGTCGTCACGGGCGGCGCCGGAAACGGATCTGAATCACGGGACCGAAATCAGGAGATCAAAGCCGCCCTCTCGAACGGGTCGCTGGACGCCGTCGAACACTACTTCGAACAGGAGGAGACCGGAACGGTTGGGGACGGCCCGCTCTGTTGGCTCCGGACGAACGCCGCCGGGCGATTGGTTGGACCCGAGGGGGCACAGCAGTCGATGCGGCCGGCGCTGGCTCCCGACCCGCCAGACACCCGGCGCGGCCAGGAGGCTGTCGCCGCGGCGATCACACGAAGCATCGATCGCTACGGCGGAGAGTTACAAACGGTGCCCGAGGAATCAAAATCACGGGCTCGCGAGCGATACAACGATTCCAGTCGCTAGCCACGCGCCGACACCACTATTCGTTTTGCTGTCCTGTTCTCTCTGAAAGCGGCTGGAATCAATCTCTCCGTGTTAACCAACAAAACAGCCACTATGTTGGTTAATTTGTTAGCCACAGACCCCCGCTGCGGCTCTTACCGAGTTCTCGACGTGTTTTCGCCGGTCTGAGAGATTTCCGGACAGCAGTCTTCGAGATCCTTCTCGCGCATCGCCTCTCGTCCACAGGCCCGACACCGAACGTACGACTCCCCGGTGGGATTCCCATGCTTGTCGAGTTCCTGCAGCGGGCCTTCGATCCGGCCACTGGTGGGTGCTTGGGAAGGATCTCTCACAGATTCCTTCACGCCACCATCCGCACGTGGGCGTTCTGGAAGTCTGCCATCCGGTGTTGGAACTGTTCGGTTTTTGATTTCCATGTCGACCCGCCGGAGATGTTTACACCGTTCGACAGCTGTTTTCTGTTGATCCGGGCAGGTGCACCCCTTACGGAGTACATCGACGCGATACACGTTTCCGGATTCCGACTGCACCGTGTATATGCCGCCCGTTCGACGGAGGGTGACCGTCATATCCTCCGTTCGTGCTCGTTTAGTCCGCTTCTTGATGTCGTCTTGGCTGTCTAGTTCGTCTCTTTGCATGGAATCACGGGTGCAGGGCTGGACTCGCCTGCGCCCGCCCGTCGGGCGCACGACAAAACGGAACCAGTACGTCACGCGCCGAATCTTTATCAGCGCCAGGTGGATGGCAACGCAGCCGCCCACACCTTATTTAGGAAAATAATACGTCGCCAAAGTACTATATTACTCTACGTCTTCTGTAACTGTATGAACGACCGAACGCCGCCAGAGGAGTTCAAAGACATCAATGAGGCGGTCGGTGAAGAGTGGGCATCGGAGACGACACCGTACGAGCGTATTCGTCACGTCATCGCCCACACCTACAGCCCGACGTCGGCCGATACAGTTGCTGACGCCGCACGAACGGCTCCAAAAACGGCCCGTAAGCACCTGAATACCCTCGTGGATGAGGGCTTCGTAAAGACGACGACCGGCGAGAACGGGGGAATGCTGTATCGCCGGTCTCCCGAATCGTTGGTCGTCGAACAGGCTGCGGATATCCTTGAGCAGCTTTCGACTGACGAACTCGCCACGCGGATTCGAGAGATGCGAGCCCAGCTCAACGAGTATCGGTCCGAATTCGGTGTCGACTCCCCGGAAGCGCTTGCTGTCGACCAGACGAATCAAACACTCTCCGACTCCGAGTCCCCAGATCGCGAGATTGATTCGGAGACGATTCGTGAGTTGAAAACCCTCCGTCGCAATCTCGCATTCGCGAACGCTGCCCTCTCAATCAGGAATGCAGAACGATTCGTCGACGGCGACCGCCGCTCAAGCGACGATAGCGTCCCGGTCTAAGCGATGCTGGGATCGCCGAACGAATCCGAAGCACATACACTCCGCGGAGCGACGGATCGTCCGGCGCTGCTCACGATTCGTGATACCATCGAAGAGATGGAGCCGCTTGCGACAGCCGAACTTGACGAGTATCTCAATCCATCGGTCGTTGCAGTTTCGCTCAACGACGGGCTGTGTGATGCCGGTGAGGCTCGATTCGACATCCAGTGGACAACAGAGAACGACTACAAATTCCACTATACCGACACGGAGGGTGTGAATCTTCGCTGGGGAGCGCATCCACATAGATGAGACTACATTCACGTTCCCGGACTCGAACACTACCACCCGCCACCCACTGCGAGCTCAACGCCTGACGAGGTCGAAAAGTCCTGTATTACCCAGACGCCCGAAGTGTTAGTCGCTCGCGCCTTACTCAAACTATGGCGGGTTGCGTATCATATGGACTCTTATCTGCCGTTGAACGCCGGAGGTAACCCACCGTGAGAGTTGTTCGGCCAGAGCGAGAGTCCACGCAATGAGACACGTCCCTGTCAGGCGTTCCGGTCGATCCACTCACAGAATGCGTCGAAGTCGTGTGCCCCCGCACTCTCGGCGATGTCGCGAAGTGTCCCGGTACGGAGTTCGTCGTGCAGTGGGACCGTCACTTGCCGGCGGTCGTCTTCGTTTGACGGGTGTTCGTAGTACAGTTGCGCGTGGTCACCGGTCGTCCGTCGCCACTCGAAGCCTCCTGTATTCACGAGTACTTTCACAATTTCCATTCCGGAGAACGTCCGCCGCCCCATCGATCAGTCGAGTACGTCCGGAGGATCTTGGTCGCCCGTGGCGTTCTCTGCCGGATCGAGGCCCGCCGCCCGAAGTTCATCGTCGCTCGGCGCCCGACCGCGCTCGCCGTTGTACAACCCAACAGCGTCGTCGAGGTTCTCCAAGGCTGCCTCCCGGGAGTCACCTTGGGTGGTGACGCCCGTCTCAACGTCCTTGGCGATCCACCAGTCGTCCTCCTGCCAGAGTCGGATCTCTCCGTCGTGGAACTCCCCGTCTTGGGTCGAACTGGCCATTTCGGATGTTATTGGGTGACGGGCCGTATAAGCGTTCGGCGAACGTTCCTCGCGATGAATCATGAGCACCGATGGATGAATGGCAACGTGACCGATTTACAGAGGTAGCGAGGCGAAAGCCCACGGCTTTAGCTGAATTGAGGCGCTAAGCCCCCTTCCTCAGCGAGCACCGACCGAACGGGAGACGCGAGCAGGGAGGGGATACAGCGCCGCACAGTTCTCATACACGATTCGGTGGCAGGCCCACAGACCCACGCAATCACAACGTTTTTTCAGTGGGGTAGTATAATATTGACCGAACCCAATGGAGTACGACCTCGACTCGGGAGCGCACTCGACGTTTTCCCTACACTACCACCTGATACTCACCACGAAGTATCGGCGCGGAGTGCTAACCGAGGAGCGAACCCAATTCATTCACGAGGTCATCAGCGGGTTCACGGACAACTACGGTGTCGAACTGACGAACCTCGACGGAGAGGACGACCACGCTCACATTCTGTTCCGAGCGAAACCCACCACAGACCTCGTGAAGTTCATCAACACGGTCAAGGGCGCGACCGCCCGCCGTATCCGAAACGAGTACGAGGATGAACTGAAGACCGAACTGTGGGGTGACTCGTTCTGGAACGATTCGTACTGCCTCATCTCGACGGGGCAGGTGTCTCTGGATGTGCTAAAACAGTACGTCGAAGACCAGCGGGAGAGCTGATGTACTACGCCTACAAGTACCGACTCAAGCCGTCCGACGCCCACCGCGAGGAGTTGGACCGCCACCGGAACATTTGTAGGCAACTGTACAACCACACGCTCTACCGCCTCAACGAGTACCAAGACGAACACGGTGAATTGCCGTCCATGACCGCCTTGCGGTCGGAGCTACCTGACCTCAAGGTGTGGTGGGATGGCCTGTCCGACGTGTACTCGAAAGTTCTCCAAACCGTCGTGGAACGGCTGTTCGACAACCTCAACGGACTTTCCAAGCTCAAGGAGAACGGCTACGGTGTCGGCCAGCTCAAATGGAAGCCGCCACGGGAGTTCCGCAGTTTCACGTACAGTCAGTCTGGCTTCAAGCTCGACAAGAAGGGCGGTCAGACTGTCCTATCACTCTCGAAACTCGCGGACATACCGATTCGGCTTCACCGCGCCATCCCCGACGACGCCACACTCAAGCAGGTCACGATCAAGAAGGAACCGACGGGCGAGTGGTTCGCCACCTTCGGCGTCCAAATGGACCGCGAACCGCCTGAAACGCCTGAGAACCCCGAGAAGTGCGTCGGTATCGACGTTGGGATTCTCACGTACGCCCACGACACCGACGGCACGGCGGTCGGGTCGCTCAACCTCTCAGACGAGCGTGAACGCTTGGAGCGCGAGCAACGGGAACTCTCGCGCAAGCAACACGGGTCGAACAACTACGAGAAGCAACGACGGCGCGTTGCGGAGTGTCACGCCGACCTCCGTCGGAAGCGCCGCGACTTCTTGCACAAGCTCTCGGCGTACTACGCTCGGGAGTACGACCTCGTGGCGGTCGAAGACCTGAACGTGAAGGGGATGATGGAAAGTCCGTCGAACAGTCGCAACACGGCGTCTGCCGCGTGGCGAACGTTTCTCTCGTTGCTCGAATACAAGTGCGAGCGGGAGGGAACGCACTTCGTCGCGGTCAACCCGAGAGGGACAACCAAAGAGTGCGCGTCGTGCGGCGTTTCGACCGACAAGCCGTTGTGGGTCCGTGAACACTCCTGTCCAGCTTGCGGGTTCGAGGCGGACAGAGACGCGAACGCGGCATACAATATCCTTTCTCGCGGTCTACAAGATGTAGGAGTGGGACACTCCGAAAAAACGCCTGTGGAGACTGCGCTCCCTACGGACACCGATTCGGTGTCTGCAAAGCGCGTCATGGAAGCAGGAAGCCCTACCCTCAAGGAACGAGCCGCGTTAGCGGCGAGTGAGTAGGGTAGGGTAGTTCACTGCCATGACCCACCCGGGCACTCCTCGAACTGCCTTGGTCAACAGCCACCCAGTGGAGACATCAGCGCGCCACCTGCACCCTCCAAAATACTACAGCGCCGAATCTCCCGGAAGAATACGTGAAACGGGGATTCTGTACAGACGCCAGGCGGGACCCACGAGTGAACGAATAGCGGGCAAAAGATCGAAGTCTCAATCAAGCGATAGAGCGCGTCTCAACGCAGGTTTGCAGAACGGTTACGGATGGTATCAGTAAAACGATAACAAGAACGATATCCATGAAACCGACAGCAAGCGCAACGGTGTAGCTAACTACATGGCGGTATAGATTCCATAATTATCAAAACGAAGTTGTATCTCCCATCAACCGAACGTAGCCCAGACGCCCGATATCGAGCATATGAGTTCGTTTCCGCCTCGATTCGAGTACACAAGCCTGCTCGCACCAACACCGCGTCGATACCCAGCGAACCACCAGCAAGCGGCCGCCTGTACCGTTCCAGGACACCTCGAATTAGAGCAACCCAACCCCCGGGACCTCACTCCCGAACCCCGAACATCACAGCACAGTCCGACATACTCACGTTCACCACTATGCGACACATTCCATCTCCATACGCACCTTCACCATCCATAATGCTAATTTTGGCCCCGAACTACAGCCTGTAACCACCTGTATTATTGCGGTTAAGCGACTCTCTGTAGAGACAACCAGCTGAAATTGTCCGAAATATCGTCGATATCGGGCTTTGTCATGGGGGAGTGGTGAATAGGTTAAGTCTCAACCGGTAGAATCAGCATCAAAAGGCTGCTAACCGCTGGTTTGTTCGCTGTAGTAGCGGTTCGTGTGATGGAATTTCCGATTTCGCACACCTGAATTTCTACGAGTATGATTTCTACACAGGGCGAATCAGCCACTGACCGGAATGTATCGAGTGGAGCATCCAGATTGTGGAAGATTATACCCTAGATAATCATACTTTTGAGTATGCAATTTCAGAGTACCATTTTCCTAGCGGGACGACACCCAATTTGCCAACTACTCGAAGCGTCCACTTGACCCTGAGACCGTTTCCGACGGGAATGCGCTTGGCCGCAAACGGAAGCCTAGTAAAGAAATCAAAAATTCGGAAATCTAGATTTCCGAAATCAAAAGTTCTACACTGATGGACGTGGTACGGTAGCCATGGAGCGATTCGTCGATCGGGAAACCGAACTCGAGCAACTCACCGGCTGCTATGAGTCCGAGACGGCAGACTTCGTCGTGCTGTACGGCCGGCGGCGTCTCGGGAAGAGCGAACTCGTCCGCCAGTCGATTACCGATCGGGACGACGCGATCTACTACCAAGCCGTCGAATCGACCGCCGAGAACCAGCTCGAACAGTTCGTCGACGCCGCCACCACACAGTTCCCCTCGCTGGAAACCGTCCGTCGCGACTGGGAGATACTGCTCGAAGCCCTCGGTGGACAAGACGCGATCGTGATCATCGACGAGTTCCCCTTTCTCATCGAGGAGGATGAGTCACTGCCCTCGCGAATCCAGCGCGTCTGGGACACGGCGTTACAGGAGACCGGGATGACACTGGTCCTCGTTGGCTCGTCGATTAGCGTCATGGAAGACAAGGTCCTCTCCGGGAGCGCACCGCTGTATGGCCGCCGAACAGCAACGATCGACCTCAAACCGCTCTCCGTTGCCAATGCACGTCAGTTCTTCCCGGCGTACGACCCCGAGACCGCAATCACCGCATGGTCAATCTACGGTGGGACGCCGTATTATCTCCAAACGATCGATCCCGACGAGCCATTGGAATCGAACGTCCAAGAGACGATTCTCTCAGAACAGGGGCTGTTGTACTCCGAACCGGAGTTCCTGCTCCGAATCGAACTCCGACAACCGAATACGTATTTCAGTATTCTCCGCGCCCTCGCCCACGGACGACGGACACCCAACGAAATCGCGGGCATGGCTGGCGTCGAGTCCGGGTCGCTCAGCACGTACCTCCAGACGCTTCGTCGGCTGCGTCTCGTCGAACGCCACATCCCCGTGACGGCATCGCCAACGGCCTCAAAACGCGGTCGGTATCGAATCGCAGCACCGCTGTTCCGATTCTGGTTCCGGTTCGTCTACGGGAAACAAGACCAACTCGGGCTACTCGGAGCCGACGCCTACGAGGAACTCGTTGCGCCCGATCTTCCGGATTACGTCAGTCCGCTGTTCGAGCGCCTCTGCCAAGAGGCGCTCCCAGGGCTCATCGACCGGCGATTTCGGAACGTCGGCCAATGGTGGTTCAAAGAACACGAACTCGACGTTCTCGGTCTCACCAGTGAAGGACTCGTCGCCGGCGAGTGTAAGTTCACCAGTCAGCCGGTGAGTGAAGGCGTCCTCGCCGATCTTGAACGAACAGCATCGGAAGTACAGTGGTCGGAGGCCCCAGCAGATGGGAACCCGCTCTACGTACTGTTCAGCCGCTCCGGATTTACCGACGACCTCCAACAGGTCGCTGACACGCGCGGGGATGTGCGGCTCTTCAATCTAGCAGATTTAGCGAACGGCTCAAGTGCCTTTTTGCTCCCGTGATGGATCCATTGCTCCCTCGTCCCTTCGGGCGCATACTCAGAGTTCTCTCGAACATGCCGTTCGAGTTCTTGGTAACAGACGTTCGTTGTCGTCAGATTCAGCGTCTCCGTGAGACGAGACCAGAGATTGGTGTTTGCGACAGCGATCAGTGCATCAGTATCGACGATAATTGGATAGCGTACTTCATTGTCCGCCATCGCTACTCTTGGAATACCCCAGTCGTATCAAGTTCTGAAGCTTCCTCAAAGGCATTCCGCTCGCGCTCGATCTCCTCTAAGCCATCATCGAGAAGAATCTCTGCAACATCTTCAGAGATATCTCCCTGCTTGTACCGCTGGTGAAGAGTGATTTTCTCTTCGTCCGAAAGGGCTTCTCGAAGTTTCTCTCGGAGCCCCTGTCGGGCAAGCTCACTAATGTTTATTCCCCCGAGACGCATCTGGTCGACGACCTGCGTTGCTTCCTTCTCAGCTTCCCCCCGGAACTGGATTTTGTCGTTGTTGGTCGCCATCTTATCTACTCGTTTGTTCCCTACAGCAATAGATGTTGTGACGTGCCATCCCTGTCATCACAGATCTACCTCTGGACTACAGCTTGAGAAAAGAGATTGTTGTTTCAATGATCGGACCGCGAACTACACTCGCCAAAACAGTGCCTATGATTACCACACCCTGACTAACTTTAATACAGTTGCCACGATAATCCGTAACTGACGTCCGAAACAAACCTCGTAAACGGAAAATTCCGCAACATGGTCGATACTCGCTTCAAACCGCGGCGTGCTCGTTCTCGCTTAGTCGCGGGTCGCGTGTTCAGCGAGTACCTACAAGACCAGCGTGCGGAGGAACCGGACGAAAATCGTCGGGCCTGCGTCGCCATCGAATACGAGAGTGCGACGCACTCCGGCGACCTCCGGACACTCTCACCCGCATAACCCGGCTCCCACGCGGACTACCCGTCAGGGGCTGGGGAACACGGGAGTGCCGCCTGCTTTCGCCTAGGACTCGCTTAGCTCACAGCGTCACGCGAGTACGGCGACTGAAGCTCGTGGCAGTTTGGTCTGCGTTCGTTCCTGACAGTGGGACGAACGAGCGATTCCGTACGCGCTGAGCGTACGAGGAGTCGCTAGCACACATCACCCGCAGCGAGAGCTGCGGCTACGTCGAGCCCCGGAGTCTCCGCTGGCGAGGGACGCCGGACTTTGAATCCGGAGGTCGCCGGTTCGATTCCGGCCGGGGCGACATGCCGACGTGGTGTAATCCGGCGAGCATACGGTCCTGTCACGGCCGTGATCCGGGTTCGAATCCCGGCGTCGGCGTGGACGCGTGGCGTGGCCACGTGGGGATACCCATCGAGGTAGGCAGCTCGTTGGTGCGATCAGTTGGATCGTTCCGACGATGCTGGGCCCAGCAGGGTCTGCAACCTATATGAGCCGGTGTGGTATTCCCGGGAGATCCCGAAGCACGCCCCCGCGTAGAGACGCGCAATAACGACCGAGAGGTCGCGGTTGCGCAGTTGGAAAGTCGTACAGATAGATAATCAACTGCCGAACGCTCGGCAGTCCCGTGAGCCGATGGTCCAGCGGACGACGATCTGTGCATCGGGCGCACAGGACCGAGGTTCGAACCCTTGTCGGCTCAGTGTGCCGTGTCTGGGGAATGGAGACCCCACTGGCCTGCTATGCCAGCCCCGACGACGGGTTCCCGGTTCGACTCCGGGACACGGCGTGATGCCAAAGAATGTCTGCCCTGACTGCGAGGAGGAAGCGTTCCGCCACGTCCCGCTCGGCGAAACAACGTCCATCGACACGATTGGAAGTGTGAGAATCTGCGTCACCGGCGACGGCGCGTACTTCCACGGAACGAGGTGACCGCCATCCATCCACTGGCCGATGACCCGTTCCAGACGAGGCCACCCCGCTCCAGTGGAGTAGCGGCCAAACTCACGGCCCTCTCACGGCCGAGCCCCCGGTTCGAATCCGGGCTGGAGCATTCTCCAACAGTCCGAGACCTCTCACTTCCAACCGACGAGACTGAGGGACGGACAGCTGTGGAGAACTGAGAGATACCCATGAGTGAGTTCCGAATTGTGTGCTGCGGGATAGGGTAATGGCAGTCCACGGGGCTCATATCCCCGAGGTCCAGGTTCGACTCCTGGTCCCGCAATGGAGGACAAATATGGGACTATTCGATACAGTCGAACTCTACGACGACGTCCACCTACCGGAGTACCCCGAAGGGATTACGCCGGCCGAGGACGTCGACTGGCAGACGAAAGGCATCGAACGGCCAAGCATGACCACATTTCGGATTACGACGGACGGTCGGCTCCTCGAAGAGGAGTGGCACACCGAAGCGGTCCCGCCGGAAGACCGGCCATACGCGAGCCGTGACGACGTCGACGAGGACGATTTCCGCTACATGGCCGGCAGTCTGAACCGAGTCCACGACGACTGGATCGAACGAGACGACTACCACGGCCGCTTCAAGCTCACACACTCCTTCAAGGACCTCGATACACTCGTCACGTATCAAGTAACGTTCACGCACGGGCAACTCGAGGGCTTCGAGCGCTTGCAATAATCCGTGCGTGTCCGCCGCACCTCAGCGCTTGATTTCGTCCCTACTGCGCTCCCGGAGTCTCCGTTGGCGAGAGACACCAGTTTTTCACACTGGAGGCCAGGGGTTCGATTCCCCTCGGGAGCACTCGGGGGCTGGCTCTGACAGCGTTTTCCCGTGTCTGACATAGCGGGCAGCCACGGATCCGTGACGCTGTCATGGTCGGCTTTCCCCAAGCGTGTGGTCGTCGAGGTGGTGCGTTTCTTCGCCCGCAAAGCACACCAACGGGAGTCATAGCCCGTCGCACCACCGGTTGCCCGACCGCACGTGGCGACCGTCGAGTCGGAGCGTTGCTTCGCCAGGAACTCGCAGGTTCAAATCCTGTCGGTGGCGCAGTCCATCGAGAACATCCCGGACAAAGAGCGTACGAGAGGACGCTCGACACCGGTCCCGCTCCGACAGTTTTCCGGTCGCCGTGTCGCCAGTGGCCGTCGATCTGGAGCGCTACGTCGATGGCACTCTACGGGTTCGACTCCCGTCGTTCGCTCCAGAAATTGTCCGGCCACTCGTGTTCCCGTAGCTCAGTCAGGACAGAGCACCGTCAGAGTGAACTCTGACGAGCCCTCGTTCGGGTCTTCGACCCTCACGAGGACACCGGCCTTCGAAGCCGGGTGTCGCACGTTCGAATCGTGCCGGGAACGTCCAGCCGAGCGATGCGAGGCTGGTTCGGGAAGTTTCTCTCCCGATACTCGCTGCTCACAGAGCGTGTGGGCAGCTGCGATCGGAGTCGCCTGTTGCGGCTCCGGGTGATAGGATGGAATTCAACACGCCAAAGCAAACGGTCGCGGAGGCAACGCGGACCACCAACTACGAAGGTGGAGAAGCGTTCGAGCCTGTCGACCCTCGACTCGCACTGTACAAGCGCACAATCAACCAACTGCTGGAGGGCTCGTTCTACGAGTCCGATGACGAGCAGCTGGCTGCTGTCGTTCGCCAGTTCGATGCCGCCGCAAACGACAACCCGGAGTTCGTCCTGAAGCTCGCGGCCTATGCGCGCCAGGAGCTCTACTTGCGAGACATCCCGCAAGTACTGCTCGTGTTGGCAGCCAACGACGATCGGTTCAAGGACGACTCCCCCGAGTCGCTCATCCGCGAATGCGCGCCGGCGATCATCCAGCGGATGGACGAGACAGCCACCGCGCTCGCGGTCCACGATCAGCTGTTCGGCGGGACTGCGCCGTGGCCGCTTCGACGTGGGATCGAGGACGCGCTGGTGGAGATGGCCGACGCCTACACGCTGGGCAAGTACGAGCTGTCGCGGCGCGAGGTGACGCTACACGACGTCTTCAACCGTGTCCACCCCACGCCTGTCGACGCCGAGCAGGAAGCGCTCTTCGAGCGGTTCATGCGTGGCGGCCTCGACGACTATCCCGACGTCGACCCGTTGCCGGCGCCGAATACGTGGGAGACGGTCATTTCCGAGCGCGGCAACACCCAAGACGCCTGGGAACTGCTCATCGAGGACGACGAGTACACGCTGCCCATCTTCGCGTCGATCCGGAACCTCCGGAACATGCTCGAAGCCGGCGTTCCGGAGGACACCGTCGTGAATCACCTCGACTTAGAGGCCGTCCGGCACGCGCCGCTGTACCCGTTCCGGTACTACCAGGCCTACACCGCGCTGCAAGACACGGATGTCCAGGCACCGGCGGTCGAGCAGTGGCTCGAAGACGCAATCGACGTCGCTGTCGAGACGGTGCCTGACGGACTCGGAGACACGTTCATCGCCGTGGACCTCTCAGGGTCGATGGACATAGCGCTATCCACGAACAGCACGCTCAGGCTGAAGGAAATCGGTGCGTTGTTCGGTGCGATTCTGGCTGACCAAGGTGCCGAAGTCGGCGGGTTCGGTGACGACTTCCAGACCGTTCCGATGCACGTCGACACGCCAGTACTGCAGCGTCAAGGTGCGTTACTGGCCATCGACGAGGACGTCGGGAACTCGACGAACGGCTGGAGGGCGTTCGAGTATCTCCGCGACCGAGGAGAACCCGTTGAGCGAGTCGTCGTCTTCACCGACATGCAGATCTGGGACAGCACGCCATCCACGGCGCGCGATACCCACACGGTCAAAGACGCGTTCGATACGTATCGTGACGAAGTGTCTGCGGACACCGCGCTGTATCTCGTCGATCTTGCGTCCTACGGCGATCTCGTGACGCCGGAAGGCTACGAGAACGTCTACAACGTCTCCGGGTGGTCGGAGAACGTTCTCCCGTTCATCGAACACGCCGAGAATCCGAAGCAGGTCATCGATGAAATCGAAGCCTTTGAGCCTGCATAGCGCGGTCTTCTCATCTTTCTTCGTCACGCGCGAGTAGTGTAGTTCGGTATCACGCGGTCGTGCCACGACCGAGACGGGCGTTCGAATCGCCCCTCGCGCACTCGGAGCGCAGCTCGTGGACCAAACAGCCCGAGCGACGCTCTTCAACAGAGGTGACACTATGGCAATCACCAGTGACAACGACACCGAATCGACTACGGCTGCTGTCGTCACGATCCGGATCCCATGTGGCGCAGACAGCGATATCGTCACCGACGCCGAAGAGCGCCTCTCGCGGGGCGAAGATATCGATGGGGTCTCGATTGACGAGCTGCACAGTCTCGACCCGAAGCTTTCGGCCACGGTCGTCACCGTCGGTATCACGCTTCGGTGGACCGCGGCGATGACCGATGCAGAAGTGAGATGCTGGCTTGCCGAGGTTCCCGGTCTTGAATCGATTGAGCGGATCAAATGAAACGTCATGAACACGCCACTCCCGACGATTTATCCGGATGTCTCTCTGTATGAACAGCATGGAACACGCGGTTGACCGTGGGGAAAAGAAGGAACTCCGAAAGGAACATCCCAGCGGGTGGCTCTACCTCACTCAACACGACGCCACCCCGATTCTCGTCGACGCATTGCTCGATCTCCCGCCGAACCGCGAGTTCAACAAAAGCGAATTTGCCGAGCACGCCGGCGTCACGCGGCAAACAGTCGGTAACTACACTGACCTTCTGCTTGAGGTCGAGCTCATCGAAGAAGTCCCGAATACGTCCCCGAGCCGGTACCGTGTCGCAGACAGCGACGTCGTTCGCGAACTCTTCGAGTTGAACAGCGCGCTCAACAACACCGGCAGCGAGTGACTACCTGACCGACGAGGCACGAGCGGTGTTCGACGACAACGAGATGGTTGCGCCCGAGCTCTTGGGAGAGCTGTTTGAGCGCATCAACCACAGCGAGCAGTTCTGTGAACTCGCCGGGCAGCCGCGGTCGGCCGTGGACGTGATGACAACGTCAAAACCACGGCAATGACGCTCAAAAAAGCCGCACTTAGCTCGACTCGTCGTCGGAGTCGTTCTCTTCGAGAATGTCTTTTGCAACTGTCTTCACGTGTTGGTGGTGAGAGGCCGATGTGTCGACGCTTTGGGCGGCCTCGAGTTGGTCATTGACGACCGCATTCTGCTGTGGCCCCCACGTCTCCGGTGGCTCAGACGTGATGTATTCGACCCATCGCTTGATGCCCGCAATCCGCTGTTTGCGGTTGCGTTCGTGTTTCGTGGCGAGGTGGTCAGGCGCGTTTGAGTCGCTCATATTCGGTCTCGACAGCAAGTCGCGTGACCCAGTCTTCGAGGCGGGACACACTAAGCGTTTCCTCGAAAAGCGTGTACAGGTGGACCGCATCCTCAACGTCTTTCTGGGCGCCCAGATGGAGTTTATACGCAATCTGGAGTTCCAGTGGCCCAATCGGAATCACTTCGCCGCCGATTCGGGCCGTAATCGCGTTTTTCAAAGACGCACGGTCGAACTCATCGCGCACGAACTTGACTTCGAGATGTGGTGTAATTTGGTCTTCTGGAGCGACCCAGATGTTATCACCGCCATCAAGCATCTCATACATCGATTCCAGCGGCATTGCTGGGCCCCAATAGCCCGCCTCTTCCAGTGTCGTGGCAAGTTTGTCGGCAGTCTCGGCGTCGATTCGTTCGATGAGAACATCAACGTCTTCGGTAGATCGTGCCCGACCAGCGAGGATCGAGACGTACCCTGCGATGTAGACGTGTTCAATCTCGAATTGGTCGAGAATCTCGGAGAACCCAATCGCCAACTCGTCGAGCTGGTTCGGTGCACGCTCAACGATGAGGGTCCCGTCCCGAAGTTCGATACCGCCCATAAACTTGGGTCAGCAGGTAGCAGTATAAATCGTCGGGCGGGAGTATCAGACGCCTTCTAGGGAGTTCAATTGACGTAGAAGTCGGTCAGCCACCGTTGTCTGTTTTCGGGTGATGACACCTTCCACACCGTAAACAGTGGGATTCTATCAACGGTAGACGGCGTCAAGCCGTTCGTGGTGGTGGTCCAGAGGGAGGTCAGCGTTCTCGATTCGCTCACATGCTTGCTGATAGAGCGTTTTGGCCATCTCGTCGTCGCCATACTCGCGTTCGATGTGGACGTGGAGACGGAGCACTCGGAGTTCATCAGGGAGGAGGTCCATCTCGCGAAGCGACGAAATCGCTTCATCCCGTTGGGCTCTCGCTGTGATAGTCTCCCCTTCAGCGATATCGATAGCTGCGAGTGTACCTTGAGACAGCGCCTCCTGCCGAGGATTCTTGACATCCACATCGATATCGAGGCTCTCCTCGAAGTGGCTCCGGGCGTCGGCGAGACGACCCTCCAGTAGCAGCGTCGTTCCGAGGTCTCTCAGCACCTCGGCTTGGTTCTGCTCGTCGTCGAGCGCTCGGTAACTGTTGAGACTCTGTCTCAGGTGGCTCTTTGCATCCGCGTACGCCTGTTGGCTTCGAGCCACGTTTCCAAGCGTTCTGAGCACACTGGCTTCTCCCTGCTTGTATCCGATTTCGCGGGCGATGTCCAGACTCTGGTTGAGATATTCAGTGGCTGCCTCGTCATTGCCCAGTCGGTGAGCCACTTCCCCGAGGAGAGTGAGGCTGACCCCCTCAACGGGTGCGTGGTCGACATCTCTCGCGATTGCAAGACTCTCTTGGAGATGCGTTCTCGCTTGGTGGTACTCGCCGAGGAGAAGCCCGAGCGTTCCGAGCTGGACTCGAATAGAGACCGTATCGGCCGGAGTACCAATATCTTGGAAAATATCGAGACTCGCTTGATAGTAGCGCTTGGCCCGCGTGAATTGACCACGGTCGCCGGCAATCTCACCGAGACGCTCAAGGAGCGCCCCTTCGGCCTCCCGATCACCGACGTCACGAAAGGTTTCGAGACTCTGCTGAAAGTGCTCGGTAGCGGTCTCCAGCTGTCCACGAGCCAGTGCAACCTCGGCGAGACTGCCAAGACTTTTCGCTACCTCTTGGCTGTCGTCGAGATCGCGATAGATGTCGAGTCGCTGTTCGTGGTAGGACATCGCTTCTGCAAGATCTCCACGTTCTTGCGCAAGATTCCCGAGATTTGCGAGCACCATCGCCTCGTCTCCACGCTTGTTGATGTCTCGGAAGATGTCGAGACTCTCGTGATAGAACTCATTTGCCGCCTCAAAATTCCCGCGCGACCGTGCGAGAATCCCGAGGCTGTTGAGGCTGCCCGCCTCACCGCGGCGGTCACCGGCTTCACGACACAGAGAGAGACTCTTCCGGTAATACGATGCTGCCTGCTCAAGATTCTCATGTTGCTTGGCGATATCGCCGAGATTGTTGAGACTCGAGGCTTGTCCGCGTGGGTCGTCAACCGCTTCGAACAAGTCGAGGCTCCGTTCGAAATACTGTTCGGCTTGCTGGTTGTCTCCAGCCTGCTTGCGCACTGTTCCAAGCCCTTCGAAGCTTTTCGCTTCACCCAAGCGGTCACCGATGTCACGACAGATGGCGAGGCTTTGCTGATAGTACTCTCGTGCCGATTCAAGTTCCGCAAGCGACTTGGCGACGCTGCCGAGCGCACTGATGAGGCGGGCCTGCATTTGACGCGACCCTGTTTCACGATAGATGTCGAGGCTGCGGCTGTGGTAGTCTCGGGCTCGCTCGTACTCACGCAACTCCTGTGCGAGGACGCCCAAATTGTTGAGGCTCTGCGCTTCACCGATAGAAAACCCAATCTCCTGAAACCGTTCGAGACTTTGGTGATAATACCGTTCGGCTGTCTGATATTCTCCACGCACGAGGGCGATGTTCCCGAGGCTGTCTAAGGCATCGGCTTCACCGATGGCGTACCCAGCTCGACGGCATATCTCGAGTCGCTCCTCCTGAATCTCGTTTGCCTGCCCGGTGTCGCCCCGTCGATGGGCGATGGCGCCGAGCCCGGCAAGCGCAGTGACCTTGTCTCCCGGGGTGAGAATGTCCGACCGTTCGAGGGCCGTCTCATACTCCGATTTTGCGCGATCGACCGAGCCGTTCTGGAGGTGGGTCCATGCCCGACTGAGGCGGGCCTGTTGGTGACTGCTGTCCGGACAACACGCCGGCAACGCATAGCGAGCCGTCGCCGATGTTCCAACGAGTGGACCCAAAATCGGCCATTCACGGCTGAGGTCCATCACCGACCTGACGTAGTCGTCGGCCGTCTCGGTCGAGTGGGTTTCAATCTCCGCCACCACCGATGACTGCGGAAACTCTCGCGCTGTCGACTCGTAGTGGTCGGTGTCGTCGAAGAGCCGAAACAGGGCATCCAAACACCGACCGGTCCGTGGCTCAGAACGCCTCCGGCGCCGACTATCAGCCTGTTGGTCAGCATGGTCTTGGGCCAGCACACGCAGATACAGCGTCGACCACAGGGGATGGGTTGTGTGGGCCTGCTCACCCGTCTCGACAGGATAGAGAAACCAGCCCGTCAGTGCCTCGCGAATCGCGGCAATCTCATCGTGCGTGTCGATATCGTGGCCGTACTCGTACCCGAGTGCGTGGACCAACTCGGGAGAGATGCCGATGCCGCTGGCGTTCAACAGATTCACCATCACGGCTACGTCAGCCAAGAGGTCAGGATCGAACTGCGAGAGGTCCCGGAGGGCCTGCTCAGCAGTTGGCCGTTGGATTGTCTCATACCGCGATCTGACGTGTCCCTCCAAGCCGGTTTCGGCTCGTCCGTCGCCGTCCACCGAGTCGTCCCCCAGTGGCAGGTGAAATGCCAGCAGCATGAACGCGCCGAACCCGTCGATGTCTTCGCTACGGACCGTCTCGTACAATTCTGTGGCTGACTGCGACACTGTTCGCCCGGTCGCATCCTCGAACGCGTCGACGACCCGTTGGACGTCGGGTTTCGAAACGGTCGGCAGGCGATATGGCGCCACATCGTCGATGATTGCTCGCGTTCGACGTGCCATGGACTCGTCGTAGGCGCGTGCGCCCATCTCCTCGTCCAGTTCCGAGCCGCGAGCGTCCAGCAGAAAGCTCACGTCCGGGTCGTCGTCGTATTCTTCCACCACCCGCAGCACGGCTCTTGCATCCGAACGCACCACATCTTCGACCCCAACGAGGACGTGGCCCTGTGCTTGCTCGATCGCCTGTCGGAGAGAGTCGCGACTTTCGAACGGACTCCCGGCCCGGTCGGTGTCTCGATAAAATACTGGTCCAGTCTCGTCATCCCGGTACCACTCGACTGCGACCTGTTTGCAGAGCGTACTTTTGCCGCTGCCAGCCCGGCCAATAACCAGTCGGTCAGTCCCCGATTTAAGCGACTCCAGCAGCTCTTGACTGGCGACATCTGCGTCGAGACCTGTCCGCTGTGCCGGAATGTCTGCGGCGACATCAGCGAGACTGAACGTCGTCCGCCAAGACAACTCGGGGGTGACCGGTGTCCGCTGGAAGTATGTGGGTGACAGCTGGCGGAATCCTTCGTTGCGAGCGGCCTGTGTCAGCAACTGCTCGCCGATTTCGGTGAGCGTCGTCAGTCGTTGCTGGGCGCCCGCAAGCTGCTCGGAGAGATGCAATCCGAGTTCCTGCTGGAACACGTCAGCGAGGTCAGTCCCGGCGATGCGGTGCTGGAAGTCCACCAGCGCCTCACAGTAGGCCTCGGCGACGGCGTCGGTCAGTTCCTCGCGCAACTGCGGGGTCTGTGCGAGTTCGAAGCCCTTCGCCGTCGCGATTGCTTCGGCGATTTCCTGCACTGCATCCGTCTCGGTATCGGATCGGAGCAAGAAGTCGAGTTGGTCACGCTCGCTCGGGGTGTGGACTTCGTGGCTGGCGTCTTCTGAGAGCTCCGCAAGTTCGGTGATAACTGTCTCCCAATTGTTGGCGACATTAGCCAGTTCGTTCGTCTCCGTTCGTGCATCGACGTCGGCAATCGACTGCCGCAGTGCTTTGCTGAACTCGGTTGCGACATGTTCGAGGTCCTCTTGATGAGCCCGTCGCCGAAGCACGTTCTGGGCCTTCCGTGACGCCACCCCTGACCCCGCTGTAATGCCGGTCGCAGCGAGATTGACGAAAAGCGAGACAGCCTGCTCTTCGACCATATGCAGAAACAACTCCTCTCCCAGAAATACCTGTCCACGTCGGTGACCCACGGCTCAAGACGTGGGCTTCCACCCAAGCCAACCAACTGTGAGCGACCAACATGATGGGGATCCACCGGTACCTAGGGCAGACCCGTTTCCGTCCGCACAGCGGACCGCTGGACGTGGGGGCCACAGCGTGTCGACGAACACGGCTGGAGCTGATTGTATTGGCATGCGGTCGTCTTCGACCAGTATCTCAGTCGAGAGTAGCGTGGCTTCTGTACAGTCTTACTAGGTAGGAATTGATCGGTGGAGACCATTTACGTCGGTTGTACGGAGGTGTACACTCATTCGAGCATCCGCAGTGTGCGTACGGTGAACGCCTGCGGTACTAGTACGGCCAAGACAAACAGGCTGCAATCAGCCATCGGGGAGAGAGACCGTCTAAGCGGAGACAGTAGAAGAAGTCGATCAAGCATATCCCCCAATTATCGTACATCCCAGAATTGGAAATCGGCGGATACACCCCCATACTTCCGGGGGTGTACGCGGGTTTCAGATAATCAAAAATGAGTGCATCAGCCAGCGTCCAACGAGTGGACACCTTGTCGAAACGCGTGTCATCGCAGCTATCGAATGCTGGCCGTTGACGCCTCATGCGACAAGAAACAGAGGCCAGCAAAAGCGACTCAACAGTACCATCCACGTACCTCAAAGCTGACTCAGCGAGCACTGCCCGCCTACAGCATCGCACGTGCTTCACGTTGCGGGCGTTCGAATGAGTGTACACGGCCGAAATCAGCCCATACGCCGTGCGTACACGACCGTCCGCCGATATAAACGAGTGTGCAGATGGCCTCGGCCGCACTCGCCACTGTTCCGCAGCCAGGCTCGGAGTCGGCCAGAATCCACAATTTTCGTTCTACAAGGCGGAAATTCCGCCTTCAGGACGGGAGGGGATCCGACAACGCCTCCACGAACCATGCAGAGATACCCGGCCTGAATGCAGACACATAGCGAGCGGAAGCCAACCCCTTCAGGGAGGGATGTCAAAGGCGCTCCAAATGTTGGATACTCACATGCCGTTTGTCAGGTACGACGACCGGCTGATCAGCATCGATGCGGAATCGTAGCTCAAACTTATTATTCGCTACACCCACGGGAGTCTCATGACGGACGCGATCATCGACTACGAAGTAGAAGACGGGATCGGAACGCTCACGCTCTCGCGACCGCCCGTGAACGCGATGCGCTATGAGGACCTCGGCGCGCTCGATGACTTCCTCTCTGAGCTCCCACGTGGTGAGGAACTCGCTATCGTCTTCGAGACGGCTGGCGAGAAGACGTTCATGGCCGGCCACGACGTCAACGAGTTCTTAGACTACGACCTCGAAGAGGAACCCGCACACACCGAGACGTACCTCTCGTTGCTCGATACGGTCTATGAATTCCCCCTGCCAATCATCGCCGCCGTCGACGGTCCTGCCGTGGGCGCGGGGTGCATCCTCCCCTCGCTTTGTGACATCCGCGTCGCGAGTCCGGACGCCCATTTCGCCGTCACGGAAATAAACGTCGGCGTCATCGGCGGTCTCGGCCCCATGAAGCGTGTCTTCCCCGACGGGATCGCCCGGCGGATGGCCTACACCGGCGATTCAGTCTCGGCCGAACGAGCCTACGAGGTAGGGATGGTCGAAGAACTGGCCGACGACCCGACTGCTGCAGCCCAGGCTATCGCCGCCGACATCGCCGCGAAGAGCCCCGACGCCGTCCGCGCGGCCAAAGAGTCGGCCATCGAGGGACAACCCGAATGGCCAGTCGAGGAGTACGCCCAAGAACGCGAGTACAACGCCGAACTCCGGGCCGGCGAGAACGCAGAGGAGGCCGCAGCGGCTTTTCTAGAGGATCGCGACCCCGAGTTCGAGTACTAAAGCGACCTAGGTCGCCCACGCTGGCCGGAGGTCATCGTCCCGAACATCCTCACGGACGGTGAGCCGAATCTGGATTCGGTCCCCGCCCTCAGCGAACCACTTGCCTGCGCGAATCGCAGTGCGTTTCGATGTCAGCGACACGTTCACGTGAACGATATGCCCGGTTGCCTTGTTCACGTACAGTTCGCCACTCGTATTCGAGATGTACCAGTCGGGGTCGTCATCGACAGTTCCCGGTGTCTGAACCCAACCGGAGGTGGGTACGTATCTCTCGACACGATTACCTCTGAACGTTGTCGACCCATCGTGCTCGAACGGCACTCGGTCGATGAATCCAAGCGGAGGCATCAACTCAGGGACGACCTCAAAGGGGCTTTGTGGTCGCTTTCGGTAGTGGACGTACGTTTGCGACGTGTCGTTGACGGAGAGCGACTCCGTCTCCGGGTCCAAGTCGTCACGAATGGAATCGACTCTGGAGTCGAAGGCGTCCGATTCGGGATGGTGATACCGATTGTACTCTTGAGTTGCGTTTTGAGAGTACCGCTGATACTGCCCCATAGATACCTCGCCGTCCTCGATCGTGGAGTTGAGCCACCCGAGACGCTCCTCCGCGTCGGAATCGTACATAACTCTGGCCGACCAGTTCGTCGTATCGGACGGCTCCTCGATAGCTTGGGTCGTTACCGCCGCAGTCATCGTGAATTCTGGTGGCGCTGTCGAGAGGTTTGGATCCGGCGTGGTTGCATTCAGGTCGCTTTCAGTCGGTGACGGCGTAGCAACGAACAGAAACCACAGGCCCGCAACCACCACAACCGTCACCACGAGAACGGCGAGGCCGGCTTTCAGGAGCCGATTCCGCTTCATCGTGGCGTGGGTGTATTCCCTCACTATTCATTTTTTGCCGATTTTCAGGCACTAGCTCCGCAATGGATTACCTCCAAGCACTCAGCCTCCAGCCGAAGCCGTCGATTGGCCACCGAATGTCGTCGCTAGCCAACTCCCGACGAACCCGCCAAGTCGCCCGGACAGTCCACACAGCGCGAGCAGGAACGAACAGACCATGATTGCGATAACAATCGCTGGCGTGGCTGCCCACGAGGCAGCTACGTCGCGAAGGTAAATGACAGTCTTCCCCAACAGTAATAGCCCTGTATGAGAGATCCTACCTTGGGTGCAACACCGTTGCTGAACACGCAGATATCCCGGAGTCGTTGCACCCTTCGTAGGCATCGTTCGCGCCATCGAACTGCTAACGAATCAGTGGGTTTTCACACTCCCGCTTTCGGCCGCCGCATCTCTCATGCGGACTCCGGGATTTCGACGCAGGTCGGCATACTTGTGTCTGAATAATTACTTATTGTCACCTATTCCACTGAAATCACCACCTCCAACTTATTGGAGCCGAATCGGCCGACATGGTCCCCACACGACGACGCCTCCTCCAAGTCGGCGGGGCAGCGATCCTGCCCGCGCTGGCCGGCTGTACGGCCGGCGATCTGTTCGGGTCGAACGAACCGACGACTGAATACACCCTCAGTATCGATTCAATCGAGGTTGACCCAATCGAACACGCTCTCTACGAGCCCGACGATGGAGCAGTATTCGGAGCGCCAGCCCGGACTGCACTTGCCGCGATTCTTCCGGACGGGCGCCATACGACGTACGGCTACCGACCGCTCCCGGAGGATGCCTACGTCGAGCACGACGATGCGTACTACCAGACGAAATACATCGTCACCGGGCGGTCGAAACAATCCCGCCAAATCGTTCGCGTGGACTCGGTCTCCAAAGAAGACGTTCCCGAGGACGCCGTTTTAACCGACACGCTTGCACAGCCGAGTGCCCGCGTGCTCAAAATCCTCCACACCCACACCCAGAGTGATGGCGAGGCGAGTACCGCCGAAGTACTCCGTGGGGACGGCTACGTATTGCGGCGGCCAGCAGAACGCGAGAGTCGACTTGCAACCGGCGATCTCGACGGACGAGTCGTCACGATGACCGACAGCGGAAATTGGGCGTATCGCGTCGATGTCACCGAAGAAGAACTCCGCGAACCAGCACACACGGCACTCGCCATCAAGGTCGCTGCCTCCCGCTCGCAGTTTCGGTCGGTCGTGTTCGGTTCCCGAGTCGATGCCGAACTCACGCCAGCAGCGCTTTCGAGCGACGCCCAAGAGCTGCTTGCACAGGCGATTGCACGTGGTACGTATACGGAATCGGCGCCGATTTCGGAGTCATTGGACGCCCTCCTTGGCGCTCTCGGGCTCAAAGCAGTCGACAGCGCAGCGACCGGGAAACAACTCTGGTACGACGAGCAGTTCTATCGATACGGGCTCTACATCGACGACGATTAGTGAGTCGATTTTCGCTGAGACGTAGCGTCGCTTGATTACGGCAGCGTCGGAGCATGTTCTACCCCTTGGACAAGCCGTCCCGTGGGCAAATCCCGAAGTTTCTGGGCCGCCCGTAGGAATACGTCTCGAGAGGCTCTATTGGAATCCCATTCTTCAGATAAATTCCCGCCTGAAACAGTCGGTCGATGAGGGTGCGAACTGGCCGGCTATTTCACCCATGAATTTGGATAGAGAAATCGTATCGGCAACTGCGACTACCGATGTGCTCGGCTATGCGGCTTCGTCTTCCTCAGCACTATAGATTTTCCAAGTGCCGTCATCTGTTTGGAGGTAGTAGATTTGAGATCTCGTTGATTCCTCATCGGCTTCTGGATTTTCAAGGGTGACCACCGTGTCAACCGTGGCGGTGGTCTCACTTTCTTCGGTAATCTCAAGCGATTGGATTGTCAGATTGAGAGCCTCATTTCGTTCGGCCGCGTCCTCGGTGTACTCACTAACCTCCCCATCAGGGTGGATGAGGGCGTTCGCCTCCTGCACTTGGCCGGCGAATATCGCGGTCAAGTATGATCGAACAGCTTCTTTGGGAGTTTCTGCGGCAGTCTGGGACGTGGCTGTTTCTGGTTGTGCTGTAGGAGATGGCGTAGGGGTCGCTGTGGAGCCTTGTCTATTGTTACCATCAGATGCCTGAGAGCAGCCTGCGACACTAGTTACCGCCGCAGCCACCCCGAGAAGGTATCGTCTCCGATTCACAATCTGGCATTTTCGTGATAAATATTAATAGTACCGATAGGCTGAATTTTTTCGAGGCTACCCCACGGTTTGTGCGTCTTTTTCAGGAGTTGCCAGCGCAGTTTCTTCACTCAGTCCCATATTTATAACCAGAATTACATTTAAGAATTTAAATCGATAAGTAAAGCGACTGTATTGACCGGACCGAGATAGAACCTGTCTCTTTCTGATGATTTCAACAGAGCTTCTCTAGAACGCTACGGCAACGTATAGCGCTGGTAGCATCAGACGGCATACCGATACGATCCGTACGATACGCCGAACGTCACGGTGAGATACATGCCGAGGCCGACAAGTACCAAGGGTGCGGCGGCGAAGTGACCGGAGAGTCCGTACCAGGTCGTCAGCAACCCGATTACGATACCGCCGGCGACCACGAAGAGATACACGAGCATCACAATCGTCGAGGGCACGACAGTCACCGTCCCCCAGAACTCTCGCTCGTCTGCGTTATGGGAGGGTATCGGACGCGTCCGTGTTGCTGATGTTGTCGCCTAATCGTTATGAAATGGAGTGGGTCGCTCGTTCAGAATCGAAGGAATCAACGGCCGAATGACCGCCAATGCTACCGAGACAAGCCGAATCACACAGTTTTATGATTCCAAACGGAGTAGTTCTGTGCGATGCCCTCCACAAGCACCACTGGAAAGGTTACCGACTGGATGACGGCCCAGCAGAACGTCACCGTCTTCACGGCAATCCTCGTCGCGCTCCCGTTGTTGTACGCGTTCAATACGGCCGTGTCCGATTCCTCCGGAAGTTTCCTCTTCTTGATTACGCTCGCCGTCGTGGTCCCCACGGCATACAACGAACTGTGGCCGCAGTACGAACAGACGTGGAAAGCCATCGGCTGGGTGGTTGTCGGCTGTACGGTGGCGGCCATCGAATTCACTGGCATCTATCTGGTCAGTGTCGAAATCGGAGCCCCCTCCTCGCTCATTGCCAGTACCGCCGCCTTCCTCGTTACGACACTCGGCAACATCGCGTGGCTCACCCTCCGAAAACGCCGGTGATTACCCACGGCTAGAGACGTAGGATTTGTCCCGTTCTTGCTCGGTCGTGTTTAGTTAAGGATGAAGAGTGAGGCGTGGTGATTTTCTGAGTGTCTATGGCAGAAATCACACGCCTCAGCGGTTGTAGCGACTGGATCGAGTTAGATTTTGTGGAGCGAGAGCGGACACCGAGCGAGCTGATGAAGCTCGGTATTCGACTCCATCTGGCTGGTCTATCACTTTCGAATACCATTCGAGAACTTGAGAAGTTCGGTGTCGAACGGTCACGAAAAGCCGTTCACGATTGGGTGCAGAAAGCCGATCTACAGCCAGCCGACGATACCAGTCCGGATCACGTTGCGCTTGACGAAACGGTGATCCAAATCAACGGTCAGCAGTTTTGGCTGTACGCCGCTGTCGATCCAGAGACAAACAAATTCCTGCACGTACGGCTGTTTACGACCACTACAACTGCATTGACACAGCGATTTCTGCAGGAACTTCGTGAGAAACACGACGTCTCTGACGCCGTGTTTCTCGTCGATTACGCCAAACATTTAGCGGCAGCACTCCGCCGAGCAGGGCTCCGATTTCAGACGATCCGGCATGGAAATCGGAATGCTGTCGAACGTATCTTTAGAGAGATAAAACGACGAACTTCTTCGTTTAGTAATAGCTTTAGCCACGTGCAGCCGACGACGGCAGAAACATGGCTGCAAGCCTTCGCCGTCTGGTGGAATTCACTTAACTAAACACGATGTCTTGCTCCCACCCAAAATTGAAGGCCGTGCGAAAGAGCCCGAACTACGCTGCCGTGACGTCTTCGAGGTCGCCGAGGTAGGTCTTCCGCTGGACGGTTCGGTCGCCGTCTTCGGTCCCCACCGAGAGGCTGTACACGCGCCCACCCATGACGCCGGTCAACTGGTCCTCGTCGGTCTGGACGAAGAAGCCACGCTTGCCCTCCGACTCGGGCACCTGAAGGACGGTGCCCGTCCGTGAGACCTCACCGCCGGAGCGGTCAGACAGATACGAGATTTCGACACGGTCGCCGCGTTCAAATGCTTCAAACATACGTCCACAATTCAGTTCCCCCGAAATAAAACTGTAGTAGTATTACGACGGGGGCGAAACCAGATGCCACCGAGAGCGAGACATTAACTGGCGCAAACACTTACTAAAGACATGAATCGAAGGGAGGTCAGGGACGCTTGGGAGGCCATCGCAGCGACGTACGCCGACCGCCGGGATGCCGACGGCTCCGATGCGGCGCTGGTCGGTGAGTTGGCAGCATCGCTCCCGCCGGAGGCGACGGTCCTCGATGTCGGTTGCGGTGACGGCGCGCGGACGCTTTCGAACCTGCCGCCAGGCAGCGTTGGGCTTGACTTCTCTCGGGAGGGCTTGAGGCTGGCTCGCCAGAACGTCCCGGAGGCGCGACTGCTCCAGGGCGATATGACCGCGCTGCCAGTGGCCGACGCCTCTGTCGACGCCATCACCGCCTACCACGCCGTGTTTCACGTCCACCGCGAGGACCACCCGACGGTGTACTGCGAGTTCGCCAGAGTGTTGCGCCCCGGCGGGACGCTGTTGATGACGCTACCGAGCGGACGGTTCCACACCGTCCGGGAAGGGTGGATGGGCGGACGGATGCTGTTTTCGGCGCCCGGCCCCGAGCGAACCCGCTCGCAGCTGGCCGACGCTGGCTTCGAGAACCTGCGAACAGCGGAGGTATCCGACCCGCTGGGCAGCACCGCCACGTTCGTCTTCGCCGACCGTACAGCCGACGCTGGCGGTGACGACGACGAGCAGTAGACCCCGTCACCGACCGGCATTCGAACAACGGCCGAGGAACGTCGCCAGTCAGGGCCTCGATTCCGCGCCAGCGTCCTCTTCAACGAGTTCCGCGAAGTTCCGCAAAAACGTCTTCTCGTCGGTGTCACCCGCCTCAGCTTCGACGAGCAACGCCTCTAAGCCGTCTCGTGAGTGATTGCATCGCTCTTTGTCGCAGGGCTTACAGAGGTACTCGAATCGCTTGCCGTCGCGATTCCAACGGTCGCCGTACTTGTCGTACTCCCGCGCCGCCGACCGCGAGACGGTGTCGCCACAGGCGATACAAACGACCGAATCGTCGTCGGCGTCAGTGGTGTTCCAGCGTCCCATCTCTATCACCGTCCCTCGTCGAACGTCTCGGTCGACACACCAGCTGTCGAAGGTGACCACATCGAACCGCCACGCTCGGGGAAAGCGTTCGCCCGCTCGGCGCGACTCCCACCGGCTTCCATCGAGTCGTTTTCGTCGAACCACATATCTAGATGGAGACCCGCTACCGCGGACTGAATTGCGCCGTACGCACTAGCTTGTTTAAGTCGCGACGAATACAGCTACCGCGGTGACAGCGGCGAATGCTATAACGCGACCGTAATCTCGAACGGCGACGAGGAATCACCCCTCGATGCGATGCGGATGCTCGTCGACGCGTCCCGACTACCGATACCCAAGCAACCGAAGCCCGTTCAGCGAGACGAGTACTGTCGAGCCCTCGTGACCGATTACTGCAAGTGGCAGCGGGATGCCCCAGAGCAGAATCGTGCCGACCATGAGCGCGATCGCGCCGAACGCGATGGCGAGATTGACGGTGAGCGTCCGGCGGGTCTTGCGTCCGAGCCCGAGGACGTAGGGAATCTTGCTGAGGTCGTCGCCCATCAGTACCACGTCGGCAGTGTCGAGGGCAACGTCGGTTCCGGCACCGCCCATCGCGATGCCGAGCGTCGCCGTCGCCAGCGCCGGCGCGTCGTTGACGCCGTCGCCAACCATCGCCACGTTCTCGTGGCGGTCGACGAGAGCTTCGATAGTCGTCACTTTCTCCTCGGGCAGCAGTTCCGCCTGCACTTCGTCGATACCGACCTCGTCGGAGATTCGCTGTGCGACGCGCTCGTTGTCGCCCGTCAGCATCACGATGTGCTCCACGCCGAGCGACCGCAGTTCGGCGATCATCTCGGCAGCTCCGGGCCGAACCGTGTCGGTGAACGCGAGCCACCCTAGAACGGAAACGGTGTCGCCGTCCTCCCGGGCGACGATGACGCTCGTTTTTCCCTCTGCCTCCAGCGTTTGGAGGCGGTCGAGGCCGGCGTCGAGCCCCTCGATCGCTGCGTCTTCGAGGACGGTCCTGAAGTAACTTCGATTCCCGATGTGGACGGTGCTGCCTTCGACTTCGGCGCGAACGCCTTTCCCCGCAGCGGACTGAAAGCGCCGTGCGTCGGGGACGTCGAGTGACCGCTCGTCTGCTGCGGCCACCGTCGCACGAGCGAGGTGGTGTTCCGAGCGGGACTGTACTGCGGCCGCAAGCGAGAGCAGTCCGTCGTCGGTTAGCGCCTCCGCGGCCGTCTCGCGGACGAAGACGTCCGTCAACTGTGTATCGCCTTTCGTGAGCGTCCCCGTCTTGTCGAAGGCGACCGCGTCGATGTTCGCTGCCGCTTCCACGTGTTCGCCGCCCTTAAACAGGACGCCCTGCCGACCGCCGGAGGCGATCGCCGAGAGGACCGCCGCGGGCGTCGAGATGATGACTGCACACGGCGACGCGGCGACCATGAGCGTCATCGCACGGTAGAACGTGCTGGTGAACTCGCTTCCGAGCGCGAGCGGAAGACCGATCGCCGCGATCGTGAGTGCGAACACGCCGAGGACGTACGGTTGTTCGAGGCGGTCGATGAGCCGCTGGGTCGGGGCCTTCTCGCTTTGTGCGTTTTCGACCATATCGATGAGGCGGCTGATTGCCGACTCGTGAGCCTGTCGTGTGACTTCGATTTCGAGACTTCCGCTCTCGTTTATCGTCCCACCGAACACCTCGTCGCCGGACTCCTTCGGCACGGGCACGGACTCGCCGGTGAGGGAGGCCTGGTCGACCGTCCCTTCGCCGGACGTGACGACGCCGTCGAGCGGGATGCGGTCGCCGGGGCGGACGACGAACACGTCGCCAACGACGACATCATCGATAGGGACGGTGACTTCCTCGCCGTCGCGAAGTACCTGAGCTTCGTCCGGCCGCATCTCGATGAGAGACTTGATTGCCCGGCGCGACCGGCCAATCGCGTAATGCTGGAGTGTATTCGATAGCGAGAACAGAAAGAGGAGCATCGCGCCCTCGAACGGGGCTCCAATCGAGAGGGCGCCGACTGCGGCGACGATCATCAAGAGGTCGATGTCGACGGCGCGGTGGCGGAGCGTCTCGATTGCGCCTTTGAGTCCGTACCAGCCGCCGAAGACGTAGGCGACGCCGTAGCCGGCCCACATGAGCAGTGGCGGTCCATTGAGCCACCCCGTCAGGAGACCGGTCACCATCCCGAACAGCGTCAGCCCGACGAACACCGCCTCGCGTCGGAGTTCCGACCGCGTACTCACCTCGTCCGTTGTCGTGTCGGGGTCGTCCTGAATCGAGACGTTCCGGTCGCGGACCGCGTCTCGAATCGTCTCCTCGGAGATGACTTCCTCGTCGTAGGTGACTCGAGCGCTCCCCGTTCGGAAGGAGACATCAACGTCGTGGACGCCGGACATACCCTTGAGGTGGCCTTCGAGTGCCCGCGCGCCCGCTTCGCCACGACCCCCGCGTCGTTCAATGCGGACCGTACACGTAGAGCGCGGGGTAGATTCAGTAACGGCCACGTTCTCTATACCATTGGCGTGTCGGGATTTGACGTTTTAGATTCGCTAACGAGTTTCTCGAGTCCTTCGAGACTCTTGAACGCGTGTTCGTTCTGTTCTGCTTGAATCATGCGATGATCGTAACTGGAATTCGCGCTCGTCGGGTGACGGTCTCGGCAACGCTGCCGAGAAATGTCCGGTCGATTCCCGAGCGGCCGTGACTGCCCATGACAATCTGATCGATGTCGTTTTCGTCAGCGTACTTCAGAATCGCTCGTGCGGGCCTGCCGACTTCGGTGACCGTCTTGAGGTCAATGTCGTGTCCTGCCGCGATGTCCGTGGCCGTCCCGTGGATGCTGGTTGCGCGCGCTTTGGCATTGTCGTACCAGTCCTCAGCCGCTGATAAACCGCCGGCCTCTACGTCCATCACCGAGTTAATCGGGTTGATGACGTACATCGCAGTGAGGGTCGCATCCGAGAAGTTCTCTATCGCGTACGTGAGCGCACGCTCGGCAAGCGGCGACCCGTCGAAGGCGATGAGAACGTTCTCGGGCATACGAAGAGACTTTGACCCGGACAGAAAAGAGTGTACTGCTCAGACCACCGCGTGGAGGGACTCCCTTAAGGCGTGTCTCTGTTACACGTGATTTTTCTGGCTGTTCGGGTGCATCACTCTCCGTCCAGCAGGAACGACCGGACGTCGGGAGCCGTCCGCGTTGGGTCTTCTTCCATCGGGATGTGACCTAACCCCTCATAGACGACGAGTTCGGCACCAGCTATCTCACGGGCGAACCGCTCGCCGTGTGCCGGCGGGATGATTGCGTCCTCGCTGCCCCACAGCACGAGCGTCGGCGTGTTGACCCGCGGGACGTCGGCGCTCCGATCGCCGGTCTGGACATCCAGATCGGCGATCGCGTCGCGGTTGCCCGCCCGCAGGAGTAAGTCGTGGTAGCGAGTCACCGTCTCGGGTGCCATCCGCGCAGGGTTGCCGTAGGCCTTCCGGACGGCGAGCAACGTCAACGTTCGTGGCGTGAGGTGTCTGAGTGGCCACGAGAGCGGGCCGAGGTCCCGGACCCGTCGCAGCCACCGCGTCTCCGTGCGTGGATAGCCCGCGGCGCCGACCAACACCAGACGGTCGACGCGGTCGGGGTAGTCAACCGCGAACCGCCAGGCAATCTCGCCGCCCCGGGAGCTCCCTGCAAGCGACGCCCGCTCGATGCCAACGGCGTCGAGGAAGGCCGCGAGAAAGTCGACGGTCTCCTGGATGCCGTTGTGTCCTTCCGGGTGGGGGCCGGTGAGGCCGAACCCCGGGAGATCGAGGCTCACGATTCGCACCTCATCTGAGAGTTCCTCGGTCCACCCCTCCCAGGTATGGAGCGACGCGAAAACCCCGTGACAACACACCAGCGTCGGCGCGTCGGGGTCCTCGGGGCCGACGTCGCGGTAGTGAACGGCCAACCCGTCGACGGTCACGAACCGTGAGTCAGGATACGTGTACCGCTCACGGAGTATCTCCGGCTCCCGGTCCGATTCGTAGCCCGCATACAGCGCCAAACCAAGCATGCCGCCTGCAAGAGACCGGCGAATCCACCGGCCGAGTCCCCTCTCGTCACGCCCCGTTTCGCCGTCCCCGTTATCCGGCCGTCCGGGGACCAGAGTATCCATGGAGCTACCACGGCGACTGCCCCCAAGTGCTTAGGGGATTCGCCTCCGGAAGGGCCCCAGCTACTACTGTCACCCTCTTAATCACAAAAGAGATAATGTACTCGCCCACGACTACTCACCTGCACACAGGTCAGTTACTGTGTCCCAACCACTGCACTGCTGTGTGCCAGCCCGGTCACCTCACGTGACCGGATTCCTACTACCGGCCGTCAGCCCAACCGATGAACAACGACCCAATCGAAGACCCCCAGTCGGCAGCAATCGAGCAACTCGAGCGATTCGGGTTGAGTGCGTACGCCGCACGGACGTTCGTCGCCCTCGCGAGTCTGGGGACGGGAACGGCCAGAGACATCAGTCAGGTATCAGACGTACCACGTACCCGCGTGTACGATGCGGTCGACGAATTACACGACCGGGGACTCGTCGATATCCTCCAGTCCTCACCCAAGCAGTTCTGGGCGATTTCCGCCGAAACCGCGAGCCGAACATTCGAACACGAACTCCAAAATCGGACTGACATCCTTCGAGTGGCACTGAGTGACCTCGAACCCGTCGAACGACGAACCGAACAGCGGGGCGTCTGGACGGTCGATGGACAGCGGTCGGTCACGGACCGAGTCATCGAGTTCTTCGAGAACGCGGAAGAGGAAATCGTCTACATGACGGTCGAGGACCTCCTCACCGACGACCTAATCGATGCGTTGAGCGAGGCCGCAGCGCGTGGTGTCTCCATCAAGCTTGGCGGCGTCTCGGCACCTGTCCAAGAGCGCATCCAAGACGACATCCCTGGGGCGACGATGTTCGAGTCGCTGTGGGTCTGGTCGGACACGTCCGCGGGCCGGCTCATGATGATCGACGGGCGAAAGACCCTCGTGAGCGCACTCGTCAACGGTGCGGACGCGTCGCCATCCGACCCACGCTCGGAGACCGCCATCTGGGGCGAAGGCGACAGGAACAGTCTGGTCGTCGTGTTGAAGGCGATATTCACCTGGCGACTTGATTCAGAGACCCCAGAGGAATAACCGCCAACGAACCCCCACTCTGTGTAATCCTTCATATGAACCCACAATCAAAATCACACCAACCCGCACGGAAGAGAAATCAGTCATGACGACACCGAATCGACCAGGGGAAGATGATTCAGTTCCTGATGAGAACCCGATAGTTCAAACGGAGTTCGACTGGGAGTCGGTCGCACCAAGTACGGCCGTTATCGAGACGATAGCCATCGCAGCGAACACGGACCCGTCTGAAATCGAGCCGCTGTACGACTCCGTCAACTCGGATGCCTTAGACAACCTCATCGAGTCAAGTGCGACACGTCCAACCAATGGCGTCACCACCGTCTCGTTTACAGCCTCGGCGTACGAGGTGAGCGTCACCGGTAGCGGAACTGTCGCCGTTCGCCACATCGACGAAGAGAGCTGATACTGCCTGATGCCCCACGTGTCTCTCGGATAATCAAAATTCCATCACCTGTGAAAATTGATGAGTTGAAACGGTAGCGCACCCTATTTCGTTGGAAGATGAATGACCTTGATGGAGTGATGCATGCGCTATCGGACGAGCGCCGTCGACAGATACTAATCGCACTCCGCAAGGAGGAGCAAGTCCATCCGTTCTCCGGTGGCGAGGCCGAAGAAGACGGAGCTATCCAGCTCCACCACGTCCACCTCCCGCTCCTCGAGAAAAACGACCTCGTCGCGTGGAATCAGGAAACGGGCACCGTGAAGCGAGGGAGCGATTTCGAGGCCGCCGAATCCATACTCACCGCGTTGGAGGCCCGCAGTGACGTACTGCCCGACGACTATCTTCCCGAGGAGGGGAGAATATGTTAGGGAAAGTCAAGACCATACTTGGTCGACTGCAGATGGGGGTCGCAGACGGGGTCGGTGACGGGTGGCCACAGGGGCACACATCGGTTAGCGGGCATGGCGGGCCGCCGGACGACTCCACCACGGAGGGGTCTGGTGTCGCCCAGCAACCGTATCTGTACAGCTGTTCGTCATGTGACCAAATCTACGTGGCCACCGACAAACACACGTGTTCGACGTGCGGCACCGCCGTCGAGCGCGTCGAACGGACCGAGTGAACGACGGGATTCGTTCGCATTACGATAGCGATTGTGAGTTGTTGAGTAAAACAGTAGTAGCACGAACGAGTCCGCGTTGTGTCCGTCTGTTTTCTCGAAGAGTAGTTGTACTTTTCTGAGTGACAATACGCCAGCCATTCACCCCCGCAGCTGGCGACTGTCTGCTTTGTGAGAGGTACAAACCGTCCCGTGTGACATCGAAGTAATGTTTCGAGTGACAACCTCTATCCGTATCCCGGCACAATTGGTAGTCTAGCCCGTTCAAACGGGACGGTTGGGACACAATGAATGCACCCGAAAACATCGAAGAGGCAATCGAAGTACTCCAGCAACTCGGGTTGAAGGAATACGAGGCGCGGTGTTTCGTCGGCTTGTCACGGGTAGAGACAGGGACGGCGAAGAAACTCAGCGAGTTGACCGAGGTGCCTCGAACCAGGGTGTACGACGCGATTCGGGTACTGGAGGCCCAAGGGTTGGTCGAAATCCACCATTCGAGTCCACAACGGTTCCGCGCGGTTTCACTCGAAGAAGCGACCGAAACGCTCCGCGACCAATACGAGGCCCGCGTCGAACGACTTCAGGACGCCCTCGACACCGTCGAAATCGTCGATGAAGACGACGAAGAGCCGGTTCAACAAGTGTGGTCGATGTCCGGGAACGACGGCATCGAAAATCGAGCCGAAGAGCTCATCGAGACGGCAGACGACGAAATCGTACTCGTCATCGGCGACGAGTCGCTACTGACCGATAGCCTCGTGACGACCCTCAACGAGGTCGAAAGCGGCGCCGAGTTACTCATCGGCGCGTTGACTGAACCGCTACAGGAACAGATTCAAGCCGCCATCCCTGACGCTACGACATTCATCTCGGGGCTGGAGTGGTTACACGGTGTGGACGCCACCGAAGAGGAAACCGCCATCGGTCGGTTGTTGCTAATCGACCGCTCGACGATTCTCGTGAGTTCGATTATGCCCGTGACGAAAGAGGAACAAGCGATTTTCGGAGAGGGGTTCGGAAACGGCCTCATCGTTATCGCCCGTCGGCTCATGTCACAGGGGCTGTTGACCGAGCGCGACCCCGCCTCGTAGGCCCTCGGATGCCGCCCGCTGGCCCGTCACCCGAGGTCGCCGTCGGCCCCGTTCGAACGCTCGTTGCGGATATCGGATTCGAGTTGTTCGAGCGTGAGGTACTCGCCGTTGTCGACCGTGACCCAGCACCTGCTGTAGACGAACGTCAGACGGCCGCCCACTCGTGAGCGGCCGTCATCCTGCGATTCGAACAGCGAATCCAACGCAGTGGGTTCGAGAACGTCCGCGAGCGGCCGAAGTGACTGGGGGTCACGACCCTCGACGGCGCTCACCGCACGGACCACGGCCGTACTCGTGGCTTCTTCCGGTCCGATCTCGTACTCCATACTACCGTATCGTGGTGGACGAAGAAAACGCACCTGAATTTCACCCATATTATCAAAACAGTACTTCAGGCTAGTCGAAACCGTGAAATTGGCCGTGCCTATTCCGCGAGCGTCCGACCACCTTCTGTCTCTTAAATAAGTGCGTCGTACCGGAAAATGGCGCTAAATAACTAACCGTGGGTATCGCCACCGACGATGTGTACCATGCCACTCTATATGGACGTGCATCGGGATGTCGATGCAAGCGTTGAGGATGTCGTAGAAGCTCACAAGAAGGATCTCGAGACCCAGGAGAAACACGGTGTGAAATACCTGAATTACTGGGTAGACGAAGACGAGGGGGCCGTCTTTTGTCTCTTTGAAGGCCCCAGCAAAGAAGCCGGTGAGAAGGTCCACAAAGAAGCCCACGGCCTCACTGCGGACGAAATCTTCGAAGTCGAACAGGGCGAGTGACTCACCTGTTGTGCCGCAGCAGTTCGCGGACGCCGGCGTACTGCTTGCGTGACTAATTGCGTGTCCCGGTCGGACGCCGAGCATACGGCCACCGTGTTGATTCGAGAGCACCACTGGGAAAAACGAACACCCTCGGCCGCCTACACCGGGTCGAGTTCGTCCTCGTCGTCAGTGATGAGGTCCTGTATCTCCTGGTCGCGCCGCTGTTCGGCGGCAGTGATTCGTTCTTTG
The DNA here is from genome assembly GCF_024300825.1 of Natronomonas gomsonensis. Taxonomy (NCBI): domain Archaea; kingdom Methanobacteriati; phylum Methanobacteriota; class Halobacteria; order Halobacteriales; family Natronomonadaceae; genus Natronomonas; species Natronomonas gomsonensis. The sequence goes on along the minus strand of NZ_CP101323.1, from coordinate 3,480,639 downwards.
GCATCGACGGCCTGCTGTTGGAGTTCCTTGACGCGCTGGATGTCGGTCACGTTCGACAGCAACACCGCCACGGAGATCACGTCGCGTGCCCTCCGTGGGTCGTCACCGGCGAGCACTTCGTTGCTGTCGGTTTCGCCTTCGAGCCAGCGCCGACCGCTTTCGACTCCCTTTCGGGATAACACCTCCGGCGGCCCGGAGACGACGATGAGCGACCGCTCGGCCGACGAGACAGTCGACGGACAGGTCAACCGGGATTGAACGCTTTTCTGGACGAGACTGCTGATTTTCGTCGCTGAATCGGCGCCGTCGGTGTCGGCCGGCGCGGTGCCGCGGAGCCGGTCGAGCAGCCCCGTCCGGTCGGCGCCGCGGCGGTCGGCCTCGGCGTAACCGATGACGCTGAGGCCGCCGGTCGCGAGGGTTCGGCGAATGTCGCTGGAGTCCATCGCGTTTTCCGACACCTGTGAGCCGTCGATTTCGCCGGCCGAAAGCAGCGTCGCCACGCGTTTGGCGAGTTCCTCGTTCGTCGATTCATAGCCCGCCTCGACGGTGTCACCGCTCTGCCGCCAGGCGTCGTTATCGAAGAGGATGAGGTTCTCGGTGGCGTCCGCAAACGACTGCAACGACCGGGCGGCGTTCAGCGCCGGTCGGCCACCCTCCTCGGTGCTCGGAAGGACACCCAGCCCGTACACCGGTTCGTTGTACGTCTCTCGGAGCGTCTCGGCCAACACCGGCGCGCCGCCGCTGCCCGTGCCGCCGCCGAGGCCGGCAACGATGAGGAAGCCGTCGATGGCGTAAATCGGGACTCGGTCGAGTGCACGCTCGATTTCGTGGGCGTCTTGTTCGGCAATTTCGGCGCCGAGGTCGGGGTCGCCACCCGCGCCGTGGCCCTTCGACCGGTGGTCGGTTTGCCCGATGAGAACTCGATTCTCGTCGGGGACGTACTCGAGCCGTTCGAGGTCGACCCGAGCGGAGTTGACGGCGAGCGCGGCGCTGGTCAGCGTCCGACCGGTTTCGCGTTCGAATTCGAGGAGTTTGTCCGTAATCTTCGACCCCGCGTTCCCGAAGCCGATGAGGGCGAGTTTCATCGTCCCCAGTGGTCGCCCTCGTTTCGGCTTAGTTAATTGCTAACTATGAACGTACTTCGAGCTGTCCTCGGTACATCCCGTTGTCGAAGCAACAGCCCCGCATATCCATTTGTTAAAATTATCGCATCTTTGTTTGATAATCCGGGTTAAAAGCAGAGGTTTCTGCATAGACCGTGACTTTATCTACACCACGTTCACGCGAGTAGAGGCCCCGTCGGGACATGGTGAGACAAAACATGACCGCACCTCCACAACAGCTGTCGACCGATACAGCCTTCGAGTTATTAGCCCACGAGCAGCGACGAAGGGCCCTCCGACACGTCGTTGACGAAGACGGACACACGACGGTTGACCAACTCGTCGACGCACTCCTGACGGACACGTCACCCTCGGTCGACCCGGAAACGGCGCGTGAGCAACTCGAGATTCGACTTCACCACTTAATTCAGCGAGGGAGTCCCGCCGTTCACGGCGGCGGGAATCGCGTAAGCTCCGAGAAGCAGTCAATATTCAACAACCCGGCCACCCCCCAATTTTATATAAACATAGCGCCACAAGTGGCAGATAGATGGAGATCAATCGTACCGCTGTCGTGAAACTCTCCGTCCCTAGCAACCGTCGTGACGACCTGAAACGAACAATGAATACGTTTCGGGACGCAACACAGCGGTTCGCAGACCGTGGATGGGAGGGGGACGACGACGGGTACGTGATTACATCAGGTAATCATCTCCAACGACTCGTGTACGACGACATACGCGAGGATACTGCCCTCCACGCTGACCTGTGCGTGGGGGCGGCTAACCATGCCGCAGACGTTCTCACATCGGTGGTCGAGAAGATGAAAGACGGCGAACGAGTCTCACAACCCGTGTTCAGGTCAAACACGACCGTGTACAACACGAACGCGATCACCTACTTCGACGGCTACTGTTCGTTGACCGCATACGGCGGCAGTCGCATTCATGCAGAATACGTCTACCCCACGGACTCGATTCAGGCCGAATATTTGGAAAGCGACAAGTGGACAAAACAGGGTGCGAAACTCCGGTACGACCATCAGACTGATACCTACTATCTCCACGTTTCTGTGAAGCAGGAACGCGAAGAAACGTCGGCAGAAGCCGAGAACAAAACAGTTCTTGGCGTCGACCGGAACGTGGACGGGTATCTTGCCGTTACTAGCACAGGCGCGTTCATCGGGAACGCAGACCTGCTAAATCACAAACGCCGCGAATACGAACGTCGCCGCGCTCGCCTCCAACAACAGGGAACACGAAGCGCACACCTCACCATCCAGTCCATCGGTGATACCTTCGCTAACTGGTCAGAGGACTTCTTACATCACGCCTCGAAAGAACTGGTCAAAGAAGCGGTTTCTCAGGGCTGTACGACCATCGTATTCGAGGAGTTGGAGAACATCCGAGAACGCATCTCGAACGCCTCGAAGTTCCAGCAGTGGACATTCAACGAACTGAAACGCCAAGTCGAGTACAAAGCGAACGAAGAAGGAATCACGGTTGAGACAGTCCATCCGGCCTACACCAGTCAACGGTGTTCCGAAACAGGGTGTGGATTCACGCATGAAGACAACCGTGACGGCGACGAGTTCGTGTGCCAGAAATGCGGCAAAGAGCTCCACAGTGACTACAACGCGGCGCGAAACATTGCACACAAATTCATCCAGAACCGGCGCAAGTCTGGTTCTGGAGGGGCAACCTATCACCTTGCCCTGAAGTCGGGAACAGTGAACGGGAACGGCGACTACTCGCCTTCCACAGTGTAGTGGACAGACCGGGAGTTCACCGACAAACCCCGCCGTTCACGGCGGGTGTAGGTGATACGCATCTGCCGCTGTTGCAGGAGGCGGGCGTCATCGAATACGACCCGCAGCGCGAAACGATTCGGTACCACGCCACCGACATCGTCGAGGAGCTACTGAAGTAGTGTTAGTTGAAATCACCGCACCCGCCAGCGTGCTGGGGCTTCTCGAGAACCGACCACTTCCGGAGGGGACGACCTCAAGTTCGAACGAACCGCCTTCGGGTTCGATGGCGGGCCCCGTTCACTCGTGGTGACTCGAAGGCGCGTCTCGAACAGTTCTCAAAAACCACCGAGCAGGGTGGTTCCGGCGTGTAGTGACAGAGAGGTTGGGACCAGTCTGCGGCCACACGCCATATTACCCTGCGTGCCAATCCCACATAGACGTACTGTGATTAACTGGGTTAATCCACTCACGGAGGCGGTCGTTCGACGCCTCGAACCCGTGCTATCGGCGAATATCGTGACTATCCGAGTGACAGTTCGTGAGTACGAAACGACGTACTAAACACCTAGGACATGAACGAACCGCTAGCGGTTGAGGTTGGGACCAATGGATCATACGTCAAAACAAGAACACGCGATTGGATTGCTCCAGGAACTTGGGCTCAAGGAGTACGAGGCCAAGTCGTTCGTGGCACTCACGCGCCGGCAGAGTGGCACGGCGAAAGACATCAGCGAGACCTCCGAAGTTCCCCGGACGCGCGTCTACGACGCGATTCGGGTCCTCGAAGAGAAGGGGCTGGTCGAGACCCAACACTCCAATCCACAGGTGTTTCGAGCCGTCTCGATAGACGAGGCCATCAACACCCTTCAGGCGGAGTACACCGAGCGCACCGAATCGCTCCGTGACACGCTGCGGGGCCTCGAACCGGTCGAGGACACAGAATCGACGGACGTCACCCACGGGGTGTGGATGCTCTCCGACGACCAAGGCATCACGAGTCGGACGGAGCAATTAATCGAGCAGGCCGAAGAGGAAGTGATTCTCGTCGTCGGCCACGAGAGTATTTTCACCGACCACCTGACCGAGCAGTTGCGGGCGGCCCAAAGGCGGGGCGTCGACGTCATCGTCGGCACCATCGACGAGGCGCTCCACACCGAGATTCAAGGGTCGCTCCCCGAAGTCGAGGTGTTCGTGTCGGAACTGGAGTGGTTGAGTCAGTCCCCACTACCGGACGACGACACCGAAATCAGTCGGCTGTTGATGGTCGACCGAGAAGCGATTCTGGTGAGTTCGTTCACCGAAACCGAAGCGGAGCGGCGAGCACACGAACAGGGCGTTTTCGGGACCGGATTCGACAACGGCCTCGTCACCATCGTTCGGCGGCTGATGGCCACCGGACTGCTGTTCGAGAACGGCCGAGTGGACACCGACAGCTGAACAGCCCGCACAGAATGCGGTGATTAGAGAAAATGCAGGAGAAACCCCACGGCTTTAGCCGTGGGATGAATCCGTAAGCTCCGTTCCACAAACCACCGGACGTAGCCACTCTGACCCCCCAACGTTGATAAACTCCTAACACCACATCTAATTTATGGAAGTGCGGCGCACTGTCCCCGTCGCGCTTGACGTGGATAGTGACGACGACGCACTTCTCCGCGATACCGTTGACGAATTTCTGTTCGCGGCACAGTACGTGGTTGACCACGCCTTCCACGGCGAATACGTTACCACAAGCAAAAGCCAGCTGCAAGACGAAACCTACGACGATGTGTGCGACCAGACACCCCTGAACACAGGGTTGGTCCAAAACGCCCGCAACAAAGCCGCTGAAGCCTGCAAGAGTGTGGTTGAACGCTGGAAAACCGGCAAGAAAGCCTCGAAACCGCGTATGACTTCCCCGCACGTCGTCTACGACCACCGCACCGCCACGTTCTACGACGACTACGTGTCTCTCGCCACCACGGATGGTCGAGTTGAAGCCGACTACGTGTTACCAGACGAAGACAGTGACACGCCCCACGCCGAATACCTGTTCTCTGACGAGTACGAGACGACTGGGGCGGAGGTACACCGGAAGCACGGCGAGTGGCAACTTCATATCCACTGCAAGAGGGAAGTGGAGTCTGACACCCCGGACCAGGCAACGACCGCGCACGGAACGGTGCTTGGCGTTGACCTCGGCGTGAACAACCTCGCCGTCACCTCAACAGGGACGTTCTGGACTGGCGACGAGTTCGACCACTGGCGGCGTGAATACGAGAAGCGGCGTGGCGACCTACAAGAGTGTGGCACGCGATGGGCACACGAGAATATGCAGGCTGTCGGACGCAAAGAGGAAGGCCGGTTCAAGCTGACGCTTCACCGGATAGCGAACGAGTTGGTGGCTGAAGCTCGTGACCACGAGTGTTCGGTGATCGCGTTCGAGGACTTGACCGACATTCGTGAGCGTACCGGTGCGTCGTGGGGCCACAAGTGGGCGTTCAATCGCCTCTACAAGTACGTCGAATACAAAGCCGCAGAGTACGGGATAGACGTGGAACAGGTTGACCCAGAGAACACGTCGCGTCGGTGTTCTCACTGTGGATTCACGCACCCGGATAACCGCGAGAGTGAGTCCTTTGAGTGTCAGAAGTGCGGCTACGAAAACCACGCCGACTACAACGCCGCGAAGAATATCGGACTACGGTATCTTCGTCGCACCCAAACTGGGAGCGACGAAGGCGCACTCTTGGGCGTGCGCTTGAACAGCGGGACGCTGAACGAGAACGGTGAGTATGAATCACCTGCCTCGACCGAGGCGAGAACGGGAGTCCACGCTGAATCCCACCGCTTCAGCGGTGGGTAGCTCAAGTGAGCCGCCAGAGCAACGACCGGAGTTTGTAACTCAACGACCCGTTCTGGTAGCCCCGCCAGCCGCTCATCCCACCGCGCAACGTCACCGCATCGTATCCTTCCTCGTTGAGCAGGCTGGTGGCGCGTTTCGCGACGACGCCCATCTTACAGATGACCACCACATCGCGGTCGCTCGGGATGTCGTGGAGGTGCCGCCGGAGCGTGGCGTCGTCGCCCCCGCGTAGGTCGTCGTAGACGGCGACGTTGTGACTGTTCTCGATGGCGCCGGACTGGAACGAGCGTTCCGGGCGGATGTCGAGGAGGAACGGGTCGGAATCCGTGTCGGAGTCGAGGCGGTCGGCCAACTCGTTCGGGCGGATACTGCTCATCGAATAGAGATTGTACTCGCGATACAAAACCGCCCCGTTTCGCCCGCTTTCGTGTTCGTGAAAATCACAAAAACGGCCGCAACGGCTCCCCACCTGTGACCGCCTCAGCGGCGACGATGCGGTCGTGAGCGACGCACGCGCCCGTGGCGAGCAAGGCGGCGCCGATGCCAGCGATTCCCACCGGGGCCGTCACGAGATTCCCAGCGCCGGCGAGATACACCACCGAGAGCGCCCCGAGCCCGTTGAACGACCCGTGGAAGAACGCCGCGGCCAGCACCGACTCCGCACGAACCGTGAGGTAGGTGTACACCGGCGAGACAGCCACCGTCGCGACGGTCATCACGAAGACGCCGACAATCGGTGCCTCCGGAAAGTTGTGGCCCTGCAGGATGATTGGTGCGTGCCAGAGTCCCCAAACGGCACCTGTAAGCACCGAGACCTTCCAGAACCCGAGCGGCGACAGTTCCTCGAGCAACAGACCGCGCCATCCGAGTTCCTCACCCAGCGCGGCGAGAGCGTTAATCGTCAGCCCGGCACCGAGTCCCTGGACGGCGAACAACAGTGCGGGCGGCCCCGGGAACGCTTCGAGTTGGGCGATGGCTTCCTCGACTTGCGCCTGTGGAAGGCCGAGGTCAAGGAGAAATGCCGCGTAGTCGGTCGTCACCGACACGCCGGGCAGCAGCGCGCCCACGCCGATGGTCGCGGCGACGAGAGCGAGGGGGGCGAGCCAGCCAACGGCCAGCCACCGAGGTCGGCCGAGACGCAGACCACAGCCGTCACGAATCGATCCGCCGGCGCGGTACTGAACGAGTATCGCGGCGATTGCAGGCGCCCACATGAACAGGGCGACGACGAGGACGGTCCCGGCAATGGTTTGCAGTTCGACACCGGCAACGTAGAGAGCGCCCGCACTCGTCCAGGAAATGCCGAAAGCGAGCGCGAGGAACGCCCCCACCTTCCGAGTGTCGACCGCGTCGAACGCCGGTTCAGCGGCAGTTCTGGAGGACATTGGTGAGTCTGGACCGCCGGACCTCAAAAACGTAGGGCCCAGGGTCTACTCGTCCTCGACGGGACGGCGGTCGGGAATCAGATCGAAGTCGGGTTCGATATCGCCCAACACGAGCAGGGCGTAGTACCGCAGGTACGCGAGCACCGGAACTTGAGCGAGCGCCGCGAGGACGATGAGCGCCACGACGAACACGGCCGCGAGCACCCCGATGATGACGAGGCCGGCCGTCGAGAACGACAGCGCCAGATACGTAACGCCACCCAAGATGACAAACGGGATAGCCACGATGACTGCGCCGATACCGACCGCAATCGACAGCAGGAAGGCGGCGACGATGCCCAGGCCGAAGGCGACGAGCGCGTAGGCGAGGTACTCCTTCCATTCGGCTTTCAGGGACGACCAGAGTCGACCCCACGCGGCGAGGACGCCGCTGTCGTTTTGAATCATGAGCGGAACGACGAACGCGGTCGTGAAGCCGTCGATGACCCCGTAGACGAGCGCCGCGAGGAAGATGAGCGGAATCCCGATGACGAAGGCGGCGATACCCGGGGCAGCGTTACCGGTGAGCAGCGGCACCAACAGAAGCGCCAACCACCCGACGACGAGCAACAGGAAGGGGAGGCCGATAAGGAGACGGAAGCCGAACAGGCGAAGTCCCTGTCTCCACCGTCGATTCCAGTAGCGCCGAATCGACACCCTGCCGCTGCGGAGCGATTCGATGAAGACGAACTCCATTATCGACCCGATTATCGCGAACGCGAGGCCGATGACGAGAACGGCGGCCACGACCAGGCCGACAATCAGGAGGAAGTCGTCCGGAAGCGTCGAGGGGATGCCGTCGGGGAGTTGCCCCGGCTGTTGCCCCGGCGTGTCGCTCGGCGTCCCGCCGGTGTTGAAGTTCCCCGTCGGCGCACTCGTCGACCCGCCGATGAAAAAGGCGACGAGGGCGAGTTTGAGCCACCGCCGTAACTCGAACGGGAACAGGAACTCCCGTGTGACATCTATCGCGTCGCTAACGTCGTCGATGGCATGGAGGGCCATACAGAGATAATCGGCGACATCCCCGATAGCGTTTTGGGTGGTTCTCAACCGCTGAGACACCGTCGGAGACGGCAAAAGGCGTTGACGACGTGTCAGAAGCGTATCAGCCCCCATACCACGACCCCTTCCTACTCGAGAAACCCAGAATCGAGGGCGCGAACTAATCCTTCCGTGACCAGGCGGCAACCACTACCGCGAGGGCGATGGCCACGAGGCCGAAAAGCGCCGCGGTCGGGATGCCGCCACCGATGCCAGCCGTTGGCTCTCGGGGAGTCACCGTTTGGCCAGCGAGACTCGCCGTGATTGGGACGACTCTCGTGACACGCGCCGTGCTTCCGTTGGCTCTCTCGATGGTGAGCGTAACCGCCGCTTCCTCGCTCGTCTTCGCGGGCAGTTCCAAGACTCGTCCGTGTCGGTCGGCGGACCCATCACCGTCAATGTCCCAGCTGTATGCTTCGACGGCGTCTTCTGTTACTGCCGGTTCGGCGGTGAGTTTGACCGAGTCGTTCTCGCTCGGGTCGTTCGGGCTGTACCGGAACCACGCTCCACTGTCCGTGGCCGTTTCGGTCGTCGACGTCGGAGTCGGGGTCAGGGTCCCAGTCGACGAGCTTGCCGACCCCGACTCGGTTGGAGTCGGCGTGACGGTCGAGGTCGGAGAAGTCGTCGGTGTCGGGGTGAGAGTTGGCATTGGCGTCGTCGGAGTGGCTGTTGGCGTCGGGGTGAGCGTCGCCGTTGGTGTCGGCGTCGCGTCGGTCACGGAGAGCGTGCCACAGGACGCGGTGTCACTGGATTCGCCACCGCTGTAGGACCAGACCTTCACCCGCGGCTCGTAGGTCCCCGCTTCGGAGTAGGCGACCACTCTGGAAGGCTGAGTAGTGTACTGGCCGAAGGAGCCGTCCCCGTACCGGTCGTACTGGAATTCGTCGGCGTTCTCGGAGTTCGAGGCGTCAATCGTCACTGACTCCCCAACCTGGACACTCGTCTCCGAGACCGTACAGCTGGCAACCGCCGCCGACGTGGGAGTGGGCGTCACCGTGGGCATCGGAGCTGCCGTCGGTGTTGGCGTCACTGTGGGCATCGGGGTCGGCGTCGGTGTCGGCGTCACCGTAGGCATCGGGGTCGGCGTCGGTGTCGGCGTCACTGTGGGCATCGGAGTCGATGTCGGTGTCGGCGTCACCGTAGGCATCGGAGTCGGCGTTGCTTCGGTCACCGTGATACTGCCACAGGATGCGACGTCACTGGATTCAGCATCAGATGACCAGACTTTCACTTGCGGTTCGTAGGTCCCTGCTTCGGAGTACGCGACCGTTCTCGAAGACTCATACGTATACTCGCCGAACGAGCCATCGCCATACCTGTCGTACTGGTAGCCAAAGGCGTTTTCGGACGCCGAGGCGTCGATAGTCACCGACTCACCTACTTGGACGCTCGTGTCCGAAACAGTACAGCTGGCGACAGGATGGCTGCTGGTAACGGCCATCATTGTCGGCGCCACGTCGCCGTCAGCCATCGTATCGCTCGTCGTGCCCCCACCGACGGCCGGGGTTGCACCGAATATCAGAACCCCGGCCAGCGCCAGCAGAACGACCACACCACCCGCGTAGCTGAGTCCCAAGAGACGCCTCGGCGTCGCCCGATTACAGCGGTTCCACTCGTCTGTCTCGTCGTCAATCCATGGATTCATCCCGATTCACTACTCCCGTGACCCACCCAATGCCGTCGGTACACTCCGGTGTGAGTGTCGGTGAGAACGGTCGCCCGTCGCCTCGATTCGGCGATTTCCAGCCTCACCGTGGTCGTTGTCTCTGTGCAGCCTCATCTGTGCTTGTTTCTCCAACCCCCGATATAAATCTAAGCGTGGATTACGGCGGTAACCACGGTTACGCGCGGAAAATCCGAATCATTCGGAGGCGTCGGAATCGGGACGCTGCCCTACGGAAGTCACGGCCGAAAAGAGACTTCCAGCAAGTCCGAGTACCCCAATTCCGAGCGAGGCGAGAACAATCGTTCCGGACGTACCGTACCCTCTCGCCTCGATTCGAACGGCGGTGTTCAGATAAGGATGAAGAGTGAGGCGGTGTGTTTTCTGAGTGGTTCATGCCCGAAAACACACGCCTCAGCGGATGTTTGGACGAGATTGAGTTAGGTTTTGTGGAGCGCGAAGCGACACCGCGACTGCTAATGAAGCTCGGTATTCACCTCCATTTGGCTGGATTATCACTTTCGAATACCGTTTCTATTCTTGAGATATTCGGTGTCAATCGGGCGCGATCTACCGTCCACAACTGGGTTCATAAAGCCGATCTACAGCCCGAGTCTGATCAGAACCCGAATCACGTTGCAGTCGATGAAACCGTGATTCGACTCAATAACGAGCAGTACTGGCTGTATGCCGCAGTCGATCCGACGACGAACGAAGTACTCCAGACAGCGCTTGAACCGACCACAAACAGCGTTCTTGCTCAAGCATTCTTTGCTGAACTCCGCAAAAAACACAACGTCGAGGACGCTGTCTTTCTCATCGACGGCTCGCACTCGTTGAAAGACGCCTGCCGTCGTCACGGCCTCGATTTCAGATACGAAAAACACGGAAATCGGAACAGCGTCGAACGTGTCTTTCGTGAGATAAAACGACGAACTACCAGCTTCTCAAACTGTTTCAGCAACGCCGAAGCAGACACCGCCGACGATTGGCTTCGATCCTTCGCCTTCGCATGGAATCAGCTTATCTGAACACTACCATTCGAACGGCCCAAAGCATCAACACGATACTGAACAGGAGAGCATCTCTCGACAGGGACATCTAGTAGGGCGGGAACGGCAGCCGTATTAAGGATTTTTCACCCCACTCGGGGGAGTCCCACATTGGCGAAGAAGCAGACGCTATCGGGAGTTAGCAAACACATGAGATACAGAACGTTTCTCAGCCTATCTGGACTGCGAATACAATCTGATTGTTCAGCATGACGTGAAGTGGCTGGCCAGCGTCGTCCCACGCTTGTGTCTCCGAGTACGACGAGTCCCGAGTCGAATCGATAAAGGAGACGTCCACGTCGTAGTCACCCCCCATTATTACGTTGTTGTTGATTACCGTCTGTTCGTTCGGGCTGAGTTTAAGACGGGTGTCGATTGGGGAAGCCTCACTGTCCCGTTGTGTGACAGTCAGCTCGACGGTCCGTGCCACGTCGCCATCGTTGTGTATGATAACATCAGTTGCCCCCCGGCTACTCGCGAAGGGACCGCTACACCCGGAAAGACCCACAACAGTCATCGAGCCAACGCCGCCGAGGAGGGCACGCCGAGACCAATTCGAGCGCATACATCGGGGTCAGAACAGGTGCATAAGTATCTTCTCCAGAACCCCCTGGAGACGGTATGTGGTCTATGGGAGTGCTGCGGTCTGCGTTCCACGCGAACAGGTGCGAGCGCCACGTACTCAGTCGACCCACGTTCGTGACAGTTGCTCGCGCGGTGTCGTACTGTACTCGCCCTCCTCGAAGACGGTCACACGACCGGTCTCTTCGCTCAACGTCATCGTCGTGACCACGTCCGGCCGAGCGGATGTATCGAGTGCGCTCATGTGCCGAGACCCCATCCAATCTGCGTACGGACTTGAGTCCTCCCGAGAACGTTCCGACTCAGGAGAGTAGCTTCGGAACCGGACCAGCTGTTCCTGTACGACACCGTCGACGCTCACGACCACCGCACCGTCTCGAGTGCGAGCGACCTCGGTCGTCGCCTCGTAGAACCCATCCACGTCGTCGAGGATATTACGATTGTCGACGTCGGGCCAGCGATTGTTCCCCATCGGGTCCGCGTGATTTCTGACGGTGGGCCCGGAGACGACGGCGAAATACAGCCCCGGGCCGGTGACGTACGGCTCCTCCCAGCGCTCGAAGGACAGGCTGATGTCCTCCATACAGACCCGAATCCGGTCGATCAACTCCTGCACCCGTTCGTGCGACCGATAGGCGATGTCCAACGGGTCGGCTGTAGTCATACTCCCCACTCGTATCGGGAGGGATATAGAACTCCGTACACGTCCCGTTTCGGCGCTCGAATCGTGTCGGCAAACGGTGAAGGGAGTGCCCCGCCAACGTCCCACCAGAGATGTACGACCGAATCGTAATCGCCGTCGATGGGAGTGAAGAAGCCCGTCGAGCGGCGAGACGGGGGCTCGCACTCGCGAAGGCCTTCGATGCGGAGGTGGATGTGGTCTCTGTCGTCGAGCGGAAAACGCTCCGACTTACGGAGACGGCCGACGAGAAGCGCCAACTGCGAGAACGCGGCGAGGAAGCCCTCGCAGAAATCGAGGACATCGCAGCAGAGGTCGGCCACACCGTCCGGACGGAACTGCTCGAAGGCAAGCCCGCCGCCCAAATCTGTGACCACGCAGAGTCGACTGACGCCGATTTACTCGTCGTCGGGAGACAGGGACGGACGGGGCTCGGTCGCCGTCTGTTGGGCGGCGTTACCGAACAGGTCCTCCATCGGGGCGACACGCCTGTGCTCGTCGTTCCGGATGGCGACGTGAATGAACTGGACGCCGATTATTCGGACGTTCTTATCCCGACGGACGGCAGCGACAACGCCGAGGTGGCGGTCCCGCATGGTATCGGTGTCGCCGAACGCTGTGGTTCGACGCTCCACGTGTTGAACGTCGTCGACCTGCAAGCTGCAGGCGGCGTGTTCGACGCCGGCGGACTCGACCGGGCGTTCATCGAACGACTCGAAGCGAGAGGCCAGGACGCAGTCGACCGCGTCGCGACGGACATCACGGAATCCGTCCCGTCGCTGACGGTCGAGACCGCCGTCGAACGGACGACTTCGATGGATGGAGCGGCCGCCGGCATCGAAGAATACCTCGAGGAGAACGGAATCGGCCTCGTGGTGATGGGGTCACACGGCCGGTCGAACCTCACGCGTCAACTCCTCGGTAGCGTCGCCTCGACCGTGCTTCGGACGGTCGACGTTCCAGTTCTCGTGGTGAAACGACCCGACTGACCCGGGCTGCGAAGCGACGGGCCGCGCGACGAGCCCCCTCGAGTTGATTTATCCTGATTCCCACGGTACGATGAGTATGTCAAGTTCGGAGCCATCTCCCTCCCGACGCCGCTGGCCGCTGCTCGCGGCAGCGCTCGGGGTCGTCATCGCCGCCATCGTGTTCGCCCGCCGCCGGTTTGCCACCGAAATCAACGACCACGTCGACGCCCTGTATGCGGCGGCCGACTCCGAGCAGCCGGCGCCACCTCGATTCACTCCCGACGACATCGAGTCGTTGCCGGCGCCGGTCCGCCGGTACTTCGAGCGCGTCCTCGAACCGGGACAGCCCCACGTCCGAACGGCGCGATTGCGACAGCAGGGGACGTTCCGCCTTGGCGGGGCCGACGCCGACTGGCGCCCGCTGGAAGCGACCCAGCACGTCACCGTCCGGCCACCGGGATTCGTCTGGGACGCACGTATCGACATCGCCCCACTCGTTCCCGCCCGCGTCGTCGACCTGTATCGAGCGGGCGACGGCATCCTGAAAGCGCGGCTGTTCGGCGCCATCCCCGTGGCGAGCGCCGGCCCCGCCCCTGAGATGAACGAGGGCGAACTCCTCCGGTATCTCGTCGAGGCCGTCTGGGTGCCGACCGCATTGTTGCCCGAGGCGGGCGTCACCTGGGAGGCCATCGACGACGACTCGGCGCGTGCAACCCTCGAAGACGGCGACGTGACGGCCTCGGTCGTGTTCCACTTCGATGCCGACGACGAAATCGAGCGCGTCACTGCCGAACGCTACCGACAAGAAGACGACGACTACGCCTCGTGGACTGGGCACTTCCGCGCCTACGAGCGTCGCGACGGCATGCGAGTGCCGACCGAGGCGGAGGTGGCCTGGACCCTCCCTGACGGTGACCTCCCCTACTGGCGGGCGACCATCGAAGCTATCGACTACTCGACGTGAAACAGCCTCGTGACATCAGGGCCGGGCACCGGCATCCGTCGCGTCCGGCATCTCGCCGTCGGTGAGTCGTTCCCGGCCGTAGACGGCGATGACGGCGAAGACGATGAAGACGTACACTGCGAGGTGGACGACCGTGACGACGCCGACGGCGCTTTCGTCGATGATGCCGTCGATGACGATTTGGTCCGCCGCCAGCGGAATGACTACGTCGGCGGTGTTCGCCATCGCGTGTAGCACCATCACGAGCAGAACGCTGCCGGTGTTGTTGTACAGCCACCCGAGCAGAATCGACAGCGTGAGAATCCCGCCGACCCAGCCGAGCGTGTTGACGAGCGGGAAACTGGAGTGCGGCGTCACGGGGATGACGAAGTAGGGGGCGTGCCAGCCGGCCCAGACGACGCCGATGAGCAGGCTCGCCGGCACCGCCCCGTAGCGCTCGTTGAGGTGTGGCTGGGCGAACCCACGCCAGCCGGGTTCTTCGTTGAGACCGCCGCTCAACAGCAGCGCGAACAGGAAGATGACGGCGAACAGAATCGGCGAGGGAAACGCCTGCCCGAGGTCGACGGGGCCGCGAACGACGACGAGCACGAGCGTGATACCCACAGCCGCTGCAATCGGGAGGCCGGCGGCGACGGCCCACCACTTCCAGCCGACCCGCCAGCGAGTAATCTGTCGCGCCCACGCCCGAACGTCGTCGCCGCGCAGCCACGTGACGACCGCGGCGCTAATCGGCGGGCCGAAACTCCCCACGTAGACGAGAATCGCGGCCGACCAACTCGGCTCCATGAACACGGCCGGCGCCGAAACCACCCACGTGTAGAGATACGCACCGAGGAAGAACGCGACGACTGGACGGTCCTCGACGAGCGGTATGCTAGAACTTTCCATAGAAGAACACTCCTCGGAATCGCATTAAACGCTTTTCCGCTCCAAGGAGGGGCCCGTCACCACACAGAAACAGTTCGTCGTTCAGTCGGCCGTCGCCGCACAGTTGTTCGGCCCGCGTTCGAGTTGCAGGGCGCGCTGTCGTGGGATGTCGCGTTGGCCGAGGTTCGTCGCGATGAGCTGGGTGTGGTTCGCGGGCCGCGGCGGCATATCGGCGAGGACGGCCTCGACGAACTCCTCTTCGGGCAGCGACAGGATATCGAGTCGCTCGACGACATCGCGTAGGGGGGCCGTGTAACTGCCGTCGGCAGCCGGTTCGGCGTGGGTCCCGTGATGTCCCGGCGCGATGAGCGTCTCGTCGGGTAGCGTGAGAACCCGCTGTTGTAGCGACTGATACAGTTGGGCTGCGGCTTCCGGTGCGCCGTCGGCGCCGGCTTCGAGGTCGGGCCGGGCCACGCTGTCGACGAACAGCCCATCGCCGGTCAGCAGGACCGCCTCGTCGACGTAGTAGGCGGTCATCCCCGAGGTGTGCCCGGGCGTGTGAATCGCCGCAATCGTGCTGTTCCCGACTTCGAGCGTCTCGCCGTCGGCAATCGTCTCGTAGGAGATGTCGTAGTCGATGCCGCGGTCGACCGCAGCCGCGGGGACGACCGCAGTCGCGTCGGTGTGTTCGCCGAGTTCGCGGACGCCGCTGACGTGGTCGGCGTGGACGTGCGTGTCGACGGCGTAGGTGAGTTCGCTCCCGTGGTCGGCCGCAACGTCGACGTACTCCCGGGCGAAAGCCGACAGCGGGTCGATGACCGCCGCTTCGTCACCGGAGACGACGAGATACGCCAGACAGCCGCTGGAGGGGCGCCGGAACTGCAGCACCGTCGCGTCGGCGTCCGTCGTCAGTTCCGTGTACACCGAGAGGTCCGCCCACGCCTCCATCCCGCCAGCGAGATTTCGGACGTCGACGTCGGCCCGCCGGAGATGACGCGCCGATTCACGACTGATTTTTCCCGTCCCACAGACGGTCACGACCGTCTCGGTCGGATGGTCGGCCAGCACCTCCGCGGGGTCCAACTGGGTCAGCGTCCGGTCGGGCACGTTGACCGTCTCGACGCTCGGCCCCTCGATGTGCCACTTCTCGTACTCGTGCGGTTGGCGCACGTCGACGACCGTGACCGGTTCACCCGCCTCGATGTGCTCGTACAGGTCCTCGGGCGTCATCTCGGGGACGGAAGACATGGTTCTACCGAGTCAATCTCACCGCAGGAACAAAAAGGATTCGACAATATTGTTCTATTTACGAAATTCTATCGAACCGAAGTGAGTGCTAGTATCGCGATACGAAGGGGTCACTCGAGGTGACACCTCGCGTTATCAGGCCTCGATTGCTCAGTCCAGTTTGCCCTGCAGGACCTTTGGCGCGGTGAGTATCGGGTCCCACACCGGACTGAACGGCGGCGCGTACGCGAGGTCGGTGTTCTGGAGTTCCTCGACGGTCATCTCCGCGGCGAGTGCGGTCGCGACTGTGTCGATGCGTTTGACACCCTCCCGTCCGACGAGGCTACTCCCGAGGACGCGACCGGACTCCCGGTCGGCCATCAGCGTGACCGTCAGTTCCGAGCCGTCGGGGTAGTAGTGTGCCCGCGAGGCCGCCGAAATCGTCACCGAGACGGGGTCGAAACCGGCTTCTCGGGCCCGCTCTTCGTCGATGAGCCCGGTCCGGGACGCGCCGAGGTCGAAGGCCTTCACGATGGCCGTCCCGGCGATGTCGCCGGTCGGCGTCGGTGACCCGGAAATCGTTTGTCCGATAGCGCGGCCGGCGCGGTTGGCCGTCAGCGCCAACGGAACGTGGTCGGGTTCGCCGGTCACCACGTGGCGCGCCTCGGCACAGTCGCCCGCGGCGTAGACGTTCTCGTAGTTCGTGCGGCCGTAGTCGTCGGTCGCGATGGCGCCGGTCGGACCCAACTCGATGCCGGCGTCCTCTGCGAGGTCGACGTTCGGTGCGACGCCGACGCCGACGATAGCGATGTCGGCTAGCTGGGTGTCGTCTTCGAGTTCGACGACCTCGACGGAGCCGTCGCCGTCGAATCCGGAGACGGCAGTCTCGAGATGGAGTCCGACGCCCTGTTCTCGCAGGTGCTCTTCGACGGTTTCCGCGACCGTCTCCCCGAAGGGCTGGAGCACGTGCGGCAGCATCTCGTAGATGGAAACGTCGACCCCGCGTTCGGCCAGCGCCTCGGCCATCTCGATGCCGACGTAACCACCGCCGACGATGGCGGCCGTCTCGGGAGACTGCTCGCTGACGAACGTCTCGATGGCCTCGGCCTCGTCCATGTCGTGGATGGTGAATACGCCATCGAGGTCCATCCCGTCGAACGGCGGTTCGATCGCGGTCGCCCCCGTCGCGACGAGGAGGTCGTCGTAGGGCTGTTCGAACGTCTCCGTGCCGTCGTCGACGGTGACCGTCTGGCCCTCCGGGTCGATACCGACGACTTCGTGGCCGGTCCGCAAATCCACGTCCCGCTCCTCGCGGAACTCCTCGGGCGTGACGGTGACGAGGTCGTCGATGTCGTCGACGGCGCCCTTCACGTAGTACGGCATCCCGCAGGCGGCGTAGGACACCCACTCGCCCTTCTCGAAGACGACGACGTCCATCTCCGGGTTATCCCGTTTGACCTTGCTCGCGGCGCTCATTCCAGCTGCGTCTCCGCCGATGACGACAAATGTATCACCCATACGTCATAGTTCGGGTGGGAGTGCCAAAAGTATTTCTCAAATTCCACAATACTGAGAACGTCCAAACCGGACGAACCACCCGGGGGTCGCGAGCGAAAACTGTCAAGAGGGTCCGCTACCTCGCAGTGACAATGAACAGCATCGACGAGTGGTACGACGTCGAGGCCGTCTCCGATGGCACCTACCGGATTTTGGAGGGGCCATACTACGGGATGTATCTGGCTGCGGGAACCGAGCGGTCGTATCTCATCGATGCGGGCATCGGCGTCGGTGACCTCCGCGCGCTCGTCGAGGGGTTGGTCGACACCCCCGTCACGCTGTTGCTCACCCACTGGCACTGGGACCACATCGGCAACGCAGCGCAGTTCGACGACGTTCGCATCCACGAACGGGAACGCTCGCCGGCCGGCCGGGTCGCACTCGACGGTCGCTCCGAGGAGTTCCTCGGGCGTCCGGCGAACTTCCTCGAGCGCTGGCAGGCCGCCGGGGAGGCGTTGCCCGACGACTTCGACGCCGACGACTACGCCATCGAGCCAGTCGAGAACCCGACGCCACTGTCGGGCGACGAGACCTTCGACCTCGGTGACCGAACGCTCGAAAGCCTCCACCTCCCGGGACACTCCCAGGGACAGTTGGGCTTTCTCGACCGCCAGTCGGGCGTCCTCTACGGCGGTGACGTGATACACGTCGACGAAGGGCTGTACGTCCACCTCGAAGGCGGTGACTTGCGAGCCTATCTGGAGACGTTCGAACGACTCCGCGAGTTGCGAGACGCCGGCGTCTTCGAGACATTGCTCACGAGTCACAACCCGCCGTTCGTCGGTGAGGAGTTGGCGATTCTCGACCGACTCGAAGACGGGCTTCGACGCATCATCGACGGCGACCCCGACTACGAGGTGGTCGAGACGGACTGGGGTGACGCTCGTCGATACGAGTTCGGGGGGTCAGTGGTGTTTACCGAACCGTAACGAGCGTCGCGGTTCGTTTCAGGCAGTCATCTCAGCCACACGGCGATGAGGGTGAGCACGAACGCGAGGAGGGCCAAGAGTAAAACGCTACTCGGACTAACCGAATCGGGCTTCGAGGAGGGCATCAGTGCGAACTTGACACCAGCGGATTATAAAACCAGTCAGTATTCCCGAGACCAACGAGCGCCCACTCGCTTCAGCCGTCAGTCCATTCCGGTCGTATCGACGACTTCGTTCGTTTCCAGGTCGACGATAACACTGAAATACAGTTCGTCAGTAGCCGGATTCGAGACTCTGACGGCGACTTCGTCGTCAACGTAGTCGGGTTGTCGGTCGACGACGACGCTTCCATCGGGCTCCGTCACATCGAACGTGTAAGTGGTGCCGTTGTCACTTTCCACATCGCCAGCCAGGACAGTGCCATTGAGACGCACCGAAGACTCCGCTGTCAGCGTGTGAATCGGGTCGACGGTGAGTTCGTAGCGATGCAACTTCGCCAGAGACCGCTGGATGGTCTCGTTGTCCCGGGTGATTTCCTTGGCCCGTCGACGCTCGGCGGTAGACACCGGGTCGGCAGTCGCCGTGTGAACCGTGTACTGCTTGTCGTTGGTTTGTTCCACTTCGAGACTGTCGACCCGCTCCATGTTGCCGACGACAGTCGTTTGCTGGTCGCCGGCTTCGAAGGTAACGTTCTGATCGGAGACGACGAACGCCGGTGGCGACTCCGAGTCGCGGAGGGAATCAGTTGCATCCACAGTGGCTCCGGTAACCGCGAGCCCGATACCGAGGAGAGCAAGCCCAGCGAGGAGAGCGAGACGTGCACGCAAGTCGGTCATCGTTATCTACAGTATTGGGTGAAACACCAAATCAGTCCTTGGCTGAAACGCGTTGGAAACCGGTTTGAAAGGCGTTTCACAGGCGTTTCACGCCCGTTTTTCGACGAGAGAGCGATACTCATTAAACGGTGCCGTGAGAGACGTATCGGTATGGAATTGCCGGCCCTCCACGGCAAGCGACTGCTCGCAGCGATTCTCTTCGTGGCTGCGACGCTCGTCCTTGCCCTCCAGTTGATTACGCCCACACCAGTCGTGGTCTCCCTCGGGCAAAGCGGCGCAGAAACCACCCAGTTAGGTGAGTACTTCACGTATCCCGAAGTCGCCGTCGTCGCCGTCGCAGCAACACTCCTCGGCGGGAGCGGGACCTATCTCCTCTTCGACGACGCTCCCGACGGAGTGGACACCGAGACGCGAGAGCGTCAACAGACAACGACACCCGTCGGCCGAGGCACCGACAACGCGGACGCCGTGCGCAGCGACGGTGACGGTATCGCTCAACCACAGTCGGAAGCTTGGGACGAGACGATTGAGCGCTTGCACAACAACGAAAAGACCGTGTTCACCATTGTTCGGGACGCCGGTGGGAAACTCCCCCAGCGTGACATCGTCGAGGAAACCGACCTCTCGAAGGCGACGGTCAGCCGGACACTGGATACCCTCGAAAGCAAGGACCTACTCGAGCGCAAACGACGAGGGATGGGAAACGTCGTTGTTCTCACGTAGCCGCTACAGCCGCTGAAACGGCTTTCGAAACCGTTTCGGAACACATTTCCAATCAAACACTTTCAGGTCTTTCTTCGAAGGGTACGACGAGAGCACCACCCCACCGGCGGACCCGAACCCTCGCTGATTTCGAACGGTTTGCGAGGGGTAGACGGTCGATTTACCGTATCCACCGGCCGGGCGTGGCGGCTCTCACACGAGGTGAACGAACACGATGCGACACAAACTAGCCGTCCTGGCGGTCGCCGCACTGCTTGCCCTCAGTACAGGCGGTGTCGTCGGCGCGACCCTGGACACCCCGACCGATGAATCGACAGAAACCGAACTACCGAACGACCACACCGTCGAGAATGTCAATCCCGACGAGCTGAGCGAGGAAGAAGCCGACCGCGCCCTCGAGGCGGCGTGGGCGAACGAAACCGTACGGAGTTACTTCGACGACGACACAGGCGTCCACTTCAAGCTCTGGGCCTCGGCGTTCGACGAGGACTCCGTGTCCGTCCACATGGCACCCGTCGACGCCCCCGATGACACGCGAGTCATCGCCGAGGTCGACCTCACCGACGGAGTCGTCACGCGGACCCACGAACCCGTCCGACTCAACGCCTCCAACGCCATCGAAATCGATGGGAGCAACTACGACATCGAAACCGTAGATGCCCAGAAACGAGCCGACAGCGACGAGAACGCCACGCGAATCAGCTCCGATGAGCTCCATCAGGTCCAACTCAACGAGAGCTCGATAGAACGTGGCGGTGACGGAACGTTCACGATGGAAGTCGAAGGCAGCGAGGAGACGACTTCCTCCGAGGACATCATCCGAATCGACCTCTCGGCGGAGAACTGAACTACCGTAGGGGCTGAACTGCAGCCACCTCCGGTTTTCCTCGCTCGCCGTTTCGGTCCTGACCCCCGATATTAGTCAGTAAGCCATCGTTTAATCGGCGATTATTCGTTTCGACTGCTATCGAACACCGTTGGGCGCCCGCCGAATCGCACCCGGCGACCGCGAAAATCGCTCCCGGTTTTACTACCCCGGCACTCACAGACGAGGATGCTGTGTCAGAGACGCCGAAGTGGATCGAAGAACGTATCGATCGGAACCTCAACAACACGCTCACCCAAGAGCACGTCGTCGAGACGATGCTCGAGGCCGATCGACCGTTCTTCTCGATTCGACAGCTCCAAGCGCGTGTGAAACCGGACGTCGGGAAAGGAACGGTCCGGAACCGACTCAAGGAGCTACAGGAAATCGATGTAGTCGCGACCGAGACGTATCCCGAATCGATTACGCTGTACTACATCGATCACCGAGAATCGGACTGGCCGCTCTCACCCGAAGGCAAGCGTGCGTTGACCAGCGAATCCCCGCTGGATCGGCTCTCCCTTCGCGGATTCCTCACCCTTCAAGACACCGTGGGAATCCGCACGCTCGTACTGGCAGGCTTTCAACTCAGTCTGCTGCTTTTCGCACTCGGTGCCGTCGCGCTCGTTCTCGGAGTCAACGCGGGAACGCAAAGCGACAGCCGACTGCTGGCCGCCGCCTTCGACCTCTTCGGCATCTGTCTGCTCCTGTTGATTGGCGAACGAATCGCGCGTTGGATTCGTAACAAGGACTGGTTCGGAGCCGAGTGACCGTATCGCATCGAAACAACTGAGACACGAACACACCCTCCCACGAAATGACAGAAACGACATCGTCGCCCGACCTCTTAGAGCAACGCCCGATTACCGGAATATTGGTCCACATCTTCGGCTTCCTGACCGGCCTCTTCGGAGCCGGTATCGTCGGCGCTGGCATCGTATACCTGGCCTCGAGTCACCAATTCACCAAAGAGAACGCACGGCACGCGCTGAATTGGCATCTATCCATAACCATCCTCGCAATCATCACCATCGTGACCTTCCTGTTCGGTGCCGAAGAACTCGAAACCGGGACGGGAGGGACAATAGAGCTCATAACGCTTCCCGCTCCGTTGGATACCGTCGTCACGGTGGTGGCAATCGTCTCCGCATTCGTGTTCATCGTCGCCTCGTTCCTCGGCTTGATATTCCCGTTTATCGCGACAGGGAAGGCCATCTTCGGAACGGCTTGGAAGTACCCACTGGTTCCCGAACTCGTGTCGAACGATGAGTAATGCACACCCCGCTACGAAGCGAGTCAGCCCTCGGAACGCAGGACTCGACGTCGACCTAGAGGGAATCGCAGCCCTCCTCGAAGACGAGCACGCACGCTCCATCCTCCGACACACGAGCGACGAACCGTTGTCGGCGCGTGAGTTGATGGACCGCTGTGGCACCTCGAAAGCGACGACGTATCGACGCATCGACCGCCTCCGGGAACATGACCTCATCGAGACGCGGCAGCGACACGACCCGGACGGCCACCACTGTGAGACGTACGTCGCGACCTTCGAGGCGGTAACCGTCGAATTCGTCGACGGCTCTTTCGAAGTCTCCCTCGACCGGTCACATCGTTCGACAGGAGAGTCACTGACCGTAGACACCGAAGACGACCGTCAGCGTTGATATCGTCCGGGGTGAACCACTCGACATCGACGTACAAAGCGCAAAAGAACATGAGAGACAGCAATACCGTGTCGTCGGAGAACGACGACGAGGAGGAGCGAGGAACGCTAGACAAGGTCGTCAACGTGGTTCTCGAGCTACTTGGCCTGTTTTGACAACGCCGAGGGAAAATCGATGGCTGCTCGGTTCGAATCCCCCGAATACCGTTCGGATGCCGCCCTTCCTTAGCCGCCGCTGACACGACGGTCGAACACGTCGATAATCGGGTCGGGGTTCCGAACGTGTGGCAGCCGAAGGTCCCGCTCGGAACACTCGATGACGACCGTCGACGTGTCGAGTACGCCGTCAAGTCGACCCTGCTCGATGCGCAAGCCGCTTTCGTCCCACGGCTCGATTCGCCACAACCGCGTCCGAAACAGTCGGTCGTAGGCGACAACCGTGTCTCCCGACACCCGATACTCGATGCCACCGTACCGCAGCCAGTAGTCGAGCAGGAGAAGCATCATTGGAACGACGAGAGCGAGTGCCACCAAGACAAGCACAGTATCCCAGACGCCACCCATGACGAAGAGCAGCGACACGAGGAGGATGAAGCCACCGACGGCCAGCGCACCCGGATGGCGTCGCACGTTCGAGACCGAAACGCCGCCCACGGCTCTGCCCACGCCGGTCGGGCGCAGTCGTTCGGTTACGGGCTTGGCCGGAAGGATGGAGTCTTCGGATGGGGGTTCGTACGCCCACCCGAGTTCGAAGTACGACGCCTCGTCGAAGGCGACCAACCGGTCGCGATAGAGACCCCCGAGGTCGAACGCGAATTTCACGAGGACGATTCCAACCAGGAGCGGGAAGCCGACGACAGTCGGGTCGACCGCCGTAATCGGGTCGTCGGGTTCGACCGCCCCCGCACCAAGCCCGACGAACATCGCGGTCAACATTCCGCCGACACCGATTACCGCGGCGCGGATGAACACGCCCTGAATCGCGGTTTGCGCGCTATGTTCGCGGTAGCCACCTCGGTAGAAATACTCGAGGAGCGTCGAGGCCCCTTCGCTGCAGAAGATGCCGAAGCCGGCGAGTACCACCATCACCAGTGCGTCCGGGTCGGGTGTTTCGGTCCCGATGACGCCGACTGTCATGACCCCCGCGAAAAACCACAGGAGTGTGAGGATGGGGATGGCGACGGCCATGACGGGTAGCGTCGAAAGCCGAATCCCGAGGTCGGTAAACGGAAGTCGAATCGTCGTTCGCTTACTCGCCACCGCGCCCGCAATCAGTGGAGAACCATCGAGTTCCGAGGGGCGGCCGGCAAACAGCGCTTGAGCGAGTGCCCAAAACGAGAGGATGCCGAGTTCGAACCAGTAGAGAAAGACGAGGGCCGCGAGGTCCCAGCCCAGGAAGACGACGCCGACGAGTGGCAGCGCGTTCGCAACGATGACGGCTATCGTCTCCGCGGGAGGACTGTAGTGTTGTACGGTCTGGAGGGAGACCATCGGCCGAATATGCGGATTGGCCGAGACAAGTATCTGGCTGTCTGCAGTTCAGGAGTCACTCGGCTTGTGCCGCCGCGATAGCTTCAGTGGGCGTCCGACGCCGTTGTACGCGCGCCGATTGCCGGCCAGTGGCCGCAGAATCTCCGCACCGATTTATCCCGTTCTGGAGACGAGGGGGCTTTGCCATGTCCGCCCTCCCGCCATGGATAGAACGTCGAATCGACCGGGGGACCGATTTCGACGCGATTCGAGTCGGACTCGTCGAATCGCTACTCCAGACAGATCAGCCGTTCCTCTCGACTAAACAGTTGTGTACGGACGTTTTCCCCGATATCGAAGACGAAATACTTCTGGAGCAACTGGACGAACTCCGAGCGAGCGACATCGTCGCCACGACATCGTACGACGAGCCGGCGACGCTGCACTACATCAGAGACCCGGACTCGGAGCAGCCACCAGCCGAGGCAGACCGACCTCTCACGGCAGCCAACCCGTTGGACCAACTCTCGCTGCGTCGGTTCCTTACGATGCGTGACACCGCCGGCGTCCGTACGTTGGTGCTAGCCGGCTTTCAGTTGAGCCTCCTGCTTTTGACTCTCGGCAGTGTGTTGACTGTTCTCGGTGTCGACCCGGGGGCCAAGAGTGACCTCGTTCTCTGGGATACTGCGTTCGACCTCTTCGGCGTCTGCCTGCTACTGTTGGTCACCGAGCGAGTAGTCAACCGGGTGCGTTCCAACCCCACCAACTGAACGACGGGACGACTGCCCGAATCGGCCATCGAAGTCGGTACTCAACGTTTTTCAGCACCTGTTCCGAAGCCGTTCGTGATGCCCTCCAATCACCTCGAATTGTATGTTGGAATGGTCGGTGCCGTCGCCGGAATCGGCGTTGTTACCGTTGGGTTTCTCGCGGGAACGTGGGGCGTCTTTTACGCTATTCTCACTTTTCTCGAAATCGGTTCGCCAGCCATGCTTTCGGCCGGAATCACTGCGATAATCCTGTTGACCGTCGGCTATCTCGAATACAGGCAGGTCGACACGATAGAGCGGTTCGCGGACGCCCAGACCGTGAGTCGAGATGCGGCACCGGAACTGTACGAGACGGCGACTCGAATCGCAGCCCAACTCGACGTACCTGTCCCCCGTATTGCAATAGCGGAACGAGACGTACCCGAAGCGTTGGCCGTCGGCTTCCGGCCGGACGCCGTTCACTTGGTGCTCTCGCGTGGCACCCTCGAAGCGCTTGAGGGAACTGACGAGTTGGAAGCGGTACTCGCTCACGAACTCGCTCACGTCAAAAACCGAGACGCGATGATTATGACCGCCGTTTCGCTCCCGGTCGTCCTCGCCGAGGGGCTGGGGACTCGGGTTTCGAAGGTGGAGAATCCCGGTTGGGGCGCCATTGTCGTCGTCCCGCTGGCGTTCCTCTCGACGGTCGTTTGGGTTATCGGACGAACAATCGTCGCCCGGCTTTCGAGAGTCCGAGAGCGGGCAGCCGACCGGGCTGCCGCGGAGGCGACCGGTTCGCCCGCCGCTCTTGCCAGCGCGCTCCAGCGGCTGGACCGAAACATCGCCGAGACACCGAACCAAGACCTCCGGGCGGTTGCGGGTGTCTCGTCGCTATCCATTCTCTCGCTCGAACCGGACGAACCCGAGAAGGTGATGCTCGGCCCCGACGGCGAAACCGAACCGTCCTACTGGTGGCTTCGAAAACGGCTCCACAGAATCGAACGACGGCTCTTCGATACGCATCCGCCGACGCGGGACCGAATCGAGGCACTGTCGGCCGAAGCGCGTCGACGAGAACAGACAAAAAAGTAGATAGACCGAGCAGCGTCAACGAGGCACCGTTCGATGCGGACGTTCGTTTTCGTCGCCTCGAAAAGAGGGCGGCAGTGGGGGATTACGGAGGGGGTGGAGGGAACGGATTTTCGCTTCGGCGTCGGATACTGCTCCCGCCTCCGACTCGGCGGGCACCTAATCGTGCACAGGTAAGTAACATCAAACCGCCCGCAGTGTTTCAATTCGTGAAACAGTGCCCTGCCGGTTTTACTCATCAGTTGTGAAACCTCGGGTGTCGCCATGAACTTAGAAGAATTCACCCAATCGCACGCCCCCACGGAGAGCGAAGACGGCTTTCGGAAGACGAACAATCGACTGCTCGAAATCCCCGTCGATGGGACGGTGATGATAAAGGCCGGGTCGATGATTGGATACACCGGCGAGATGACGTTCACCGGAAAATCCTCCGCCGAGGGTGGACTCACCGGGTTCGTCAAGGAGGCGGTGACGAGCGAGGGGACGCCGATTATGGAAGCCGAGGGGAGCGGTCGGCTCTACGTTGCCGACCGAGGCAAAAAGGTCCAAATCCTCGACCTCGACCCCGACGAATCGATTTCGGTCAACGGCAACGATATCCTTGGCTTCGGGTCCACGGTCGATTACGAAATCAACACCATCGGAAGCCTCTCGGAAGCGGCCGCCGGGGGACTGACCAACGTCTATCTCACCGGTCCCGGACAGGTCGCCATCTCGACGCACGGCGACCCATTGGTGATGACACCGCCGGTCGTGACCGACCCCGACGCAACCGTCGCGTGGAGCACCAATCTCTCACCGTCGTTCAGGACGAACAAGATGATTGAAATCGGACAAACTTCGGGTGAGACGATACAGATGGAGTTCACCGGCTCCGACGGGTTCGTCGTCATTCAACCGCACGAGGAAGGCTCACAGCTGTGACCCAGCCCCGAGCTGAAGCGGCGCTGTCCCCGATTGTCGGAGGGTAATCGAGAGGTCAGTTCTGTCCATGCATCCATCCCGTCTGGTATCGGCCTGTTTTCTCGTGGTTAGCATCCTGCTGTTGGCGCAAATCGGAACGACCGAACCACTCCAAGCGACAGCGGCCACGGTGCTGCAGGCCAGTGGTGGTATCGTGCTGTTCGTCGGTGCGGTATACGGTTTCGTTCGATACGAAGCAAACCCGATTGTGACGGAGTACGGACCGATGACGTACGTACTCGTCTTTGGGACGTTCGTGTGGGCAACTGGAATCGCCGTCCGATTGCTGCTTGGCTAGTCGGCGGCGACGGAATCAGGAACTGCTCTCGGCGTCTTCGAGGTCGCTGAGTTCTTCGATGACCGTTATCTCGATGGGGTTCTCCGAACTACCGACACCGAGACCGACGACGATGTGTTCGTCCGCCGGCGCGGTGACATCCACCGACCGTTCGGCCGACCCGACGCCGTTTATTTCGCTGTCCTCATCCAAATCGAGCGTAATCGTATACGCCCCGGCGTCCGTCAGGACGTCTCCGTAGGTGGTGTCACCGTTTTCGTCGGGGTCGTCGGTTCCCTCGCTGCCCGCGTCGTCTTCCTCGTCACTCGCCGCGAGTTCGAACTGCTCGTCGAGGACGGGTTCGTCGTTCGGGTCGGTAACCTGAATCGACCCTGCCCGCACCTCGTTCGTCTCGTTGAACAGGTTTACGTCGTCGAGAACTAGGCTTCCAAGGCTGTTCATCAGGTGCGTACAACCGGCGAACCCAGCGACCGCTGCGCTCGTGCTGAAGGCGAGAAATCGACGTCGACCGACTCCTGATGCAACTGCGGACTGCAACGTACCGTTGTCCGATGGCATAGCAACGACACCTCCACACGCAGGGGTTATCAGTCACCGAGCACCGTTTCAGGCCCTGAAACGCTTCGGTGATGTACGAGACCGTTTGTCAGTCGATGAATCGACACACACCGGAACGACGATTCGAAGCCAGCAAGCACCGTTCGGAACCGGTTTCGTGGCGGTGTCCGCACCCTCCATAGCGAACGCGGGGGCCTACATTTCCGGGCAGTGTTTCAGAGACTGCAACAGAGGACCGCGTTTTATTCATATCAACAAAGTAGAGGCGTCGTGTGGTGTCGACTGAATTGGGCGCCGTCGCCGTGTTTACAGCCGTCGTGCTGTTCGTCTGGTCTCCGTTGTTGGTCGTCGAGCGCCTCCGGGCACTGTTCGTTTGGCCGACGCGCTGGATGGCCCTGAATTACGCTCTCCTCGGAGTGGGAATACTCCTGGTTCAGTGTCTATCGTATCTCGCCGTGTTCCTCCTCGCAGCAGGGATAGGGATGGTCACCGGAGGCGACGTGGCCGCAATCGTCGGCGGCGTCATCATCGTGAACCTTGCCGTTCCGAGCGCCGGAGCGATTGCGGCGCTCCGAACGCTTCCAGCCCGCGGCATCTGGTCACCGGCTGGCGATGGATTGAGCGGGCGAATCGCACTCGGAGTGGGAGTCCTTTGGTACGCCATCGTCACGACCGTCCTCTTCCTCGTCATCGGAGCGGTGATTCTGGTTGCAAACCTTCCGACGTAGCCGAGGGCCAAGACAGCTACTCTCCGGATGTGAACTGCGCCGGCGTGACGTTTTGGACGAACAGAACACCGTCGTAGGTGTCACCGGGGGATGCCGGCAAGGGGACGGACCCTCGCTTGGCGGCGCGCGGAACCGAGAACTGAATCTCGGAGATGCCACCCAGCCATCGGTCGATGTTCGCGTCGTTTCGAGCGTCGTCGAAATCGAGGAAGAGCCGTGAGTTCGAGGCCGACACGAACGTCGCTGCAAGCGTTCCGTCTATCGGCTCGCCAAGGTCGAAGGACTTGAATTCGGTCCGAGCGTGATTCGTCGGGACGCCAAACGACCCGGTGCCGAACAGTTGTCCGAGCGAATAGTAGTCCGCCCCGAACTCGTCGGTTAGGTGCTGGCCCATTCGCGCGTTTGTCTCGCCCGACCCGCGGTAGCCCCGCATCGTGTGATTGGAGTTCCCCAAGACGACGGCGCGGTCGGCGCCCGTCCAGTCACGCAGCCACGAAACGTTCCGCGCCATCGCTTCGTCACGGAGCGCCTCGGCGTGGGCGGTCCCCTCTTGGTGGCTCGTCTCGAAGAACCGCAGTCCCCGTTCGAGCGTCCAGACGTGTCGCATCGTCAGTTGCCACGCCGACAGCGAACGCCGGTCGACGTACGTTGATTTCTTCGTCCGGAGCCGTTCTCGGAGTTCTTCGAGGAACGAGACACGGTCGTCGGTGATGAACTCGGCATCCGACTTCTCCGAGGGCGGCACCGTGAGCGGCTCCAATCTGTCCGTTATCTCGCTCAGATACTCCGAATCGACCGCCTCGAAATACGAGCGAATCGCCTCGGCGTTCGTATCGTAGAACTGGGCGTCGTACCCGTAGACGACGGCTTGGTCGTCAGAGGAGCGCCCCTCGTTGAACTCCCGAAGCCACCCGAAGAGCTCTCGGAGACCCGCTGTCTGCCAGAAGTAGAAGTCCAACGACGACATCGCCGCTTCGAGGCGTCCGTCGCCACCCGTGACGTACTCGTTGATTGCTTCGAAATCACCGAGCGTCCCTTCCATCGCAATCAGTCGATACCCGTGATTCGAAACGAGTCGCCGAATCAAGTGGTACGGCGCGGTTTTGAACTCTCGCACCCCGTGGGAGTTCTCACCGATGCCGACTATCGGTGCCGTCGAGACGGTCGAAGCGACGGTGTCGAATCCGTCGGACGAAGCCGAAAACTCGACGGGGACCGACTGTTGCTCGATTGCGGCGAGGGGGACACTAGAGTCCCCTTCATCCGGTGTGCCGGATGGGGTGGCGTCGTCCGGCGTGGGCGTCCCGCCAGTCTCGGAGTCGTTCGAGCACCCGGCGAGTGAACTGACACCCGTCGTGGCAAGTATCGTAGCGAACTGTCGACGCGAAATTCGGTTGGAGGGCAGCATGCGTCAACATGGGAGTTGCCACCCTCGGGTGAAAAATCTACATATCAAGTTTTCGTCGTTTGCCGATGAAAGTTGTTAACTGTGGGGCGTACGCAGAATGAACCTTGACCTGACAGAACGCTGGTGTGAGGCCGCAGTGGGTCGTTACGACCGTCTCCGTCTCACTCCTTCCGCCCCCACGCTTTGAACAGTTCGTCTCGTGTTCGAAGTCCGTCGGTCGGCAGAGCGTGGTTCGCGACGTAGGACTCGGCGTCGTGTTCGTTGTCCCACATCGCCTGGTGGGCATCGGGGAGGTCCTCCCAGTCGACCAGTTCGGGAGTCGTGATGTCGAGAGCGCCGGCGTCGATAGCGGCGTTCAACTGCTGGACCTCGTAGGCGTTCGACAGGTGACTGCCGAGAATCGACGCGGTCGGCATGTGAATCTCGCGTTGGCGCATCCAGACCTGCGGCGCGTAAAACGAGTACCGCCGGTCTTCGAGGCTCTCGCTGTAGACGACGCGGCCTGTGTGGGGGCGGACGAGCATCGTCGAGACGCCAAGCGAGTCCTGCCCGGCGCGTTCGAACACCACGTCCGGGTAGCCGCGTGGGTTCTCCGGCGTCCGGAGGTGTTCGCCGATTGCCTTCCCGAGCGGCTTGAACGCCGAATCGGTGTAGGCCTGGACGGCCTGCTTGAACGCCTCGGGGTCGGCTTGTGGATGGGGCAGTTCCGGCATCGTCTCGGGCCACTCGAAGTCGTCCTCGCGGCGCTGTAACCCTTCGATGGAGTAACTGCCGGCGACGGAATCCCCGTAGCCGAGCGATTCGACGAACTCCCGTTGCTCGTCGGTGTAGGCGACGACCACGACGGTCGCGTCTTTCTCGCGGGCCGCCTCGATTGCTCGCAACCCCACCTCGTCCAGAACATCGTCGGGGCCGGTATCGGTGCCGTAGTAGACGACGACGCCGTCGCCGGCACGCAAATCGACGCGGTCGAACATCGTCTCGGGCGTCTCGCTGCCGGGCTTGCCGAGGAACGTCAACTCGTAGCCCGTCGAGGCACCCCAGAAGGTGAGCGTGCCGCCCTCCCCGAGTGTCTGGAAGGTTCGGGGGAAGGACTGCTCGCCGGCGTGACTCACCGCGTAATCCGCACGCGTGCCGTGGTGTGATTCGAACGCCTCGACGAACGGCTGGCCGGCTTCCTTCCAGTCGCCCCACGCCTCGGGGTCGCGGGGAATCGGCCCCCAGATGTCGTCGTACGGCGCTTCGGTGCGGTCGATGGCCTGAGCGCCAGCGGAGCGAATCCGGTCGGCCCGGTCGGCGCTCGAACACAGGCCGGTCACCGAGACGCCGTTGCGCGTGGCGGTCCGGACGGATTCCCAGCCGGTGCCGGTCGCGCCGCCCTCGACGAACATCGCCGTCTCCGATTCGATGTCGAGGGTGGTGAACAGCGCCCGATACACCGTCCCGAGCGCGAGGACGTACGAGCCGGCCTCTTCCAACGTCGCCTCGGCCGGAATCGGATGGACCTGCGGCCCCTGTGCGACCATGAACTGCTGGTGACTGCCGTCGGGTTCCTCGTAGCCTTGGATGCTGAAACCCGCGTACATCGGGTCCAAGCCCATCCGCGGCGACAGCAGGTCGCTCTGTCCCGAGTAGACGGTGACGAGGTCGCCGACCTGTACGCGGCCCTGCCCGCGGACGGCCGCCCCCTGCTCGACGACGAGGGCGACGCCACCGCTTCCGGTGATGTGGCGGTCGCTGTCGTGGTTGTCGAACTGGCTGACGGGGATGCCGGTCACCGCCCAGATGTCGTTGAAGTTCACCTCGCTGGCGAGGACGTACAACAACACCTCGTTGGGACCGGGCTCTTCGACCGGGTAGACACCCTCGAGTTCCGCCTCGAGTGGGTCGCCGTGGTTCGGTTCGCCCGTCTCGGGGGCCTTCTCGACGGCGAAGCCGAACTGCCAATCTGGGACCTCGTCGACGCCGGGGTAGAACGGCTCGCCGACGGGAATGGCCTCGCCCGAGTCGATTAGCTCCTCGGCGTCCTCGATACCGGGAGCCTCCCGTGGTCGAAGCGGCAACGGCTCGCTTCGCTTGTCGAGGAACTTCTCGATGCCGGTCTTGCCACCGTCGGGGTCGACGACGGCGGCCCCGAAGTGCTCTGCTTCGGTCGCATACCCCGTCTCGATGCCGTCCTCGAAGCCCGTCCGGATGGCGTCGACAGCGCGGTCGAAGGCGGCCGCCCGGCCGGCGCTCGCGTGTTCACACTGCCGTCGGTTGCGAGCCACGTCAGGGTCGTCGAGGACATCTTCGTCGAACTCGCCGGGCGTCCGCCAGCGCTCGCGAGCGGCCCCTCGGTCCTCCTGGGCGTCGCGAAGCGTCGCCGTTTCGCCGCGGACGTGGGCCCGTGCGAGCGCCGCCGCCCGCGACCGGGCCGTCGTTTCGGTCGCCACCTCGTCGATAAGTCCCATCGCCTCGGCGTCGTCGGCGTCGACCGACCGGCCGTTCGTTATCATCGTCACCGCGTCGACGATACCCTCCGTTCCGCGCTCCTCGGCGAGGACTCGCGGCAGGCGCTGAGTGCCGCCGTAGCCGGGGATGAGGTTCAACCGGAGTTCCGGTTGCCCGAACTCGGCGTGGTCGTCGGCGACGGTGTAGTGGGTCGCCAACTGCAGTTCGTTGCCGCCGCCCAGGGCGACGCCGTTGACGGCCGCGACGACCGGTACCGAGAGCGTCTCCAGTTTCCGGAAGGCCTCGTGGGCCTTCGTCGCCAGCGTCCGGGCGGTGTCGGCCTCGTGGACCTCTTCGAGGAACTGCTCGATGTCGGCGCCGGCGACGAACGCCTCGCTCTCGCTGGCGAGGACGACCGCGTCCACGTCCTCGCGGCGGTCGAGGTGGTTCGCGACGGTGTTGAGTTCGTCCAGCGCCCGCTCGGTGAGCGCGTTGACCGGCGGGTTGTCGATGACGACCGTCGCCACGTCCGCATCGGCCCCCGGAACCGTGTTGTACTGCACCGTGAAGAACCGATACTCGTCGAGAACCTCCTGTTCGCGGGCGATGCGCTGCCGTCGCCGCCACCGCTCGGCCTTCGGCCGAATCGCCTCGACCGCCCCCGGGTTCTTCAGCGTCGTCGTGTCGCCGGGGTCCTCACCCGACAGCATCGCCGTCAGCATTCGGCGCATGTACTTCCCCGAGCGGGTCTCGGGGAACGCCTCGACCTCGATGAACGAATCGGGCACCGCGACGACGCCTTTCTCCTCTCTGACGAGGCGGGCCAGCCGGCGTTCGACCTCCGTGGTCAGTTCCGTCCCCTCCCGCGTCTGGACGAAGGCGACCGGAACGAGACCCTGCTCGTGGTGGGGCGCGCCCACGACGACGACGTTTGCGACCGGCGTCTCCGGGTTCAGTTGCTTGTCGCGCAACATCGCGCCCTCCAGTTCCTCGGTGCCCATCCGGTGGCCGGAGACGTTGATGACCTCGTCGGAGCGACCGTGCAGGGAGAACGAACCATCGTCGTACTGCTTTGCCACGTCGCCCTGCAGGTAGGCGAGCTCGCCCTCCTTTTCGACCCAGTAGGTGTCTTCGAAGCGCTGGCGGTTGCCCGTCCAGTCGGTCGGATTCTCGGGGTCCCATCCCTCCAAGTCGCCCCACACCGTCCGCATCAGATACGGGTACGGCTCTCGGATGATGATTTCGCCGCGCTCGCCCACGTCGGCGTCCTCGAAGCGGACGCCGTCTGCGGTCTCCGCTTTGCGCCACACGTCGCCGAACACCCACGGACAGGGGTAGGTGTGGGCGTCCGGGCGCAACTCGAAGTCCTCGTTGCCGAAGAAGTGCGTCCAGACGATGCCGCCGTGTTCGGTCGCCCAGTAGGAGTTGATGTACCACTCACACACCGCCTCCATGCCGAACTTCTGGACGGCCGGACTGACCGGCTCCGCACAGAACGTCGCCACGCGCAGCGAGTCGGTCGACCACGCCTCCATGTCGGCGACGTTCTCCTCGTCTTCCATCACCGTCTTCAGGAACGTGACGCCGGCTTTGAACGCCGTCACGCCGTAGCGTTCGATGATGGAGGTGAATCGGCCGGCGTCGGGGTACAGCGGCGACCCCTCGGCGATGACGCCGGTCGTCCGCGTCGAAAGCGAGGCGCTGATGAGATACGACTGCCCCGTAATCCACCCGGGGTCGGCGACGACGAATATCGTGTCCTCGCCCGGCACCACGTCGAAGGACACCGACATCGTATGTGCGATGCCGGCGGTGTAGCCGCCGTGGACGTGGACGACGCCCTTCGGCTTCCCCGTCGACCCGCTCGTGAAGATGACGAACAGCGGGTACTCCGCGTCGACCGGTTCGGGTTCGTTGCTCGCCCACAGCGCCTCGACGAACTCTCGGTCGGAGAGTTCCTCCAGCGCCTCAGGCGTCTCCACGTCGAAGCCGGCGTCTCGGGCGTTTTCGAGGACGCGCTCGCCCGCCTCGGCTTCCAACTCGTGGGCCCACGAGTCCCGCTCGTAGCACTGAATCTCGTGGCCGGTGTGTTCGACGACCACCACATCGTCGACGACGTGGTCGGCACCGACGAGCGCCGAGGCGAGTTCGGTCCGCACCGCCGACGCCCGCTCGGGCGACAGCGACAGCGAATCCAGGGCGTGTCCCACACCGCGCATCGCGTCGGCTCTGTCGACGGTTATCTCGCCCTCGATGGCGGATTCGACGCCCTCGCGGACGGTCGCGGCCTGCTCCTCGGAGAGGTCGAGGGTCGAAAGCGTCCGGTCGACGACATCGAGAACGGTCTCCGTCGGGAGGTACTCCTCCAGGGCCGGGTCGGCGTAGGCCTCCTTGTACGGCGTCACCTCGGCGTTCCGGTAGCCGCCGTCGGCTGTCACGAGCACGTCGGCGCCGAGTTCGGCGATGCGGTCCGAGAGGGTCTTGTCGCTGAACCCGCCGAACACCGGCGTGTAGACGACGCCGAGGCGCTTGCAGGCCTCGATGTAGTAGATTTGCTCGGGGACGTTCGGCATGTTGAGCGCGACGCGGTCGCCCTTCTCGACGCCGAGGTCACGGAGCACCTCGGCCGCGACGACGACCTCGTACAGCAGTTCCCGTCGGGAGATAGCCTCGGAGACGACCGGCCCGCCTCGGCCGTCGTTTTGCAGTTGGTCCCACCGGTCGCCCTCGAAGTGGTAGGCGATTTCCTCGCCGTGGCCGGCGAGAACGTGGCGGTCGACTTCGTTGAAACAGGCGTTCGTCAGGCCGCCGGCGAACCACCGATACAGCGGCGGGTCCGAATCGTCGAAGGCCACGTCCCACGGTTCGTATTCCGCGTCGTAGTCGAGTTCCGTCGGCATACACCCCTCGAAGCCGGTCCACGTCTCGGCGTCGGCGTCGAGACTCGCCCACGCGCCGTCGTCGGGGAGAAACCAATGGAGTTCGCGTTTCGCGATGTCGCCGTGGAACGCGCCGGGGTCCTCTCGGGCGCGCCGTCGCTGTTCGTCCCAGTCGTCGGCCGTCCGTATCGGATTGCTACGAATTCGGTCCGGCGGCCGAGGAGCATCAGAATCGTTCACACGTACCGCTGTAGTTCGCGACGGCAAAACCGCTTCGCCGATGGGAGGAATTTCCGCGAGGGGAGGTGTAAATCAGCCTGAACGAGACGCCGCGAGGGGTCTACCGAACGACGGTCACCGGGACGGGGCACCGTTGGAACACTGTCTGGGCAACGTTGCCGATGAACAGACGGTCGACGAGAGAGCTGCCGTGGCTTCCGATGACGACGGTGTCGAACGACTCCGCACGGTCGACGATGGCCCGCCCCGGACGGCCCATGTCGACAACCGTGTCGATGTCACGGTCGTATTCGTCGGCGATGGCGCGGGCGCGGGCGAGCACCTCACTCGCCTGTTCCTCGGCCGCGGCTTCGATGTCATCTTCCAGCGCCAACGCGGTCGCCTCGCCGAGCATCGACGACGGCTCTCCGACGACGTGCATGACGGTGACGTCGGCGTCGGCGTGGGTTTCGAGGGCGTACCTGAGCGCGCTCTCGGCGAGTTCCGAATCGTCCATCGGGACGAGTACGCGTGTCGTCATACCACGACTACGCCCGAGAGCCGAATAAACGCTCGGGGGCGCTTACCAGAGGAACGTAAACAGCGCCCAGAAAGCGACGTACGAACCGAGCGTCGAGATGACCGGGACGAGGTTCTGCATCAGGATGACCCGCCCAGTCGTCGAAGGGTCGAACAAATCCGACGCCTTCGGGATGTCTTCGGGTTCTTCCTCGCCGATTTCGGGGGCTTCCTCCCCTGGTTCTTCGGCGGCCAAAGCGCCGACCGAGACGTTCGTTTCGTCCTCGCCGCGGATGCTCCCGGAGACCGTCGCGGTTCGGGTCGCCCGGCCCCAGCCGAGGCCGACGATTGACATCGTCGCGATGATGACGAAACTCGCCGGGATACCGATAGCCGACAGCCCGATGACGATAGCGGAGGCGACGACGGCGACGACGATGGCCGCGGTCAGCGGGAGGTCGGTGATGTCGTTGCCGAGCGTATCGAGCGTCCGACGGGCGATGGACAGCGCACCGACGGCGACCGCCGCCGACCCGGCCAGTATCAGCGGGTTCATCGACACGCCGGCGCCGTACAGCGGTGCGATGGCGTTGGCGATGTTGGACGTTCCCGACGAGAACGCCATCAGACAGCCGATAGAGACCAACACGATGGTCCCGAAGAACTCACGACGGGTGGTGTTCGGCCCCGCTTGCGGAACCGGAAGGAGTCCCGACCGGTCGAATTCGACGAGTGCGCCCTCGGTTTGGGTAATCGCGATCCAGCTGTTGAGCGTCGGGTAGACGTACCGGCCGATCATCACCGACACCCAGAATCCGACCAGCGGGGCGACGATCCACCAGATGGCGATTTCGCCCATCACCGTCCAGTTGAGTTCGCCCGTTGCGACGCCGAGGCCGGCGATGGCACCGACGGCCGTCATCGACGTGGAGGCAGGGACGCCGACGTAGTTGCCGACGAACAGCGCGCCGCCGATGAAGAACAGCACGACAATGCTCGTCTCGATGGTGAACACGCCGGGGTCGTAGACGAGGTCCCGGCCGAGCGTGTTGACGACGCGTCGGCCGATGGTCCACGCGCCGATGGCGAAGAATATCGACATCAACACGCCCGCGAGGAACTTCGAAATCGCGCCCGCGCCGACGGCCGGCCCGAACGCCGGCCCCGTCGTCGACCCACCGATGTTGAACCCGACGAACAGCGCGACGAGCAACCCGACGCCGATGAGTACCTCGACCACCCTCAGACCACCTCCGTTTCGAGTCGTCGCACGCTCCCAATCATTCGTCGTCCCGTTCGTCGTCGGCGTTGCTCTTCGAGTCCCCGTCGGCCGCCGCTTCGACCTCTTCGGCGTCGAGTTCCTCCTTCCGAGGCCGTCTGTCGATGCGTTGGTTGACCGCCTCGAGTTGGTCGACGATAGTGTCGATTTCTTCCGAAAGCGTCTGCTCGACGTTCTCGGTCACCTCTTGGGTGACTTCCTGTGTGACCTCTTCGGCCACCTTCTCCTCGACGCTCTCCGTGACCTCTTGGGTGACTTTCTCCCCGACGTTCTCCGTCACCTCTTGAGTGACTTTCTCCCCGACGTTCTCCGTGACCTCCTCAGTCACCTTCTCTTCGACGCTCTCGGTGACTTCTTCTGTCACTTTCTCGCCGACGTTCTCGGAGACCTCCTCGGTCAGCGACTCCTCGATGTTCTCGGTGACCTCTTTGGTCATCCAGTCGGGGTCGAAGCGCGCCATCTTCCAGGCGACGTGAACGGCATAGGAGACGAGCGCGCCAAGTCCGAAGGCGATACCGATCCCCGTCGACCCGGTGGCGATGAGGACGATCGCAACCAACAGCAGGAGACCGTACGCCATGTCAACCATGAAGTCGACTCGGCTCGGATTCATCGGGACATATCCACCAGTTGCCAGAAGGGTTCGTTCATGAAATATAAAGCCTCTACTATAGTTCCCGGGCGCCGGAGGTTTAGTCTGATTCATTCCGGACAGCCATCGGCAGGCGAACGTTCGTCGACGGCTCTCGAACGTTCGGTTCTCACGTCGACTGGCCGACTCGCAGGGCCACGCCGACGCCGACCCGAGGAGTCCGACCGACGTGAGGAACCACCGGCGTTTTCTACCCGACGCTCCGAGGTGCCAGCAGTGAACCGCGCCGAGTTGCTGTTCGCGCTGCTCGTGGGAATCCTGCAGGGCGTCTTGGAGTGGCTCCCCATCTCCAGTCAGGGTAACCTCTCTATCGTCACGACCGCCGTCGGGGGCGTCGACCCCGTGGTCGCCTTGGACCTCGCACTGTTCGTGCAGGTTGGAACCGTCTTCTCTGCGGCTGCCTACTACCGCGAGGATATCGTTGACGCACTCTCGAACGCCCCCGGATGGCGGCCAGATGCAGCGTTCGACCCGGAGAACGCCGACGTGACGTACCTCGTCCTCGCGAGTCTCGTGACAGGAATCGTCGGTATTCCGCTGTATCTCACACTGCGTGACGCCGTCGCCGGACTCGCCGGCGGCGTCTTCATCGCCGTCGTCGGCGGCCTGCTGATTGCGACAGGACTGCTCCAACGCGCCGCCGACTCGATGGGGTTCGTCGGCAAGGAGACACCCGCCCTCGTCGATACGCTACTCGTCGGCGCGTTTCAGGGCCTCACCATCCTCCCGGGCGTGTCGCGGTCGGGAACGACCGTTTCGGTCCTCCTCCTGCGTGGCTACGAGGGGCCCGCCTCGCTGCGACTGTCGTTTCTGCTGGCCATCCCGGCCGGCGTCGGTGCCGCCGCCCTCGTCGTGGTGAGCGGTGGGGGCCTGCCGGGCATTTCGCCGCTGGCGGCCGCCGTCGCACTCGGGACCAGCGCCGTCGTCGGCTATCTCACTATCGACGTCTTGATGCGGTTCGTCGAGCGCGTGCCGTTCTGGGCGGTGTGTGTCTCGCTGGGGACGCTCGCGGTCGTTGGGGGACTGCTCGTCGCCGTGGCGTGAGGAACGAAACACGTTAGTGAGCGCCGGGAACACACCGGGACAGATGGAACTCATCGACGAGAAGGGCCGACTGTTCGGCCGCGTGAACATCGTCGACGCGCTCGTCGTCCTCTTCGCAATCGCGGTGCTCGCAGCCGGGGCGGCGTTGGTGTTCGGTGACGACCCGAACGCGAACGAAACCGAACCCAATTCCGATGCTCCGCCAGCCGATACCCTCCACGTGACGCTCGTGACAACCGATGACGCTGCGACCACGCTCGAAACCGAAAACGTGACCGTCGGCGACGAGCGTGCGACGGTTACCGCCATTCACCGGACGCCAGGTCCCAGGAGTTTCCTCCGGGTCGCCCTCGAGGGAGTCCGAACGGAGCAGGGTTTTCAGTTCGCCGGCAACCCGGTGAGAGTCAATCAGGGCTACACTGTCATGACGGAAACGGCGCGGGTCGGGACCCGAGTCGTCGAACGTGATGTTTCGCCAGCGTTCGACACCGAGAGTACGACGGTGAACGTGACGACGACCGTTCGCCGCCCGGTGGCAGAGGCGGTCGGAACGGGCGACGAACAGACCGTCGGTGACGACACCGTTGCGACGGTTGGAAGCGTCGAGACGACTGCTGTCAACGAAACGCATAGCGAACTTCGAGCCTCGGTCGAACTCGAAACCCGACTCGTCGATGACAGCCCACAGTACGGCGGCGGTCCGGTCCGTCTCGGCCGAACGCTCTTCCTCGAAACGAACACCTATCAGTTCGAAGCCGAAATCGTCGGCGTGAATGAGTAGTGGGGTGCTCGGTTGGGTACAGTCGATTCGGCATCGTCTCGGAACAGCGGTCGCTGAATCACGCATCGCAGGGGCGAGCAAGCGCGCCGAAGCCACGCTATCGAGGTGGGCCAGCGGTTCGCGCATCGTTCAGTGGTTCCTTGCGGAACCCGAACCGGAGGTCATCGTCATCGATTTGCGTGAGACGTATACCATCGGCCCGATTCTGCGAGCAATCGAGTGGGCACTCGGCCACGGGAATCGGTTGGCAGAACGGAGCGGACTGACTGCGGCCGTACGGAAGGCGGCCCAGTGGGTCCGCTCTCAACCGATTCACCTAGTCGGTATCGTGCTGTTCGGTGTCGCCGTCGCGGGACTCGCTTCCGCAGCGCTCTCGTCTGGAGCGTTCGGCCGCTGGCTCGTGCTGTCGGGAATCGCTCTCCTCGCAGTCCGTGAACGCCGATCGTGGGATGAAATCCGAGACACCCGCGTTGGTCGAGCGCTGGCAGCTGCGTTCGCACCGCCGGACCCGCCAGACGACAACCGACAGCAACCCGACTCCGAAACTGAATGATTACTCGACGGTGACGCTTTTCGCGAGATTGCGAGGCTTGTCTATCGACCGTCCGAGTTTCGCGGCGGTGTGATACGCCACGAGTTGGAGCTGGACGTTCGTCAGTATCGCCGCGGTCCGTGGGTGCGTCTCGGGGATTTCGAGGACGTGGTCGGCGTAGCGTGCAACGTCGGATTGCCCGTCCGTAATCGCCACGACGGGCGCGTCGCGGGCTTCGACTTCCTTGACGTTGCCGACCGTCTTGCGTGCGAGTTCGCCGTCGCCAACGACGGTCGCGAAGACGGGCGTCTCCGAGGTGACGAGCGCCAGCGGGCCGTGTTTCAACTCGCCGGCGGCGAACCCCTCGGCGTGCTCGTAGGATATTTCCTTCATCTTCAGGGCCCCCTCCAGCGCGACGGGGAAGTTCAGCGACCGGCCGATGAAGAAGTAGGCGTCGCTGTCGAGGTAGGCTTCGGCGACGGCTTCGGCCTTCGAACTGTCGAGGACCTCCTGGACCTGTCCCGGCACGTTCCGAAGTGCGGCGATGACGTCGCGGTCGGCCCCGCCCTCCGTCGCCGCCTCGGTCAGGAGGTTCAGCGCGGTCTGTTGGCCGGCGAAGGTCTTCGTCGCCGCGACGCCGATTTCCGGGCCGGAGCGGATGTAACAGACGTGGTCGCACTCCCGAGCCATCGTCGACCCGACGGTGTTCGTCAGCGCAAGCGTCTCGGCACCGCGACGGCGGGCCTCCCGGGTCGCAGCGAGCGTGTCGGCCGTCTCGCCGCTCTGGGAGACGCCGACGACGATAGCGTCCTCGGCCGGCGGGGGCGAGGTGGCGTACTCGTGGGAGAGAAACGGCTGGGCGGGGACGCCCTTGGCTTGCAGCAGTTGGGCGCCGTAGATGGCGGCATGATAGCTCGTTCCCGCAGCGACGAGATGGACCCGTTCGAGGGACAACTCGCCCAACTCCTCTAGGGTGACGGTCCCGCGGAGTTCGTCGACTCGGCCCTGGAGACACTGCCGGAGGGCACGCGGCTGTTCGTGAATCTCCTTGAGCATGAAGTGGTCGTAGCCGCTCTTGCCGGTGTCTTCGGGGTCCCACGTCACCGTCTCGATGGATTTCTCGATGGTCCCGCCGTCGACATCGGAGACACGCCAGCCGTCGGTGTCGAGTCGGGCGTACTCGCCGTCTTCGAGGTACACCACTTTGTCGGTGAACTCCCGGAAGGCGGGCACGTCGCTGGCGAGATACGTCGCGTCCTCGGCGATGCCGAGGACGAGCGGCGAGTCGTTGCGTGCGACGAACACCGAGTCGGTGCCAGCGATGACACAGGCGATGGCGTAACTGCCCTCGAGACGACCGATAGCCGCCCGGAAGGCGGCTTCGGGGTCGGCTCCCGATTCGAGGCTCGCCTCGACGAGATGCGGCACGACCTCGGTGTCGGTGTCGCTGCGGAACTCGTGGCCCGATTCGGCCAGTTCGTCGCGGAGCGACTGGTAGTTCTCGATGATGCCGTTGTGGACGACGGCAACGTCCCCGGTGCAGTCGCGGTGGGGGTGTGCGTTGCCGTCCGTCGGCGGCCCGTGGGTGCTCCAGCGGGTGTGGCCGATGCCGACCCGTCCACCGATGTCGGAGGTGCTCAATTCCTCCCGAAGCGCGTCGAGTTCGCCCGACTTCTTGACGACCGACACCGAGCGGTCGTCGACCAACGCGACGCCCGCGGAGTCGTAGCCCCGATACTCCAGTTTCGAGAGCCCGTGCAGCAGCGTATCGAGCGTCTCGTCGCCACGGCCAACACAGCCGATGATGCCACACATCAGCGGACTACCTCCGCGCCGTTGCGAATCCAGCCACTCACGTGGGCGCCCGTCCCGACCGTCGCGTCGGCGCCGACGAGCGTGCCGGGCACGAACGTGGCGCCGCCGCCGACCGACGCTCGGTCAGCCAGCACTGCTCCGAGTCCCTGATTCTCGAACACCCGGTCGCCGACCCGGACGTCGCTCGGGCCGCCCGGAACGACCGTTCCGGGGCCGATGGAGACGCTCTGTCCGGCGACGCAGTCGACGAGCGTCGACCCGGGGCCGACCCGACAGTCCGAATCCAACAGCGTGTTCTGCAGCGTCACGTTGCCGCCGACCGTCGCGTTCCGTCCGACCGCTACGTCGGGGCCGACGACGGCGCTGGCCGCGATTTCGGCGTCGGGACCGACGACGACCGGTCCCTGGAGGGTCGCCTCGGGGTGGACGCGGGCGCTGTCGGCCACCCACACGTTGTCGCTTCGCTCCGGAAACTGCACGCGCCCGTTGGCGAGTAACTCACGCGTGAGATACAGCAGGTCCCA
This sequence comes from Natronomonas gomsonensis, assembly GCF_024300825.1. NCBI lineage: Archaea > Methanobacteriati > Methanobacteriota > Halobacteria > Halobacteriales > Natronomonadaceae > Natronomonas > Natronomonas gomsonensis. The sequence goes on along the minus strand of NZ_CP101323.1, from coordinate 3,437,961 downwards.
CGGGTACGTCGCGTCGACCCACAGTCCGTCCGTCGACACCGCCCGAACTTCGCCGTCGTCCATCAGCGTCCCGATGACGTCGGGCAGGTGGAGTTCGCCGTTGCGACGCGGCGTCCGTTCGATGGCATCGAACACCGACTCGTCGAAGGCGTAGACGCCAGCGTTGATGCGACCGAAGGCGTCGCTGTCGGGTTTTTCGACGAGCGTCGACAGCGTGCCGTCGTCGACCTCGACGGCGCCGTACCTCGTCGGTGTCGGGTGGTCCAACACCGCCATCGCGGGCGTGCCGTCGAACCCCTCGAGAACGTCGGCGACGATTCGCTCGTCGATGACGCGGTCGCCGTTCAGCACCAACACGGGTCCGTCGGTCTCCGGAGCGGCCTGCTGGAGGGCGTGACCGCTCCCGAGTTGCTTCGTCTGGTGGACGTACGTGATGGGCACGTCGCGGTAGGAGGGTCCAAAGTGCTCTTGGACGCGTTCGCGCTGGTAGCCGACGACGAGACAGAGCCGTTCGATGCCGCAGTCGACCAACACGTCGAGGACGTGTTCGAGAATGGGGCGTCCGGCGGCGGGAAGCATCGTCTTCGGTCGGTTGAAGGTCAGCGGCCGCAGCCGCGTCCCCTCCCCCGCTGCGAGGACGATGCCGGTCGTGATGTCCATACCGACGGGTCGTTGCCGCCCCGGTTGAAACTATCGGCGGAGCGCGGCTTCCGCGAGCGATACACACAGCAGGCTCCCGACCGTACCGTCGGTATGGCCGACGACGAATATCCGCGGGAACCACCCGAGGACGTGCCGCCGGAACACCACGACCGGGCGCGGGAGCTCCAGCTCGAACTGCTCGTCCTCGAAGCGCGCCTCGAGTCGGCGAACTTCGAAGACAAGGAGGCCTTCCGACGAGCGATACGTACGCGCCGCGAGGAACTGGACGGACTCCGAACCGGTAGCGGCTAATCGGCCGGACGGGACAGGCGGTACCGTCGTGGATGGCAAGCGTGTTACCGTCGCGGCACCGACCGGGCCGTATGAGCCTCATCGACGACGCCCGCGCGCTGCTCGCGACCGGGCCGCTGTGTGACGCCTGCCTCGGGCGGCCGGTCGCCGACCGCAGTTTCGGGTTGACCAACACCGAACGCGGGCGGGCGCTCCGAACCGCCGTCGCACTCGACGACGACGACCCCTTCGAGGAACCCGAGGCCGACTGCTGGGTGTGTGAGGGCATCTGTGACCGCTTCGACGAGTTGGCCGACCGCGTCGTCGAGGCGCTCGGCGAAACCGAACTGTACACCTATCAGGTTGGGACGCGCATCCCACCGCTGGTCGAGGAAAACGAGCGACTCCTGCGACTCGATGCCGGCTTCGAGGAGGACGCCGGCGAACCGCTGAAAACCGAGGTGAACCGCGAGGTGGGGCGTCGCGTCGGCGCGGAACTCGGCGCCGAAGTCGACTTCGAGCGTCCGGACGTGCAGTTCCTCATCGACCTCACCGGCGAGGATGTCGACGTGCAAGTCCAGCGCAATTCCGTGACGATTTACGGCCGCTACCGGAAACTGCAGCGGGACATTCCCCAGACGGAGTGGGAGAAGTTCGACGAGAGCGTCGAGGAACTGGTCGCACCGCCGTTTCTGTCGGCGTTTCGCGGTACCGAGGCCGTCTTCCACGGCGCCGGACGGGAGGACGTAGACGCGCTCATGCTCAATTCCGGGCGGCCGTTCGCGCTGGAAATCAAACAACCGCGGCGACGGGACGCCGACCTGGATGAACTCGCCGAAGCCGTCAACACCGGCACCGACGGCAAGGTCGAGGTGACTGACCTCGCCTTCGCCACCTACGACATCGTCGAGCGCGTGAAGGAACACGACGCGACGAAGACCTACCGGGCGACCGTCGATTTCGACGACTCCGTGTCGGAGGCTGACTTCGAGGCGGCCCTCGCCGAGTTGGACGACACCACCATCGAACAGCGGACGCCGCATCGGGTCTCCCACAGGCGTGCGGACCTCGTTCGGGAGCGCACCGTCCTCTCAATCGACGGAACACTCGAAGACGACCTCACCGCGACCATCGACGTCCACGGCGAGGGTGGCCTCTACATCAAGGAACTCATCAGCGGCGACGAGGGGCGAACCGAACCGAGTCTGGCCGGCCTGCTGGGCGTCGGCGCGACCGTCCGAACGCTCGACGTCATCGACGTACAGGGCGTCGACGAACCGTTCCTCACCGAGGAATATCAAGTGAATCGAGAGGGAACGCCGGTTTCAGGAGAGTAGGCGCGACTCTCTCTTTTCGACCGACGCTCGTAACCGCAGAGATTTACCGGTCGACGCGGAAGGGTGGCTATGCACATCTGCGATGCCTGCGGGGCGGAATTCGAGACGCTCTCCGAGCTCCGAATGCGTCACGACTGTCCCGTGAAGGAAGAACAGCGAAAGCGTGAGCAAGCTCTCGAGTACCTGCGCGATGAGCGAGGCCTTGAAATCGGCGATCTCTGTCGTGTCGTCAAGACGGGCACGGAAGTCGAAATCGTCGATGTCGAGCCAGCCGAGGGGGACGATGAGGAGCCGACCGTTGTCTGGGTGCCTGCGAACCGGGCAGATACGCCGCAAAATCAGCGGACCGGTTCAGTTACCGATTTAATCTAACCCGGGGAGGTGGCCTTTTTCAACACCGACGAGCGGATGCCGTTCGGATAACAGACAGTCAACAGAATCCGACGTGGATTCGGCCGTCGACACCGATGTCGTCTTCGAGCAGACTCTATGACCCGGTTGCTGTCCGCAACGGACCGAGCCGCGGGGTTTCGCCCACGTCGAGGAAATCATTCAGGCGAAATCAGCAAGGCACGCGACCGACTCGGTACGCGCCGACAATCGACCTTACCGAGGGATTAGCGCCTTCATCTGAGGAACGAATCAGTACTTCATATACTGAACGTAATCTAAAACGCATATGTACATAAGCGATAACCATTAGTATTCGTTGGTATAAATGGTTTTTGCGAGACACTTTCAGGGCGTCTCGAGAATACTCATGCCGGTCAACTGGCTACGATGGGAGCGCAGCCGACTCGTTAGCGTCGCTCGAAGGCGACGAACCGCTCATCGCCGGCCGAACCGACGGCAATCTGTACCGTTTGTCCGAGTTCGACCGCGTCGGGGTCGACCGCACGGAGTTGGCCGGTGAGCATGACGGGGCCGAAGTCCGCGATGGCGGTGACATAGGGGCTATCGTCGCTGAACCGCGGTGCAGGGACGGCGACCACGGTGTAGGTCTCGATGTTACCGGCCTCCGGGAGCGGCGTTCGCGACAGGTCTCGGCTGTGACACTCGTGACAGAGTTGCTGTGGCGGGATCGCCCCATGTCCTTCGGGACAGGAGAGGTAGAACGGCTCGCCGGCCTCGATCGCGTCGAGAAAGGCCGAGAACGCCCCGTCTCTCGCGTCGCTCATCGGACCACCTCCAAAACGTGGACGGTCGCGCTGGCGACGGTGCCGCCGGCGTTGTGGGCGATTCCGACGGTCGGCGAATCGAGGGCGTCCGCTCGGGGATGGGTCCCAGCCAACAGTTTCGCCACGGCGGCGATCTGTGCCGTCCCCGTCGCGCCGACGGGATGGCCCTTCGCTTTCAGCCCGCCCGAAAGGTTGACGGGCAGTCGCCCGTCTCGTGTCGTCTCGCCACGGCGCGCTGCGCCGATGGCCTCGCCGTCCTCGTAGAGGTCGAGCGCTTCCAAGGCGAGCACCTCCGCAATCGTGAAACAGTCGTGGACCTCCGCGAGGTCGATGTCGTTTGGGGTGACGTTCGCATCGGCGTACGCCTCACGGGCAGCATCACGGGTTGCCGGCGTCTTCGCGAATGACTCACGGTCCTGCAGCGCCATCCGATCGCCGCCTTGGCCGCTCCCGGTAATCGCAACCCCGGCGTCGAGGTCATTGGCCTCGGCGTAGGCGTCGGTCGTCAATACGACTGCGCTGGCGCCGTCGCTGATGGGACAGGCGTCGTAGAGGCCGAGGGGGTCGGCGACGGTCGGTGCTTCGACGACGTCCGCGACGGATATCTCGGTCTGCAGATGCGCATGGTCGTTGACGAGGGCGTTCTCGTGGTTTTTGACGGAGATGTGTGCGAGGTCGGTCGGGTCGCCGCCGAACGTCTCGAAGTAGGCCCGCGCCATGAGCGCGTAGGCCGCGGGGAAGGTTACGCCGGGACGAACCTCATAGAGGTCGTCGGCTGCGACGGCTAAACCAGCCGTCGCACCGGCAGTCCCCATGTTCGTCATGCGTTCCATCCCGCCGGCGACGACCACGTCGGCTTCGCCGTTTCTGATAACGCGGACCGCCTCGCGGATAGCCAGCCCGCTCGATGCGCAGGCGCCCTCGATTCGTTTCGCGGGCGCGGTCGACCCGAAGGCCTCGCTCATGATGGGGCCCTGATGACCCTGGTTCTCGGACAGCGTTCCGACGAAGTTGCCGTAGAACACTTCGTCGACGTCGTCCAGCGTGAGTCCGGCATCGTCGAGTGCCGCGAGCCCGGCCTCACCGAAGAGGTCCCGGCCCGGCCGGTCGGGGTGTTCCCCGAACGGCGTCATCCCTGTGCCAGCAATGCGTGCTCGTGTCATGTGTCGCTCGTTGGTCGCGTGTTCGCGTTCACTCGTCGAACTGTACCGTCTCGTCGACGACGAGAATCTCTCCGGCGTCGTCGTCGACGAAGTTCGCCGTATCTGCCTGGACCCGCTGGCCCGCGTCGCTTCCGAACACGTCGCCGACGGTCGTATCGGCGGCGAGGTACAGCTCCGCGATTCCGTCGTAGGCCGCCTTCTCGGGGTCGGCGGGGACCGACGTGGCGTACTTTTTGACGCCGGGGAGGTCCTCTGCCAGCGGTGCATGCTCGTTCAACCAGTAGTCCACGAACTCCTCGTGGTCCAACCCGTCCTGTCGGACGAGAAGATTGACAAGTTTCCGCATGCATGAAGATGTCCTGTTCACGAACTTTGTTCTATCGGTTGCCGCGCCGTTTCGGCACACTTAGGTTACTCGTGTGTCGACTCGACAGTGATGTCGCTCCAGCTAGAGTCGATAGACCGCGTCGGTGTCGTCGGCGCGGGCACGATGGGCAGTGGTATCGCACAGGTGGCCGCAATGGCGGGTTACGACGTCGTGATGCGGGACATAGAACAGTCGTTCGTCGAGGACGGTTTCGAGACCATCGACGCCAGCCTCGGCAGTCTGGTCGACAGCGACAAATTGACCGCCGACGAGGCGACGGCCGCCAAGGACCGTATCACCGGCACGACCGACCTCGCGGACCTCGCGGACTGTGACCTCGTCGTCGAGGCCGCCGTCGAGGACGTCGACATCAAACAGGACATCTTCGCGGACCTCGACGAGGTGACCGACGAGGGGGCGGTGTTGGCGACGAACACCTCGACGCTGTCGATTACGACCATCGCTTCGGCGACCGAGCGTCCCGAGCAGGTCGTCGGGATTCACTTCATGAACCCGGTTCCGGTGATGAAAGGCGTCGAGGTCGTCGTCGGAGAGAAGACCGATGACGACGTGGTCGCGTTGGCTCACGACTTCTCGGAGGCCCTCGACAAGGAGACCTGGGAGTCCGACGACAAGCCCGGCTTCGTCACCAACCGCGTGCTGATGCCGTGGATTAACGAAGGCATCCGCGCCTACGACGAGGGCGTCGCCTCCAAGGAGGACCTCGATAAGGGCATGACGCTCGGGACGAACGTGCCGATGGGGCCACTGACGCTGGCCGACCACATCGGGTTGGACGTCTGTCTCCACGCCACGGAGACGCTTCACGAGGAGTTGGGCGACCGCTACAAGCCCGCCTATCTGCTCAAGCGAAAAGTCGAAGCCGGCGACCTCGGAAAGAAGACCGGTAAAGGTTTCTACGAATACGACTGAGCGGCGGTACTACTCCTTGAGGTGTCGCGCGATGACCTTCTTTTGAATCTCGGAGGTCCCCTCGTAGATGGTCGTGATTTTGGCGTCGCGGTAGTAGCGTTCGACGTCGAAGTCCTTGGTGTAGCCGTAGCCGCCGTGGACCTGAACAGCCTCGTTGGCCACGTCGACGGCCGTCTCGCTGGCGAAGTACTTCGCCATACTTGCCGACTTGGGGTGGACATCGTCCTCGTTCTTGCGGGCGGCGTCGCGCGTGAGCAGACGCGCGGCTTGGACGTCCGTCTGCATATCGGCGAGTTTGTGCGCGATGGCCTGATGTTCGATAATCGGCTGGTCGAACTGCTCGCGGTCGTTGGCGTAGTCGACGGCGTCGTCGAGGGCGGCCTGTGCCACGCCGACGGCCTGGCTGGCGATGGCGATGCGGCCGCCAGTCAGAATGGAGAAGGCGGCCTTGAGTCCGTCGCCGACCTCGGTAAGACGGTTCTCGGCGGGGATGCGAACGTCGTCGAAGATAAGCGTCGTCGTGTCGCTGGCCCGGAGACCGAGCTTGTCCTCTTTCTTGCCGACTTCCAGCCCATCGACGTCCTTCGGGACGAGGAACTGCGTGACAGTGTTCGGGTCGTCGCTATCGGTTTTGGCAAACAGGATAACGACGCCCGAGCGCTTGCCGTTGGTAATCCACTGCTTCTTGCCGTTGATGACGTACTCGTCGCCCTCCTTGCGAGCCTCGGTCGTCATCTCGGCGGGGTTCGACCCGGCGTGGGGCTCCGAAAGCGCGAACGCACCGACGGGGCGTCCCTCGACCATCTCCGAGAGCCACTCGTCCTGTTGTTCCTGGGTCCCGAACTGACGGATACACGACGTTGCCAGCCCGTGGACCGACAGGGCCGTCGCGACGGCCAAGTGCCCGCGAGCCAGTTCCTCGTTTACGATGCTGTAAGTAACCTCGTCCGCGTCGAAGCCGCCGTACTCTTCGGGCACCGTCAACCCTGTCAGGTCGAGGTCGGCGAGGCCGTCCCAAACCTCTTCGGGGAACTGCTGCGTCTCGTCCGCTTCGTCGACGTTCTCGGTGACTTCGTTGTCGACGAACTCCCGTACCGTCTCCTGAATCATCTGCTGCTCGCTGGTGAGGTCCATCGACCGGACGTTTGGACCGGGGGGTCCTAAAGAATACGATACTGCTGGGACCCATCGCAGGGCCTGCCAGCGGTGAAAGGGGGTCCCTCAGACTTATTCATGATAGTTATTACGAGTAGCAAAAGGTTTGTCGGGGGGCGACGGTACTCCGAACGACATGGTACTCGTAGAACCCGTCGACGAGGCGGTCCAGTGCATCGAAGACGGAGACGTGGTCGGTATCGGGGGCTTCGTCGCCGTCAGCATTCCCGAATACGTCTTGGAGGGACTCGGCGAGCGATACGCGGCGACCGGCGCGCCCGGACATCTCACGCTCTATCATCCGGCCGCTGAGGGCGACCGCCAAGGCAACGGCATCTCACATCTCGTCCAAGACGGCATGATCGAACGGGTCATCGGCAGCCACTGGGGCTTCGTCCCGGAACTGATGGAGAAGGTCGTCGCAGGCGAGGTCGAAGCGTACAACCTTCCCTTCGGCGCGATGGACCACCTGCTTCGTGACACGGCCGCGGGCAAACCGGGGACCATCACGACTGTCGGACTGCGAACCTTCGTCGACCCGCGTCAGGAAGGCGCAAAGGCCAACGAGGAGACCACCGAGGACATCGTCGAGGTCGTCACCATCGACGGCGAGGAGTACCTCTTCTACCACGCACAGCCACTCGATGTCGCCATCATTCGCGGGACCACCGCCGACGAGAACGGCAACATCACGATGGAGCGCGAGGCGCTCACCTCGAACATGCTGGCGATGGCCCAAGCCGCTCACAACGCTGGCGGGACGGTTATCGCACAGGTCGAGCGAGTCACCGAGGCGGGGTCGCTGAGCGCTCGCGAAATCGATGTCCCCGGCGTCGTCGTCGACAAGGTCGTCGAGGCGCCCGCTTCCCACCACAAACAGACCTACGGGGAGGACTACAGTGGCGCATTCAGCGGCGAAATCAAAGTACCACAGGACGACGGCACCGACCGGACACCGCTCACGGAACGGAAAGTCATCGCGCGCCGAGCCGCGATGGAACTGGTCCCAGACGCCGTCGTGAATCTCGGCGTCGGCGTGCCAGAGACGATTCCGGCCGTCGCGAACGAGGGGAATATCAGCGACGAAATCACCCAGACCGTCGAGGCTGGCCCGATCGGCGGGTCGCCATCGGGAGGTATCAGCTTCGGAACGGCCGTCAACCACGAGGCACTGGTCACCTCGCCCGAGCAGTTCGACTTCTACGACGGCGGCGGTCTCGATATCGGCTATCTCGGAATGGCCCAAATCGACGCCGAGGGCAACATCAACGTGAGTCGCTTCGGCTCGCAACTGCCGGGCTGTGGCGGCTTCATCAACATCACGCAGAACGCCGAGAAAGTCGTCTTCTGTGGGACGCTCACCACGGGCGGGTTGGAGGTCGACATCGGTGGCGGAACCCTCGACATCGCCTCGGAAGGGGAGAGCACGAAGTTCGTCGATGCGGTCGAGCAGATCACCTTCAGCGGCGAATACGCCGTCGAGACGGACCAACCCGTCGTCTACGTCACCGAGCGGGCCGTCTTCGAACTCTCCAGCGATGGCCTGGTGCTGACCGAAGTCGCCCCGGGCGTCGACGTGGAGGCCGACGTCATCGACAACATGGCGTTCGAACCGACCATCGCCGACGACCTCGCAGAGATGCACCCGGCGTTGTTCCGCGAGGCGCCGATGGACCTGACCGAGTACGTCAACTGATCAGGCGTAGTCCAGATTCACCTGAACCACGTTCGCCGACCGGCGGACGACCTCCGCGATTTCCGCTCGTCGTTGCGCGTCGATTCGACTTCGCGGCCCGCAGACGCAGATAGCCGCCTGCACGTCATCTGATTTGTCCAGTACCGGGGCGGCGATACAGACCATTCCTGCGATGCGTTCGCCGTCGTCGACCGCATATCCTTGTTCTCGAACGGTTTCGAGTTGGTCAAAAAGCTCCTCGCGTTGGGTAATCGTTTGGTTCGTAACCGCGACGAGGCCGTGCTCATCGAAAATCTCCTCGACCGACTCCTGGGGAAGGTACGCGAGGATGGCTTTCCCCGGTGCCGTCGCGTGCAAGGGCATCCGGGCGCCGGGATACGCAAAGAGGCTCACGGCGTCTTCGCCCTCGCTAATCGCGAGGAGGACGCCTTGACCGTTTTCCTCGACCATCAGAGTGACGTGTTCGCCGGTCTCCTCAGCGACCGTCTCGAGTTCGTCCTGCGCTGCAGAGAACACGTTCATGCGGTGGCGCTGTTGTTGTCCGACTTCGAGGAATCGCGTCGAAATCCGATAGACGTTGTCCGTTTTGGTCACGTATCCCGTCGCGACCAATGCCTGCAGGTAGTCGTGGGTGGTACTCACGGGCATGTCGAGCTTGTCGGCGACCGCGGACCCTCGGAGGCCGCCCTCTTCGGCCAATACGTCGATAATCTCGAACGCCCGATCGACCGTTTGTCGTGAGCCATTGGTCATTGCTATTCCAGTAGTCTTCCTGCTGTCTGAAAATACTTTCGAGATGCTCGAAAACATGTTCGTACACTCAATCGCTCCCGGTGTCGTAGTAACTCGGTTGGCCAGATGTTCAGTCCGGTTATACACCCGTAAGCAGCCGTTCAGGCCAAGAACCGGACACTTGAGAGGCATATACTACAAACATAATAGTTCGAAGTGGGGTTTGTTCTGTTTCGACTGTTCCGGATGGTGTATTCGAGAGGCACACAACCAAATTCATTAGCTTACGCGGTCGTAGTTATTTCATAACCGTGCCGACTCGTTTCGAGAAACTCGAAATATCGACCATCCGCGAGAGGTGACCTGTCGGCCCTCCGAAAATCGGTAGGGATTTTCATAACACAGTTAATCTTGTTATCTACACGACACAGCGATAGTAGTTTCGTCAATCAGCCAAAGCAGGAGTCACGTGCGCTATTTACAACGTTTAACGCTTGTGTACATATGCGCATGCTATTGTGTACATCTTAAGAACAGTTCTGTTGCAGGTATCTGTGGATTCTAAACATCTACGCCGACGCTGCGTCCGACGTATTGATTTCCCCGCCGGGTACTTTCTAACAGCGTTCGGTCAGTCCGTGGAGTCGGTGATCTACCCGATGCGTGGTTTTGGGAGTGTTCTCGACCGTCCGAGGAGATGCGGGACTGATTCGGGAGAGGCCGTTCGCAGCCGGCCTCCGAGACGGCCGGTCGACCGGTCCTATCGAATCCTACCGCGACCGGGGATTTATTACGAATCAACGCCCTACACCGTTACAACCGGTTTCACGGTTTCACATGAGCGAAGACGTCATTCTCGTCGTCGAGGACGAGCAGGATTTAGCGGACCTGTACAGTGGGTGGCTTTCGGAGCGATATCCGGTCCGCGTAGCCAACGACGGGTCGGAAGCCCTCGAAAAGTTCGACGAGGACGTCGAGGTCGTCCTCCTGGACCGACAGATGCCCGGGATGGACGGCGCCGCGGTGCTGAAACTCATCCGGGACCGCGCCCCCGACTGTCAGGTGGCGATGGTCACCGCCGTCGAACCCGACGTCGACGTCGTCGACATGGGGTTCGACGCCTACATCACGAAACCCGTCCGCGAAGAGGAGTTGTTCGACCTCGTCGACCACCTGCTGCATCGACGGGTGTACGACGACAACGTCCGCGAGTTGTTCGCGGCCATCTCCAAGCAGATCGCCCTCGAGAACCAACACGAGCCCGAAGAGCTCGCCGAGGACCCCCAGTACCAGTACCTGCTGGCGAAAATCGACAAGCTTCGCTCGGAAACCGTCAACCTCGCCGAGCAGTTCGACGACGAGGAGTTCCGGACGGCGCTTGCGGCCCTGCAGTGACGCGACGACGCTGACGACTGTTTTATGTCGGCCGCCTTCGAGCGGCCGCTATGGAGTTCGGCGTCGACGAGGCCGGCAAAGGCCCCGTCCTCGGGTCGATGTTCGCCGCGGCGGTTCGGGCGCCGAGAGACGCCCTCCCCGACGGCATCGACGACTCGAAGCGACTGACCGAGACGCGCCGAGAGGCACTCGCCGACCGACTCCGTGAAGACGACCGCATCACGGTCGGCATCGCCGAAATCACCCCCGACCGCATCGACGCGGGCAACATGAACGACCTCACCGTCGACGCTCACGCCGAGGCACTCGCCGAGGTGGCCGAGGGAGGCGACGCCGGACTGTGTGATGCCGGCGACACCGACGCCGACCGCTTCGCGTCGCGGGTCGCCGACCGACTCGACGCCGAGGTGACCGTCGCCGCCGAACACCGCGCCGACGAATCCGACGAGTTGGTCGGTGCGGCGAGCATTCTCGCCAAGAGCGCCCGCGAGCGCCATGTCGCCACGCTCGCCGAGCACTTCGGCGACGTAGGCAGCGGCTACCCCTCCGACCCGACGACCCGGACGTTCTTGCGAGAGTACGTCGCCGAAACGGGAGGGTTGCCCGACTGCGCCCGTCAGTCGTGGTCGACCTGCGATGACGTTCTCGCCGCGGCCGAACAGTCCGCACTCGACGAGTTTTGACGACTGTCGGTCAGAGACCGACGGGTATTTCTCGCCGCCGCCTCACTCCGCGGCCATGAGTCTCCGGACGGCCGTCGCGGCGCCGTTTCGTCAATCCGGGAGCCGCGAGATGGGGGAAAGCGCCTTCGTCGTCGCGCTGTCTTTGGACCGCGATTGGTTCTCGCCGGACCAGGCCAAGCGACTGGTCGACGTGGCCGCAAGCGAGGGCCTGCTCGAACGCGACGACGGGCAGTTGCGGGTGTCGTTCGACCCCGGGTCCGTCGACGTCCCCGAGGGGTTTACCCCCGAGGAGTCCATCCTCCAAGAGCGCTCGACGTTCGAGCGCGTCCTCGACGCGTTGGTCGACGCCGGCCACGACAAACAGGAAGCCGTCGCGGCGGTCAACGGCCTCCAGTCGGAGTTGGGTGTCACCATCGAGGCCGCCGCCGTGCTGTACGCACACCGCAACGCCGTCGACGTACAGCAACACGCCGAGACGGCGCTAGGTGAACTGTAATGGTCGAAGACGAAACCACGGACGGTACGCGAATCGCACAGCTACTCTCCTCGGAGATACACGGCCACGAACGCGGTAGCCTCGGGGGGCTCTCGGTGGTCGACGCCGACCCCGATGTCGACCCCGAGGAGTTCGGCGCCTTCGCCTACGGCGTGGCGTTCGAAACCGACGACGAACCGCGCCGAATCGTCGAGGTGTACGTCCACTCCGACCGCGCCCGCGTGGAGTTCCTCGCCGGCGTCCAGACGGCCGCCGAAGTGGCCGACAGAGAGGGACTTCGCGTCCGGCCGAAGGCCGTTGACCCGCCGCGGACGCTCGTCTTCGTCGAAAGCGGCGCGGAAGTAAAGCGGGCGCTACGCGTCGTCCGTGCCGTCGCCGACCAACTCCGCGAGGACGGTCGGTAGCGTCGACAGTTCTTTTCGGGACAACGACGCATCAGCGTCGGGGTGAACCGCCGGCCCGCCGTCATAAGTCACCTGTACCGCGAGGAGACCAGCCGCGGCGGCACCCGCGACGTCCCGGTCGGGGTCGTCGCCGACGTAGGCCGCTTCCTCGGGAGCGACATCAAGGGCGTCACACAGCGACTCGAACGCCGCGCGGTCGGGTTTCGGCGCGCCGACGGCCCCCGTCACGACGACGGCGTCGAAGTAGTCACGCCACCCCAGCCGTCGGAGTTTGTCCCGCTGGGTTCGGTCCGGGCCATCAGTCAGCAGGCCGACTCGGTAGCGCTCGCGAAGCCTCTCGACGGTCTCTGCGGCGCCGTCGACGGAAGACATCGCCTCCCCGACGGCCGCTCGGTAGGCGTGAGTCAACGCCGGGGCTTGCTCGCCGGCGAGTGCTTCGAACACCGGCCGTCTGCTCTCGGTGCCGCTGTGTTTCCGGTGGGCGGCGAGGTAGTCCTCGCGGCCGAAATCGAGTGCCACGTCGGCGCGGTCGGCGGCCTCGGCTAAGAGTGTCTCACGGTCGCGAGCCGTAACCGCGAGCGTGTCGTCGAGGTCGAAGGCGACGGCGCGGAGCACGACCGACCGTAGCGGCCCAGACGACATATAGGGGTCGGCTCCGGGTCTCGTCCGGGCGGAACGGCAGCGTTTTGCCCCACCGCCGCAAGGCGCCGACAATGAGCTTCTTCGACGACCTCGCCGCGCGCATCGAGTCGACCAACAGCGTCGTCTCGGTCGGTCTCGACCCCGACCCCGACCGCCTGCCAGAGTTCCTCGATTCGGATCTCCCGCGGTGGGCGTTCAACCGCCGAATCATCGACGCCACCCACGAACACGCCGCCTGCTACAAGCCCAACGCCGCCTTCTACGAGGACGCCGACGGCTGGCGGGCGCTGGAGGAGACCATCGCCTACGCCCACGGCAAGGGCGTTCCCGTCCTCCTGGACGCCAAACGCGGCGACATCGGCAACACCGCCCGGCAGTACGCCGACCTGCTGGACGACGACGGCCTCGGTGCCGACGCGATGACCGTCAACCCCTACATGGGCCGCGACACCCTCGAACCGTACCTCTCGAAACCCGAGAAGGGCGTCATCGTCCTGTGTCGGACCTCCAACAGCGGCGGCGCGGACTTCCAGAACCTCGAAGTCGGCAACGGTAAATCGCTGTACGAATACGTCGCCCAACGCTGTGCCGAGTGGAACGACAACGACAACGTCGGCTTGGTCGTCGGCGCGACCGCGCCCGAGGAACTCGAATCCGTCCGGGAGTTGGTCGATTTGCCCTTCCTCGTCCCCGGCGTCGGCGCACAGGGCGGCGACGCCGAGGCCGCCGTCGAATACGGCCTCGCCGACGGCGTCGGCCTCGTCAACTCCTCGCGCGGCATCATCTTCGCGGGGGAGGGTGCCGACGACGAAACGGCGTACTTTCGAGCGGCGGGCAACGCCGCGAAGCGACTGAAAAAGCGACTGAATCAATACCGATAACCGGCGTCACGGATGGGGGTTTCTGGTCGGCAGATTCACCAATCGGTCGGTACAGAAGTCGTCGCGCTCAGACTGAGTTCCTCGAACGACACGCACCCGGTAGGTACCGGAGGGGTTTTGTAGCGGTAGCAGAGAGAAGAAGACAGACGGCACGGTCAGACAGCCACCTTTCAATTCGCGTGGTTTCCACGTGTAGTTGCCGCTGGCTGACCTACCCCGTCACTCTAATACCGAGGAGCGACCGCTATACCATACCTTGAGGCACCGAACCGAGAGCGTCAGGTTTGCAGTCAGACGTAACGCTCTGCCGTTATCGTGGGATGAAACGAACGGGTTATCTTCTACCAGCATCCGCCGAGGAGGCGTTCGAATAACGCTCCCGAGTCGCCATTTTTCCCGCGGGGTCGTTCGAAAGGCCGCGCCTCGCGTGTGAAAATTAGAACCGATACTCGTCGACGCCGTCGGGGTACTCCCGTTCCTCCCGGTCGGAGTCGTCTGACGGTTGGTCGCCCAGTTCGGCGAGACAGTCGGTACACAGCCCGGAGGTCCGGTCGTAGTGGTTGGCACACACCAATCGGCCACAGCGGTCACAGCCGTCCTCGACTGTCTCGGACTCACAGATTTCACAGAGTCCAGCGACGCTCATGGGACACGTTGAGCGTCCATGCCCCTAAAGCAATCCCCGAATTTACGGTGTCCGGGAACGTACTGTGGGTGTGCAAAAAGAGCGGCTCGTCCTTGGTCTCACCGTCGTCTTCGGCGCCATGACGGCGCTCGTGTTGCTTTTGAGCATCGCGCTCGTCGAGCCGGTGCTGTTCTTCGTGGCGCTGCCGCTCGGTGCCGCCGCCTACATGTTCTGGTATCATTCCTCGGGGAAACTCCGGGAGCGCGTCGCCCGCAGTCAACCCGGCGCCCGAAGCACCGGCGAGGGACGCGGCGGGTTCGGCGCCGGCCCCCGAAGCGGCTTCGATAGCGCACGCGGCCAGCAGGCGCGTGAGGAATGGGAGCGCCGCCAACACCAGCGACAGCAGCGCGAACGCCGGCAACGAGCGGATGTCGGTCCCTCGCCCGGGCTCAGTCGCGCCGAAGCCTACCGCCGGTTGGGGCTGGACACCGACGCCGACGAGGGCGAAATCAGACGCGCCTACCGGGAGCGAATCAAGGAGGCCCATCCCGACAGAGGCGGCGACGAAGCGGAGTTCAAGCGACTCACCGAGGCCTACGAGACGCTGACCGAGTAGGTCACGAGTCGAAGCCTCCTTAACAACCCTCCCCGTTTTCGTAGCCATGAGTACGGACGACATCGACCCCTCGGGGTCGGAAACGGAGGGGACGCCCGACCACGAAAACGCCCTCCAAGACGTTATCGCAGTCGACGGCGACGACAACCCGGAGGGGCCCGTCAACCGCCTCGACGCCCACACCGGCGACGGCATCCGCCACCGTGCGTTCACGGCGCTTCTGTTCGACGGCGACGGCAACGTGTTGCTCGCCCAGCGTGCGCCGAACAAGCGCCTGTGGGACACCTACTGGGACGGGACGGTTGCCTCCCATCCCGTCGAGGGGCAGACCCAAATCGAGGCGACCCGGGAGCGCCTCGAAGAGGAACTCGGCGTCACGCCCGACCAGTACGGCGACCTCCGGGTGACGGACAAATTCGAGTACAAGCGCTACTATCTCGACCAGGGGCTTGAGTGGGAGGTGTGTTCGGTCCTGCAGGCGACACTGGAGGACCGCACGCTCGATCCCGACGAGGAGGAGGTCGCGGGGCTGATGTGGGTTCCCTACGAGCGACTCCACGAGAACCCGAAGTGGTACCGGCAACTGCGACTCTGTCCGTGGTTCGAAATCGCGATGCGGCGGGACTTCGCCGACGACTGATACGGATTGGTGTAACGGTTCTCCGGTTATCAGCAGTACAGGTCGGCAATGACCAATAAAAGACTACAGCAATCCGTATGACGCTCGCTGTTAATCGTTCTGGTACTCTTTCTCGAAGCCGCGGAACTCCGTTCGGTGTGCTTCCTCGTCGGCCAGAATCGTCACCGCGAGGTCCTCGGTGACGGGGTCGTCGGCCTCCTCGGCGGCAGTGATGAGCGTCCGATAAGTCTCGATGGCGTCCTCCTCGGCGTCGAGAACGCCGCGGATGACCGAAATCACGCTCGTCGAATCCTCCGGCGGCTGGAGGGTGTCCTGTCGGGCGACGAACTCCGCGGACCCCGGAGGTCGGGCGTCCAACTGCTTGAGGCGCTGGCCCAACTGTTGGGCGTGGGTTAACTCCTCTTGGATGTCCTGTTGGAGGCTCTCTTTGATTTCCTCGGCACGGACGCCATCAAGCACGATGGCGTTCGTCTGGTAGTTCATCACTGTCTCCATCTCGTCGCTGTAGGCCTTCTTCAGGATTTCGACCACTCGCTCGGTTGCTTCGGACATGACACCTCTGAGTTCGGGCCGAAACGTGAAGAAACCACCTTCGAAATGGCTCTTCTCGAACAGATTCCGTTGTCCGCGGATTTGGAAAACATTCGTCGCGGTTTGTAGATAAAATACGAATGTTCGTCTCACAGTATCGTAGAAAGCTTTAGGTAATATCGTATTGTATGCCTATTCGTTCCGATGTACAACAACAAGGTTCGGACCGCGGTTGCACTACACCTGACCGGCACGCTGACGGAGGGTGAGGCGGCCCGACACGCCGGGCTATCGCGTGCGCAACTGCGCCGCTACACCCGAACCTGCGGCGCCATCGTTCCGGCGCCATCGACCGACGACCTCGACGCCGAACCGCCAGAACACGCCGACACGAACACCGTCCGCCTCGACGGTTAATCGAGCAACCGGGTGAGTTCGGCCGCCGTCTCCGCTTCCAACCCACGAACCGTCTCGACGATGTCGCTCCGGCGCTCGACGTCGTAGCGGTCGCCGGCCAACGCATGGAACTTCTCCTCAACGACACCCCACGACGCCGCGCGTGCGGGGTGACCGGTGAACCACTTCTCTTCGGCCTCGTGTGTCGCCCCGTCGTGGCAGTCGACAGTGACGCGGGCGGGCAGTTCGCCGCGTTCGGCACGCTCGCGCAACTCGTCGTCGATTCGGGCCTCGACGGTCGACGCGACGGGGCGGAGGTCCTCGCGGGCGGCGGGGCGTTTCGTCGCATCGCGGTCCACGAGTGCGGCGGCGAGCGTCACGGGGTCGAGCGCCTCGACGGCTTCCGGATACGTCTCGACGGTGACCGAATCGATGTCGGCGGGGTCGAGCGTCACGTCCGAGGCGAGGTCCATCGCAGCCTCAAGTGTCGACTGGGCGTGTGGATGGGCATCGTACGGCCGGATGGCCGCGTCGCGAACCCGCTCACAGCCGGGGTCGAGGTCCAAATCGAACGGCCCGACGAGGTCGTGCCACCCGCCCGGTCCTGCGATGGCATCGGGGCCGACGACGCCGCTTTCGGCGAGGAGACACGCCGAGACCGCCCCGTGTGTCGCGTTTCCGCCCACGACCGGGTCGAACTCGTCGTCGACCGCGAGCGTTCCCCGGCCGGCCGCGATGCCGATTGCGCTTTCGAGACGACCGGTCCCGAACCCCAGCGCCCGGCCGACGCCGGCCGCCGCCGCGATGGCGCCGTGGGTCGCCGGATGGAACCCGTCCAGCGGCGCGTGCCACGCCAACTCGCCGTGAATCTCGTGGGCGGCGGCGACGCCGGCGAGGAGTTCTTCGCCCGTCGCGCTTCGGGCCTCCGCGGCCGTCAACACAGCAGCGACGGGAATCGACGCCGACCCGAGCGCGGGAGCGAGAAACACCGTCCCGTTGCCCGCACACGCCAGCGCGCCGTTGTACATCGCGGCGTCGGAGGCCGCCGCGCTCAACTCCGAACCCCACAGCCTGCATCGGCCCGTCGCGTTCTGTGTCGCCACGGTGCGGCGGATGCCGTCGGTCGGCGAGGTGCCGACGCTGTCGATTGCGACGGCGACGGCATCGAGCACGCGGCGCTTCGCCGCCTCCCGAACCTCCTCGGGCAGTCCGTCATAGGAGACGCCCACCGCGAACTCCGCGAGAGCCCCAGTCGATGTCATGCCAGACGATACCATGTCCGGATTCAAAAACGTTCGCAGGCGGCGGGGTCAGGGTCGGGTTGTCGCCCACACCGCGAGTATCCCGAGGACGATGGCCGGCACCATCGGGAGGGCGAGATACGTGTCCCAAAACGAGAGCCCGAGCTGAGGGCCGAGATACGGGTACGCGAAGATGATGCCCGGAATGACGATGAACGCGACGAAGATAGCCGCGACGAGCGTCCACCCGCGTTTGTCGAACTCACGGTCGACGTCGTCGGGGTGGACGGTCATCGGGTCCCGCTCGTTCCCGTCGCCATCGGAACCGGTGGAAGTCTCCGGCGTGTACTCGTCGTCCTCGTCGAAGGCGTCGGGGTCGTGGGTGTAGCCGTCACTCATAGTCGTCGGGGTCGTACTCGCTGTCGGGGACGACGACCACCGACCCGAACCCTTCCCGTCCTTCGAGCATCTCGTGGGCCCGGGCCATCTCGCTCATCGGCAACACCGTACGGACGTGGGGTTCGAAGGTGCCGTCGAACACCTTCGCCATCACGTCGTCCATCTCGCCGGGCGTCCCCATCGTCGACCCGAGGATGTCGAGTTGCTTCCAGAACACCTTCGGGATGTTCGTCTCCGGCGTCACGCCGGAGGTTGCTCCACAGGTGACGACGGTCCCGCCGTGGGCCGCGACCGACAGCGAATTGTCCCACGTCGCCTCGCCGATGTGGTCGACGACAACGTCAACACCGCGGCCGTCCGTCTCGGATTTGATGACCTCCGCGAAGTCCTCCTCCTCGTAGTTGACGAGGTGGTCGGCACCGCAGTCGCGGGCGTGGTCTAGTTTTTCCTCGGAGGAAGCCGTCGCCCACACCTCACACCCCTCGTTGGCAGCGATTTGGACGCAGGCGTGGCCGACGCCGCCGGAGGCGCCCAACACGAGGACGGTGTCGTTCTGCTGGATTTCGGCGCGCGTGATGAGCATCCGCCACGCCGTCTGGAAGACGAGCGGCGCCGAGGCCGCGGTGACGAAGTCGACGCCCTCGGGCAGCTCGATGAGGTTCGCCTCGGGAACCGCCGCCTGCTCGCTGTGGACGCCGCGGACGTGTTCGCCAATCATCTTGTAGTCGACACACAGCGACTGCTCGCCCTTCCGGCAGAACTCACACTCACCGCAGTACAATCCGGGGTCGACGACGACGCGGTCGCCTTCCTCGAAGCGAGTGACACGCTCGCCGACTTCGCTGACGACGCCCGCACCGTCGCTGCCCGGGATGTGCGGCAGTTCCTCGGGACTCGGCATCCCGCGGCGAGTCCACACGTCGAGGTGGTTCAGACCGCCCGCCTTGATGTCGACGAGTACCTCTTCTGGGCCGATGTCGGGGTCCGGGAACTCGTCGTACTGGAGCACGTCGGTCGAGCCGTGTTCGTCGTAGAAGACCGCTTTCATACTCGCCCTTCGGAGCGGGGTGTGCAAAACAGTAGCGGAGTCGGAGACGACCCCGGGGAGTTTAGCGGCCGGCCGACCCAGACCGACCCATGAGTGACGACGGAGACGACCACGAGAACGGAGCACACGAACACGGCCACGACCACCACGAGCATGAAGGAGACCACGACCACCACGCCCACGACCTTGAGGAACTCGGCATCGCGGTTCTGACCGTCTCCTCCTCGCGGAGCATCAACGAAGACCCCTCAGGCGCTGCCATCGCCGAACTCGTGGAGGAAGCGGGCCACACCGTCGTGGTTCGGGAACTCGTCGGCGACGACTACGACAGCGTTCAGGACGCCGTCGACCGCTTCGTCGGCCGCGAAGACACCGACTGTGTCGTCACGACCGGCGGCACCGGCGTCACGCCCGACGACGTGACCGTCGAAGCCGTCGAACCGCTGTTCGAGAAGGAACTGCCGGGGTTCGGCGAACTGTTCCGGTCGCTGTCGGTCGAGGATATCGGGACGCGCGTCGTCGGCACGCGTGCCACAGCGGGTATCGCCGACGGCGTCCCCGTGTTCTGTCTCCCCGGCAGCGAGAGCGCGGTTCGACTCGCGGTCGACGACATCGTCGTCTCCGAGGCACCCCATCTCGCCGGCCTCGCCCGCCGAGAGGACGATGGCAAGGAAAACGACGATGGCGAAGAAAACGACGAAGGCGCCTAGGGGAGCGGACAGAGACTCGCCGTCAAAAGCGCCCGCTCGTCGCTTTCGTTTCGTGCGCCGTGTTCGACGCCGCGTTCGTTGTGGACGACCGCGGGCGCGGAAACCGTCTCCTCGGTGCCGTCCTGTGTCACGACGACTTCGCCTTCCAGTAGGTGAAAGACGTTCTCGCAGTCGTCGTGGACGTGGGGGTCGAACGCGGCGCCGGGACCGAGCGCGAACAGTTTCACGAGCACGTCTTCGTGGACGACCAACTCCGCCGTCTCGACTTCACCGTCGGCGGGGTCGACCGCCGGCAGTTCGTTCAGCGTCATACCGACCGATTCGGCCACGAGAACTTAACTCCCAGCCGCGGCGGCGGGTCGGTCAGTCGGCGCTGACTTCGCGGCCACTGCCGGTGGAGACGCCGTCCTCGCCGGTGTCGAGCGTCGACCTGACGGAGGGGGCCAATCGCGTAATCTTGCTGGCGCCGTCTTTCTCCTGAACCACGAGGCCATCGTCAGCGAGTCGCGAGAGGTGATACGACACCGTGCTGTAACTCGTCTCCACCTCGTCGACGATGTCGCCGACGGTCGCTGCGCCGTACCGCCGAAGCACGTCGATGATGGCGGCGCTGGAGTCCTTTTCGAGGGCTGCGGCCAGTTCCTCGTTTTCCGTCCCGATGGGGAACAGCCGTCTGTTGCCGCGGAGCTTCCGGGAGGTGACGAGCCGTTCGCGTTCGAGCACGCGGAGGTGATGGCGAACAGTCGAAAGCGGCGTGTCGAGTTCATCGGCGAGCGCCGACAGCGAGACGCCGGGGGAATCCGTGATGCGGTCGTGAATCCGCTCGCGTGTCTCGTGTTCGAGGGGGTCGGAGCCGTCGTGACGGCCGAAACGGAACATCGCACCGAACCGCCCCAGCCAGTCCGCAACGAGCGTGGCGCCCACCGAGAGGAAGCCGGTCCACGGTTGCGCCACTGCGACGAACATCGCCGTCCCGAGCGCCGGGGTGTAATCGAGCAGCGCCGCGCCGTCGAACCACGCAAGCGACCCGAGCAGCGACGCGGGCGCCTCCCCGTCGTCTTCGGCGTTCGGTTCCGCCGACTCGCCGTCGGCCGTGTCACCGGCAGTCGTCGGCTCCACGGCGATTGATTCGACATCGTCGGCCGCCGGCTCGGCGTCACCATCCGTCCCCGCCGCTGTCGAGGGAGCAGCGACTTCGGAGGCGTCGGTAGCATCGGCGTCCGTCGGCGGCGTCACCGACGAACCGGAGTCGGAGGTCGTCGATCCCGACAGGGGAACCTCGACTGCCAGCCCCGGCGCCGAGTTCGTCGTCGAGCCGACCTCGACGGCGACTCCCCCGGACGTCACGTCGATAGTTGGACCTCCGGCGAGCGTCGACGCGTCCGTCGCACCATCGAGGCCGACCACTCCGGCGTCGAGACTCGATTGCCGCGTGTGCTCTCCGGGGAGAGATACGAGCAGGTCGACAGATTCGTCGCCGTCGGTGCCGTCCATCGACGGTCCGGCAGTCGCGTTCGTGTCGTTCGTGACGTTGTCGAGGACGGCCCCCGTCGCGTTCTCGACAGTTCCTGTCGCTGTCTCCGTCAGGTTTCGAACCGAATCGGAGTCGTTTCGTTGCCAGTCGCTGTCGTTGTCGCCCCACTCGCTTTCGTCGTTCTCCCACTCGCCGCCTTCACCGTCGGATATCGCTGCGGCGGCCGGCGCAACTGCGGGGAAAGCAACGCTAGCGACGAGCAGCGTACAGACGACGAGCGTGTGTAATCGAAGTCCCAATTCAGTAACCCCCTTTGGCGACCGATAGACCCGATTACGAAAGTCCGTTTCACCGGTCATGGACGGACTTTTATATTTACCTCGTATTCACGGCCGGTTGCAGTCGTTTCGATGCGATTGTTAGAACGTTCATAGGAGTATCGACGGTCGTTTCGTCCACGACATGAGTAGAGACGATTCGGGACTGTCACGGCGGACGTTCATGAAGGGCGTCGGGATAACCGCCCTCGCGGCAGCGACGGGACCCTCGCTTGCGAGCGCCGACCACGCTATCGACGAGCGCTTCCTCAACTGGCGTGCCGTCGAGGCACGGAAGGTGTGGGACCGCGGGATTCGTGGCCGACGCGACCGGACGCTCGCGCTGACCGACTCGGGCGTCGAGGGGCGACACCCTGACCTCGGGCCGTGGAACGGCGTCCGCGTCGAAATCGAGGACGGCGAGTTCTCGTTGACCCGCTCGGACGGCGACTCCGGCGGCAGCGCCGAGTTCGAACCCGTCACCGGCGACGACGGCGAACCGCTGACCGAATCCGACAGCGGCACCTTCACCCCCGGCGCGTTCGCCGCGCCCAACGAGCAGTTCAGCGAGGTCAAGGGCGCGACGTTCACCGCACAGACGACGAGCAAACTCGACGCCGAACTGTCGTGGACGCCGCCGGGCAACGACCTCGAGTTCCGCATCGACGACGTGACCGGCGAGCGGACGGAAGTCGCCCGCGTCGCGAGCGCCGACAATCCCGAGACGCTGATGGCCGACCTCAACGAGGGCCGGGAGTACCAGTTCGTCATCGAACTGTACGCGGCTGTCGGCGGCCAGTACACCGTGGAGGCGACGTACGTCGAGGCGGTGTCGAGCGACGAGGGCGGGGAGACCTCCGTCGCCACGGAAGACATCGACCCCTTCGCTGACCCCTCTAACAAGACGTTCGGCTGGTACGACGCCGGCAGCCGATACGGCAGTTTCGACCGCCCGCGCGACCAGAACGGCCACGGAACCCACGTCTCCTCCATCATGGCCGGGTCGGGACGCGCAAGCACCATCGAGTCCTCGACGGTCCACGAGGAGAACGCGACGCTTCTGCCCGGCGACTTCCTCGAATACGAGGTCGACGCCACCGCCGGACAGAGCGTCTGGGCGTCGGCGTTTGGGACGAACGTCAACCTCTACATCATCGACGAGGAGGGTCGTGAACTCGACGAGTCGCCGGTCCGGAAGGACTCGCTGATTCTCGAATATCCCATCGACGAGGACGGTTCCTACACCGTGCAGGTCCGCCCCCGAGAGACCGACACGGTCGTCAGCGGCGCCGGAGAGCAGGCTCAATCCGGCAATCCGACGGCGGGGACGCTGGAACGCATCGCCGTCGGGACGACGAAGTTCGCAGCCAACACCGAAAGTGAGGGCGTCCCCGGCGACGTGAGCGAAAACGAGCAGGCGCTTCACCCCGGCGTCGCGCCGAACGCCGGCATCGTCGGTCTGCAGGGTCTGGGCGAACCGACCGTTGACCTCGGCAACTACGCCGAGCAGTTCAAAGAAGCGTTCAACATCCGCTCGGTCAACATGTCCTGGGGACCGCTTCAGGGCGCCCCTCTCGGCCAAGTCGAGCAACTCGACTCCACCCGCGCGGACGTACGACGCATCACCGAAGGTGGGATATTGGTGTGTGCGTCGGCAGGCAACTCCTTTACGCCCGCCAACGGCAACGGCGGTCCGGCGGCGGCCGACGAAGCCATCTCCGTCGTCGCCACGGGTCCGTTCGACGGCATCTCGACGTACTCCTCCGGCGGCATCGGCGGCGTCGACGAGCAGAGCGACGGCTCGCCCGAATCCAGCCCCGCCTACGCCAAACCCGACGTGACCGCCCCCGGCGGCGATATCGGGCCGGACGCCTTGGCGAACATCGGCCTCGGGTTGGCGACGAACCCGCCGGTCGGTCCCGCGCCGGAACCGCCGGTCGGCATCGAGTACCCGATTCCCTCGAACTACGAACTCGCCCGCGCGGCGAAGAACGGCTCCCCCGAGAAAACGTACGGCGACGCCGACGACTCGGCGGATACCGGAGCCGACGAACCGTTCGCGCCCCGCGATTACACTGACAAGGCCGGTACGTCGATGTCCTCGCCGTACGTCAACGGCGTCGCGGGACTCCTCGCCGAAGCCATGGAGTTCGGCCGACCCGACGGCGGCGACCGACCCGAGGCCGTGACGCTGCCGGAACCGGTCGAGACGACCGAATCCGACGTATATCGGCTGAAGGGCCTGCTGTTGGCGACCGCCAGCGAGTCGGTATTCACGGCCGCACCGTATCACGCCGCACAGAATCCGCCGAAGGGACCGACCTACGACTTCGGCGGCCGGGACCCCTTCGAGGGATACGGCCGCGTCAACCCCGACGCCGCCGTCGACGCCGTCACCCGCGATTTGACGCCCGAACTCACCGCCGAAGACGGCGACCCGACGACCGGCGAAGCGACCACCGAGGAGACTCTCGGCCTCTACGTCCCCGAGGACTCCCGTGCGGCCGCGGGCTACGTCGAGGCGCCGACCGGGACGATGACCGTCAGCGTCTCGCTGTCGCACCTCTCGGGCGGCAACAAGGGGATGGCTGCAGACGACCCCCACATCGACCTGTTCGTCTACGACCCGGCGAACCCGACCGACCGCGGCGAACCGAACATCGTCGCCCGCGCACAGGGCGCCACCGGCGCCCCGTCGGTGTCCGTTTCGGTCCCCGACGACGCCGAGACCAAGACCTACGTCGTCGTTGCCAAACTGGTCAACGTCCCCGGCGTCGTCAACGGCTTCGACGTCCAGAGTCACTTCGACCTCACCGTGGCGCTGGATGCCGCCGAGAACACCTTCGACGTGGCCGACGGCGCACGGACCAGCGACGCGACGGCAGTCACCGGCGGGCAGGCCAACCGCCTCACCGTCGACGTGACCGACCCCGACGAGAAGGCGCTCGTCCGCGACGTGGTCCCGGGGTCGTGGAACGTTCTAGCCAATCTCTCCGACACCGTCGACCGCGTCGAACAGTCGACCGACGGCGGCCCGCAGTTCGTCTACTTCACCGACAGCGCCGCGACCGGCGAGACGACTTCCTACACCTACTTCGTCGAAGCGCCCGACAGCCTCGCCGACTCGAACGTCTACCAGTTCGGCCCGGCGGAGGCAAAACCGCTCGAAGATGCCGATGACGACAGCGTGCCGTTCGTCGCCGTCCCCAACACCTCCGGCAACGTCGTCGCCGTGGGCCTCGACACCGCCGACCCGCAGGGCAGTCTGCCGGGCGGCGACGTGGAACCGCCGGCGAACTGAGCGGTCGCTCCGCTGGGCGACTGGTGGGATTTTTTACAGCACGTGGAGACGCGCCAGTGTATGGAGCCGATTGCCCTCCTGTTCGTCCTGTTCGGACTCCCCAGTGCGGTCTGGCCGTACCGGATGGCCCGATTCGAAGAGCAACTCGATGCCATCGGTAGCAAACGCCGATGGTCCGAAGTCGAACCCGCCGACTGGAAGGTCATGCTGACGAGATACGGCGGCATCGTGATGGTCGGCGGTGGCGTCCTGTGGTTCCTCGCGGGGTGACGCCCGAGTCACGAACCCTTTTCACCGAATCCGTCCGAGAGGTCGGTATGGAGAGTCTCAATCGGATGGCCGTCGAGTTGGTCGACGAGGCCATCGACTTCGCCGACGAACTCGCTATCGAGGTTCACGAACTCGACAACGGCGCGGTCGTTCTCGACTTCGGCGTCGAGGCGGTCGGCGGCATCGAGGCCGGCCTGCTGTTGACCGAAATCCAGACCGGCGGGCTGTCGACGGTCCAAATCGGCATGGACGAAATCGAGGGCGTCCCGTTCACGCACGTCGAAACATCGACGGACCACCCCGCACTGGCGCTGTTGTGCGCCCAGAAGGCCGGCTGGGAGTTGTCGGCCGGGGACTTCGAGGGGCTGGGGTCGGGACCGGCACGGGCGCTCGTCGCCGAAGAAGACGAGTACGCCCGCGTCGGCTACCGCGACGCCTCGGAGTTCGCCGTCCTCGCCATCGAAAGCGAGGAATTACCCGGCGAGGCCGTCGCCGAACACATCGCCGACCGCTGTGGCGTGCCCGTCTCGAGCGTCTTTCTGCCGACGTTCTCGACGGCCAGCGTCACCGGCAGCGTCGCGTTGGCGGGGCGAGCCGGCGAACTCGCCGCCTTCCGGCTCTCGGAGTTGGGGTACGACCCCGTCGAGTTGCTGACGGTGACCGCCTCCGCACCGGTCGCCCCCGTCGCCGAAAGCGACGAGATGGCGATGGCACGGACGAACGACGCACTCGCCTACGGCGGACAGGTCCACATGAGCGTCGACGAGGGCTTCGACCGCTTCGATGAGGTCCCATCGACGGCCCGCGAGGAGTTCGGCCGGCCCTTCGTCGACATCTTCGAGGACCACGAGTGGGACTTCTATGACCTCCCGGTCGAGATGTTCGCGCCGGCGCAGGTGACCGTCGACGTGGTCGGCGAGGGCGTCGAGGCGCTGGGCCGAACCGACGAGGCGCTGTTGGCCGAGAGTTTCGGACTCTGATGAAATTCAAAGTCGTCCCCGAACCGGCCCCGTCAATCGACCGCATCGCCGAGATACAGCGGGCGGTTCCGCTCGTCCCCGACGGCGAGACATCCTGCTGTGTGAGGGTGATGGAGCGGGCGGGCGTCCCCTCACAGGATCGCGCCAAGGAGTGGCTGACGTTCCTGCGGGCACTGGGGTTAGTCGAGGAGACCGACGGGAAGTACCGGCGACTCCCGAAAGAGGTCGACCCCGAAACGCTGCGGTCGGCGTTTCTACAGCGGGTGTACCTCGCCGAAGAGGTCGTCGCGACGCTGGACGCTGCCGAGGAACCACTGGCCGCCGAGACTGTCTTCGAGCGATTGGCCGACCGCCTCCCGCAGTGGGAGCGACTCCGGCACACCGACCCCGAGTCGGTGTGGCGCGAGCGCGTCAATCGGCTTCTGGAGTGGGCCTGTACGTTCGGGCTGGCCGAGCGCGTCGATGGTGTCTACGCGGGCGCGTGACATCGTCGGGGCTTTCCAAACCGTTTATACTGCACCGAAGGCAAGCCGTGGGTATGCCGAGAGAGCAGACTGAGGTCCGAGAACTTCAGGAAGGCAACTACGTGATGATAGACGACGTGCCGAGCAAAATCTACGCCTACAGCACGTCCAAGCCCGGCAAACACGGCAGCGCGAAGGCCCGCGTCGAGGGGACCGGCGTCTTCGACGGCCAGAAGCGAAACTTCACCCAGCCCGTCGACGCGAAGGTCTGGGTTCCCATCATCAACCGCAAGCAGGGACAGGTCGTCTCCGTCTCCGGCGGCGACATGCAAGTGATGGACCTCGAAACCTACGAGACAATCACGATGCGCATCCCCGAGGACCTCGACCCCTCGCCGGACGACGAAATCGAGTATCTCGAGTACGAAGGACAGCGCAAGGTCGTCTGAGGCGGTATGGGCGAGTTCCCCGGTGCGAACGCCGACCCGGACGACGCCGATTACGCCGTCGTCGGCGCACCACTCGACGTTTCTACCACGTTTCGCCCCGGAACCCGCTTCGGACCCGACCGGGTCCGACGGTTCGCTCGCCCGTTCGATGACTACGACCAGCGAACCGACCGACATTTCTCGGACCTCGTTTTCGACGCCGGCGACGTGGCCGCGTGGGACGACGCCGCCGACTACCTCGATTTCCTTTCGGGCAGTCTGCGTGACCACCACGACGACGGCCATCTCCCCCTGGTGGTCGGCGGCGAACACACCGTCACCGTCGCCGGCCTCCGCGCGGCCGACCCCGACGTGTATGTCTGTCTCGACGCCCACCTCGACCTCTATGAGGCGTATGCGGGCAACGACCACTCGCATGCAACGGTGACCCACCACGCCCTCGACATCGCTGACGAGGCGGTTCTCCTCGGGACACGCACCGGCAGCGAGACCGAGTGGGACCGTGCCGCACAATCCGACGTAACCGTCGTTCCCCCCGAGGAGGTTCCCGAGTGGCGACCCGATTTCGACGGCGAGGCTTACCTGAGCGTCGACATCGACGCCGCAGACCCCGCCTTCGCCCCCGGCACCGGAACGCCGGAACCGTTCGGACTCACCGCCCGAGAGATGCGCGATGTCGTTCGAGCGGTCGCCCCCTCCGCAGTCGGCTTCGACATCGTGGAGGTCAACGACCGCGACGACGGCCAGGCCGCATCGCTTGCGGCGAAACTGCTCCGGGAGTTCGTCTTCACCCACGCCGACAGTTCGGAGTAACGAAGCCCGCCGCACACGGCGGACCCGAACCCCACGACAGCGCGTTCAAAACTACTATTTCGAGCGCCGACCTGCGGGGAACTGTATGCCGCCCTCCACGCTCGTATCCCTCCTCGCGTTGGGTGTCGTCGTCGCCGTCCCAATCGTCAGCCTCTATCGTCACTGGGGGCACACGGAACCGCCCGACTGGCCGCGACTCAGACGGGGGTTAGCGCTGAACGCGGCGCTTCTCGTCGGCGTCGTCACTCTGGTCGTCGCCACCGGTTCGCCCGCCGACGCTGGCCTTACCGTCCCGTCGGTCGGCGCGATAGTCGACGGCTTTCTGTTCGGGTTCATCGCCTTCGGCGGGACGATGCTCGCCGTCGCGCTGCTCGCGAAGTTCCGCGGCGGCGTCAGCGCCGACCCGGCATCACTCGTCGTCTTCGAGCAGCCGCTTCACCGTCGCCTCGCGGTCGCAGCGACGGGGGCGACCGTCGAGGCGCTGTTGTTTTTCGGTGTCGCCATCGAGGCAATCCTCGCCTTGGGCGGCGGCCCCTACGTCGCTGGCGCAGTCTCGGCCGCCGGCCTGTTGGCCGTCCGTGCGCGATTCAGCGTCAAAAACGCCGTCCAGTGGGTTCCCGGCGCGGCCGTCCTGTCGGGAATCGCACTCACCTCGGGCACGGTCGTTCCGGTCCTGTTGGTTCGACTGCTGTACGACAGCCTGACGCTCGCCTCGGGCGATGAGAGCGACTACGTCACGGACGGTGACGCCTAAGGCGAGCAGGGAATACAAATGCAAGCCGGGCGAGGGTCCGGTATGCAACTCTCGGAGTTCCGCGACCGGCTGAACGACCAGCTGAACCACGCCGACTACGCGGGCGTCGACGCCAGCGCCAACGGCCTGCAAGTAGGCAGGGCCGACGGTCGACCCGTCGAGCGTGCCGCCTTCGCCGTCGACGGCGTCGAGGCGACCGCTGAAACGGCTGCCGACACGGGGGCGGACGTCCTCATCGTCCACCACGGTATGGTCTGGGGCGGTCTCGACCGCGTCGCCGGCCGCGACTACGACCGCGTCGCCACCTTAATCGAAAACGACCTCGCGCTGTACGTCTCGCACCTCCCGCTGGATGGCCACGCCGAGTTGGGCAACGCCGCCGGCCTCGCCGAGTTTCTCGACTGTGAAATCGTCGACCCGTTCGGCGACTACGGCGGCGTCACCATCGGCCAGCGCGTCCGTGCCGCCGAACCGTACACCACCTCTGACCTCGAAGACCGGCTGTCGGACCTCGATACCGGCGGAGAGTCAGTTCGGACGCTGGATTTCGGCCCCGATAGAATCGAGGACATCGCCATCGTCACCGGCTCCGGCACCGACTGGATTCGAGAAGCCACCGACGCCGGCGTCGACGCCCTCGTCACCGGCGAGGGCAAGCAGAAGGCCTACCACGAGGCTCGCGAAGCGGGGCTGAACGTCTTCCTCGCGGGCCACTACGCCACGGAGACGTTCGGCGTTCGAGCCCTCGCCGACCTAGTCGAGGAGTGGGGCGTCGAGACGACGTACGTCGACCACCCGACGGGACTGTAGCCGCGTTCGCATCAATGAACCGACTCGACCCACCAAACACCAATAAGGCCGCTCCTCGTTCGTCGACAGTACATGAGCGGTGAGCCCAGCGGACAGAACATCGAGGGCGAGAGTCCAGTTTCGGAACCCGTCGTCGAAACCGATGAGGCGACGGTCACCGAAAACGCAGAACTCGAACGCACGCTCGGGCTCTCCGGGGGGTTGGCCATCGGTATCGGTACGATGATTGGGGCCGGTATCTTCGTGTTTCCCGGCCTCGCGGCGGGTCGGGCCGGACCCGCGGCGGCGTTGTCGTTTACCATCGGCGCGGTCATCGCGCTGTTGGTCGCACTTCCAACCTCGGAGTTGGCGACGGCGATGCCGAAATCCGGCGGCGGCTACTACTTCATCTCCCGCGGCCTCGGGGCGCTCGCGGGGTCGGTCGTCGGCCTCTCGCTGTGGCTCGGATTGGTCTTTGCGACGGCGTTTTACCTCGTCGGCTTCGGCTACTACGCCGTCGACGCTCTCGGCTTTCTCGGCATCGCCGTCGGAGAGAGCCTCGTCATCCCGATTGCGTTGCTGTTCGGCGCGGGCTTTACGCTCCTGAACGTCACCGGCACCGAAAACGCGGCGAAACTCCAGAACGGCGTCGTCGCGCTGTTGCTGTCGATTCTCGTCGTCTTCCTCGGGTTCGGCATCCTCGACGCCGTCGGTCTCGTCGGCGAACCGACCACGCCGGAACGGTTCGCTCCCTACGGCCCGTTCCCGATTCTGACGACGGCCGCGCTGGTGTTCACCTCGTATCTCGGGTTCGCTCAGGTTGCGACCGTCGCCGGCGAAATGAAAGACCCCGGCCGGAACCTCCCGCTGGCGATGGTCGGGTCGGTAGTCATCGTCGGCGTGTTGTACGTCGTGACCATTTTCGTTGCGACGAGTGCGGTCGGGAGCAACGCGCTGTCGCTGGCGGGCGAGACCGCGATGGTCGATGTCGGCCGAGAACTCCTCGGTCCGGCAGGGGGCTTCGCAATCATCCTTGGCGGCCTGCTGGCGACGATGTCGAGTGCCAACGCCTCGATTCTCTCGACCTCACGGGCCGTCTACGCCGTCTCGAAGGACGCGCTGTTGCCGGGACGTGCGAGTCGTATCAACCTGAAATACGGGACCCCACACGTCGCTTTGGGCATGGCCGGCGGTCCGATTCTCCTCTTGACGGCGACCGGCCGCGTCGAAGTGCTCGCCGAAGTCGCCTCGTTTCTGCACCTCGTCGCCTACGGCCTCATCTGTGTTGCGTTACTCGCGCTCAGACGCGACGAACCGGAGTGGTACGACCCCGACTTTCGGGTCCCCGGCTACCCAGTCGTACCGATAGTCGGCGGCGTGGCGAGTTTCGCGCTCATCCTGTTCATGCAACCGCTTTCGCAGGTACTCGGCTTCCTCATTATGCTTGGTTCCGCCGGGTGGTACTTCTACTATGCACGCGATGTAAAACTCAAGGGGGCACTGTAAGATGACACGAGTACTCATGCCGCTGGCGGTGCTGGAGGGTGAATCGGTCGCCTACGGACTGATGGACCTGCTCGGGACGATGGACGTGACCGTCCTCGGCTATCACGTCCTGCCGGAACAGACGCCAGCCGACCAAGCCCGCGAGCAGTACGAAGAGCGGGCCGTCTCGGGGCTCGAAGACACCACCGAGGAGTTCCGCAAGGCCGGCGGCGCCGCGGACTACCGACTCGTCTTCACCCACGACCGCCAACAGACTATCGAGCGCGTCGCCGACGAAATCGGCACCCGAGCCTATGCGATAAACGGCGCGACCGGTGACGTAAATCGGTTGCTCGTCCCATTGAGCGGCAACGTTGCCGTCGACCGTGTTCTCCAGTTCGTCACGGAACTGGTCGGCGACCGTGACATCGCCATCACGCTGTTTCTCGCCAGCGAATCCGACGGCGCCGACGGCCTGTTACAGCGAAGCGCCCAACGGCTCAGAGATGACGGCATCGACGTGACGACCGAACGCGTCGTCAGCGACCGACCCTTCGAGACGCTAATCGAGGCCGTCCCCAACCACGACGCGGTCGTCGTCGGCGAAGCCGCACCGTCGCTGTCGCAATTCCTGCTGGGCGACGAATCCGAGCGCCTCGCCGCCGCCTCCGTCGGCCCGGTGTTGGTCGTCCGCCGTGAAACCAAAGAAGACGGCGCCGAGGAGTAGTCACCGCATCGCCGCCTTCCACTCCCGTAGCCCGACGACCTCTCCATCGATGGCTTCGGCGTCGGCTTCCGTCGCGGACCACAGAAACATCGGCGCGACGTCGGCGGGGTCTCGTCCCTGCATCCGGTTCGTCAACTCCGTCTGTACCGGCCCCAAATCGAGGACGCCGACGGCTTGCTCCAGTTCGGCGGCGAACTGCCGGGCGACGGCCTCGGCGGTCGCTTTCGACACCGCGTAGGCGCCGAATCCGGGTTTCGCCTCGCGGGCGATAGCGCCCGACGGGACGACGACGCGTGCGTCGTCGGTCAGGTGCGGAACGGCCTCGCGAATCGTCGCGAAGACGCCGCGACCGTTGATGCGGAGCGTGTCGTCGAACGACGAGTACGAAGCCTCCGCCAGCGGCGTCTCGCCGGGAGCGCCGTGGTAGACGCCCGCGTTGGCGACGACGAAGTTGATACCACTGCGCTCGCCGGCCCGCGAGGCGGTTTCCATCAGTCGCTCGACGTCGAACTCGTCGCGAACGTCGGCGCGAACCCCCGTCGCCGCCCCACCGTCGGCTTCGATGGCCTCGACGACCGACTCGACGGCGTCTCCGTCCCGCGCGCACAGCACGACGTGGACGCCCTCCGCTGCGAGCAGTCTCGCGACGGCTTCGCCGACGCCTCGGGACCCACCGGTGACGACTGCAGTGTTCATACCGCACAATAGAGCGGTGCCGACAAGGACGTTTCCCAACCGGTGGTCCGGTCCGCGAGGCCAGCACCATGCCACCGTTCACCACGCCCGTTTTATGGGCGGTCCGCCCCTACGTCAGGACATGTCCACACCCCGCGAGGTTGTCGTCGTCGGCTCCGGGTTCGGCGGCCTCTCGACCGCATGTTATCTCGCCGACGCGGGCTTCGATGTGACGGTCCTCGAAAAGAACGAACAACTGGGGGGACGGGCCTCCCGACTGGAAGCCGACGGCTTCCGGTTCGACATGGGACCGTCGTGGTACCTGATGCCCGACGTATTCGAGCGGTTCTTCGGCCACTTCGGGAAGGAACCCGAGGATTACTACGACCTCAATCGGTTGGACCCCCACTATCGCATCTTCTTCAAGGACGGCGACACCGCCGAGGTGACCTCCGACCGAGAGGCGATGTACGACCTCTTCGAATCCTACGAAACGGGCGCTGGCGACGCCTTAGAGGAGTATCTCGATACCTCCGAAACCCACTACGAGGTGGCGATGGAGCAGTTCGTCTACACCGACCGCCCCCGCCTCCGCGATTGGGTCGACTGGGAGGTGATGAAGGCCGCGCCCATCGGCCTGCAGTTGCTCGGGACGATGGACGACTACGTCGCCGACTACTTCGACAACCCGAAACTCCAGCAGATAATGCAGTACACGCTGGTGTTCCTCGGCGGCGCGCCGTCGAACACGCCCGCGCTGTACAACATGATGGGTCACGTCGATTTCAACCTCGGCGTCTACTACCCCGAAGACGGACTGGGGTCGGTCGTCGACGCCTGCGTCGAGTTGGGCGAAGAACTCGGCGTCGAGTACGTCACCGACGCCGAGGTGTCAGAAATCGTCAACCGCAAGCAGGCGTTCGTCGTCGAGTCCGCCGCCGGCGACTTCGAGGCGGAGTACGTCGTCAGCGACGCCGACTACGCCCACACCGAACAGGAACTGCTCCCGGAACACGAACGCCAGTACGACGCCGACTACTGGGACGACCGCACCTACGCACCGAGTGCCTTCCTGATGTACATGGGCGTCGAGGGCGACGTGGAGCCACTCGAACACCACACGCTCGTCCTCCCGACCGACTGGGACGGCCACTTCGAGCAGATTTTCGAGGACCCGACCTGGCCCGAAGACCCCGCCTACTACCTCTGTGTCCCCTCGAAGACCGACGATAGCGTCGCCCCCGAGGGCCACTCGAACCTCTTTGCGCTCGTCCCCATCGCTCCCGGCCTCGACGACACCGAGGAGGTTCGGACGTGGTACCGCGATGTAATCCTCGACGACATCGCCGAGAACACCGGCGTCGAGTTGCGTGACCGCCTCGTCTTCGAGGAGATATTCTCCGTCTCGGAGTTCGCCGACCGCTACAACAGCCAACAGGGGACGGCACTCGGGATGGCCCACACCCTGAGACAGACCTCGCTGCTCCGACCGCCGCATCGCTCTGAGGCCTGTCCGGGGCTGTACTTCACCGGCTCGTACACCACCCCCGGAATCGGCGTCCCGATGTGTCTCATCAGCGGCCAACACACCGCCGACGCCCTCATCGAGGACGCCTGACGGGACTCGCCGACCATGACCGACCACGCAATCGACCGTCTGCTGCCGAGTGAGGCGACGCCGAGCGGCTACGTCCTCCGGATGTCGCGGCCCCGCTTTTGGTTCTACCTCGCCGGACCGGTCATCGTCGGCGTCGCCTACGCCGCCGACGCACCGTCGGAGTTGTTCGGCCCGCTCGCCGTCGCCCTGTTCGCGTACTTCCTCGTCCCGGCGAACGTGTTCCTCTACGGTGTCAACGATGTATTCGACGCCGACATCGACGAGGCGAACCCGAAGAAAGACGACCGCGAAGTCCGCTATCAGGGCGACCGACTGGTGCCCGTCCTCGTCGTGCTGACGGGGGGGGCCAGCATCCTGTTTCTCCCCACACTTCCGACGGCCGGCGCGGTCGCAATGGTCGGCTTTCTGTTGTTGGCAATCGAGTACAGCGCCCCACCGTTGCGGTTCAAGACAACGCCACTTCTCGACTCGCTGTCGAACGGCCTCTACGTCCTGCCGGGCGTCGTCGCCTACGCCGCCGTCGCCGGAAAGGCGCCGCCGCTTGCCGCCGTCGCCGGCGGCTGGCTGTGGGCGATGGGCATGCACACCTTCTCGGCCATTCCCGACATCGAACCGGACCGCGAGGCCGGCATCGAGACGACGGCGACGCTTCTCGGCGAATCACGAACCTACGCCTACTGCGCGGCGTGTTGGCTCGCCGCGGCCGCCGTCTTCGGGACGGTCCATCCGTTCTTCGCGGCGGTTCTCGGCGTCTATCCCGTCTTCGTCGCCGGCATCGTTGTCGCTGACGTGGCCGTCGACCGCGCCTACTGGTGGTTCCCGGCGCTGAACACGGCCGCCGGGATGGTGCTGACGCTCGCGGCGCTGTGGGTGATGCTGTATGCGTGAGGCCGTCTCCGAGTTCGAACTCCCGCCCCGAGGACGCATCGAAGGCCGTCTCGACGAACTCGTCGACGAGAATCGATTCACCATCGCCGTCGTCTTCCCGGCGCTCGGGGCAGTGACGCTTTTGGCCTCCGCGGAGGGCCTGCTCCCGGAGCCACTCAGTTTCAACCCCTACTTCCTTTTGTTCGGCGTTGCGGTGATGCGGCTGCCACTCGTCGCCGGCCTCGCGCCGGTTCTCACTCGGAAGGCCGCCGTCGGCCTCGCCGCGCTGTGTGGCTACACCTACGCCATCGAGTACGTCGGCGTCACGACGGGCTACCCCTACGGCACCTTCCAGTACGGCGTCGAGTTGGGACCGATGCTCGGCGGGATTCCGGTTGCGCTGCCGCTGTTTTTCCTCCCGCTCGTCGCCAATGCCTACCTACTGTGTCTGTTACTCCTCGGCGACGCCGCCCGGCGGGTCGTCCTCCGGGTCCCTGCCGTCGTCGCCGCCGTCATCGGCATGGACCTCGTTCTCGACCCCGCGGCCGTCTCCATCGGCTTCTGGGCCTACGAAGCCGGCGGCCTCTACTACGGCGTCCCGTGGTCGAACTACGCCGGGTGGTTGTTGTCGGCCGTCGTCGCCGTGGCCGTCCTCGATTACGCCTTCGACCGAAACGCCGTCCTCACTCGACTGGAGGCCTGTCGGTTCATGCTCGACGACCTCGTGAGTTTCGTCATCTTGTGGGGGGGCATCAACGCCTACTTCGGCAACTGGATTCCCGCGACGCTGGCGGTGGGGTACGGCTACGCGCTGTGGAAAACGGACCGCTTCGACTTCCCGGAGCGGTGAGCTATCGCGTCGGGGAGGGCTCGTTCGGTCGGCGCTCTGTGCGGTGGTCGGCCGCCGACGGGACGACACTCACCTTCGCGAACACCGTCTCGGGGTCCTTGCTCCAGAACCAGTGCCACCGAGTGCGTGCGACCAAGGAGAGTTTCCGCCACGTCGACAACGACGGAGTCTCGGTGACGGTGTCGTAGCCCCGCTGTCGCACCAGTCGGTGGTGGTCGGCATAGAGGACGGCCGCGGTCAGGACGGGGAGTTGGCAGTCCCGGGGCAGATACTGGATGCCGGCGACACCCTCGCGGTACAGCCCTTCCGCGCGTCGGAGTTCGTGTTCGATAGCCGCACCGATTTCGTCGGTGAACTGCCGTGCTTCGATGTCGGCGGGGTCGGCACCGTGTCCCTCGAGGGTCTCCCGTGGCAGATAGATGCGGTCGCGGTCGACGATGTCCTCGCCCACATCGCGGATGAAGTTGGTGAGTTGGAACGCCTCGCCGAGCGTTCGGGCGTGGGGAATCGCGGTATCGGGGTCGTCACACTCCATGATGAGCGTCATCATGACGCCGACGGCGGCCGCCGACCCGCGCATGTACGTTTCGAGTTCCTCGTAGGTGTCGTAGCGGGAGGTCTCGATGTCGGCACACATCGCGTCGATGAACACCTCTATTTCCTCGTCGGGAATGTCGTAGGATTCCCGAAGTTCGGAAAACGCCGACAGGACGGGGTCGTCGGTCGGATCGCGGCCGAGAGCCGCCTCACGAATCGAATCGAGTCTGCGGCGCTGTTCGTCGGGCGACATCCCATCGGGATTGTCGACAACCTCGTCGGCGACTCGGAAGAAGGCGTACAACACGTACGTCGCGTGGCGGACACGCTCGGGCAGCAACTTCGTCGCGTAGTAGAAGGTCTTCCCAGTCGCTCTGTGGATGGACTTGCTCTCTGCAAGCTGGGTGTCGTCGACCATTCAGTACATGCTTCATACGGCAGGAACCACCTTATGTGTTTGTACGCGAATTGAAAGAAAGCGGCAGTACGTGGGGGGTTTTGCGGGCGTTTTTCCGGTTTATGCGATTTGGTTTTCGTACTCTGCGGGCGACAACAGCGCGTCGAGTTCAGATTCGTCGTCGAGGGTGACTTCCAGCATCCAGCCGTCGCCGAAGGGGTCCTCGTTGACGAGTTCGGG
Organism: Natronomonas gomsonensis; assembly: GCF_024300825.1. Lineage (NCBI taxonomy): Archaea > Methanobacteriati > Methanobacteriota > Halobacteria > Halobacteriales > Natronomonadaceae > Natronomonas > Natronomonas gomsonensis. The sequence continues at coordinate 3,400,753 of NZ_CP101323.1, read as the reverse complement.
GGCGTCGAAGAGGTCTTCGTTGACCGAAACTACCTCGCCGGAGACGGGTGCATACAGGTCTGACACCGCCTTGATGGACTCGATGACGCCGAACTCCTCGTCTTTGTCGACCGACTCGTCGACCTCGGGTAACTCGACGAACACCACGTCACCGAGTTCGTCCTGTGCGAAATCCGTGATGCCGATGTGGGCGGTGTCACCGTCGCGGCGGACCCACTCGTGGCTCTCCAGATACCGACAGTCGTCTGGTACGTCGAAGCTCATAGGTGTCGTATCTGTGGTGGGGAATGTAGTGGTATCGACTCAGCGCGGTTCGCGGCCGGAACCGTGCCCGTTATTTTTCGTCGTCCCTGAGGCCCGAGCGTGAACACCCCAGAATCCGACGCTACCGACGAGTCCGACGGCTTGGTGGGGCGCGGATACCGGATTACCGTCGACGAGGGCCGCGAGTCGTTCTTTGCGCTCTCAATCGAGGACCCCGACAGCGACACCGCGTGGCTCATGTCCGACACCGTTCGGTCGCTCGAAGAGATGCGATAATCAGCGACCGTAAAACGGCAGTTCTTCGACTTTCGCCCGTTTCTCACGCCCCCGAACCAACACGTCGATTTCGGTCCCGGGGTCGGCGTGCTCGAGTGGGACGTAACCGAGACCGATGGCATCGCCCAGCGTCGGACTCATCGTCCCGCTCGTGACGGTACCGACGACGTTGCCGTCGACGGTAATGTCGTAGCCGTGACGCGCGATGCCGCGTTCCTGCAGACGGAAGCCGACCAATGTCTCATCGACGCCAGCCTCCGCGACCGCCGCGAGCGCCTCGCGGCCGACGAATTCGGTGTCGAGGTCGACGACGAAGCCGATGTCGGCCTCGTATGGGTTCCGTGGGTTCTCGTCGATGTCGAAGTCCTGCCCGGAGAGCAGAAAGCCCGCCTCCAGTCGGAGCGTATCGCGCGCGCCGAGGCCGCAGGGCTGACACTCCAGTGTCGACCAGACGGCCTCGGAATCGTCGGCGTCGAACAGCAACTCGACGCCGTCTTCGCCGGTGTAGCCGGTCCGAGCGACGAGACAGTCGACGCCGCCCACGTCGCGGTGGGCGACGGTGAACCGCGAGATGTCCTCGGGAGCCTCACACAACTCGCCGAGCAACGAGAGGGCGTCGGGGCCCTGCAGCGCTATCATGCCGTACTCCGTGGTCGCGTTCTCGACGGTGGCGTCGAGGCCCCACTCCTCGCGGTAGGCGACCCAGCGGTCGTGGGCGTCCTCGTCGTGGCCCGCGTTGGGGATGAAGAGGAACGCCGCGTCGTCGGCCTCGGGCAGGCGATAGACGACGGTGTCGTCGATGATGTCGCCGGCCTCGTCGGTGATGGCCGAGTACTGGGCGTCACCGGGGTCGAGCGCCGAGGCGTCGTTGGTGGTCAGGCGGTTCATCAGCTCGGTCGAGTCGGGGCCGGAAACCTCGATTTCGCCCATGTGCGAGACATCGAACTTGCCCGCAGACTCGCGGACGGCCTCGTGTTCGACGGTGATGGAGTCGAACTCGACGGGCATCTCCCAGCCACCGAACTCCGTCAGTTTCGCCTCCGCCGCGGCGTGAGTCTCGCCGAGCGGCGGCGTTCGAAGGGACATACTCGACACCTCGTCGGCCGGGGAGTAAGAAGTTCCCCTCGCCGCCGACCAACACCGATTTCACCACCGACCGCGGAGGGGCCGTCATGGGACTGCTCGACCGTCTTCGCCCACGCTCGACCCGCGTCGGTATCTTCGTCGACGGGCCGAACGTGTTCCGCGAGGAGTTCGACGTCGACCTCGACGAACTCCGGAACATCGCCCGCGGGGAGGGGACGGTCGCCGTCGCCCGCGTCTACGTCGACGAAAACGCCACCGGCGGGCTGATTCAGGCCGCCGAGGCACGGGGGTTCGAGGTGGTGACGACCAGCGGCGACGTGGACGTGAAACTCGCCGTCGACGCCGTCGAGGCCGCCGTCGCCGAGCAAATCGATACGGTCGTCGTCGTCTCCCGAGACACCGACTTCAAGCCCGTGTTGGAGACGGCGTCGAAACGTGGCCTCCGGACGGTCGCCGTCGCGCCGGGAACCCACGGCCGCTCCGATGCCCTTCGGAACGCCGCCCACGACGAAATCACGCTGGGGTGAGGAGTCGAACACCGGACCCGTCTGAAAACGAGTAGCGAGAGAGGGGATTAGAACCGGAGACAGAATCACAGCTAATAGTGACAATACCAGTTATATAAGTGGCTATTTTGAAGCCATATATGGATGGTTTCCAATTCCATCTGCCGCTTATTCTCATCGTATTAGCAACTTCGGTTGGAGTACTAACGACCGCCTACGCCACCTATTATCTCAACAAGTATGAGCGAACCAAACAGGTCATAGCGTTTACCGTTTTGTCATTTAGTATAACAGTTTGGACGTTTTTCGCGCTGTTACAGTTAACTGCGACCACGTTTGAGCGGTCCTATTGGGCGTACAAAATGCTCCACTTCGGGTCTTTCACCACCGCACCCGCGGTGCTCTTGTACGGGCTCTCGGTGGGAGACGCACGCCGATGGGTAAATGGGAAGACAGTCTCCGTTATCGCGGTGTTGTTGTTGCCGGTGTTCGTCTTGTTGTTCACCGACCCTGTTCCCATCCTGTTTGAAAATCCCGGTCTTACCCCGTTCGGCGCGTTTTCAGTCATTGCACACGGAAACGGGGTCATCTACGTCTCGTATCTCTCGGCGTTCTACATCATAGCGACAATCGGACTGTCCTACATCGTCTACCAGACGTGGTCCGACCCGAGTCTCAGCCCGCGCCAGACGGCGATTCTCGTCCCTGCCATCTTCGCCCCGATGCTTTTGTCCGTCGCTCAGACGTTCTCACTCCTTCCGTTCGAGACGCCGGGAACGATTTTGACGCCCGCCTCGTTTTCCGTCGGCATGGCAGGAGTTGGCTACGCAGCGTTCCGCTACGAGACGTTCGACACGAAAGCGTTAGCCCGCTCTCGGACGATCGAAAATATGAGTGAGGGGTATTTGCTCGTGAACACTAATGGAAGAATTATCGATGCTAATCAGAGTGCCCGGTCGTTGCTCGACGTTGCGGCACCACTCGCTGGGATGCAGGTTTCAGAGCTGTTCGATACCAGAGATGAGCAGATGCTGAGAGAGGCAGAGAACACACCACCATTCGAGGTGCAACTCGGGACGAACACCGAAACACGGACTCTTGAGATATCAGCCTCCAATTTTACGAGTGAAATCGAGCAGACGCTTGGGACGTTATTCGTGATACGCGACATTACGACGCGGAAAAAGGCCCAACAGCAGTTACAAGAGCAACGCGACAACCTCGACATCCTGAATCAGGTTTTGCGTCACGATATTCGGAACGACCTGCAGTTGGTGACCGGGTACGGCGATGTTCTGACCGACCACGTCGACGAGGATGGGGCTGAGCATCTCGATACGTTATGAGAAAGCGCTAACCATGCAGTTGAGTTGACCAAGACGGCACGTGATATGGCCGACGTGATGCTCTCACGAGAAGACGCACAACAACAGAATCGGGTCAACCTCCGCAACACCCTCAAGCGTGAACTCGACAAGGTCGAATCCGAGTATCCAGACGCAGACGTGGTAGTCGAGGGGTCGCTACCAGCAGTGCAGATTCAGGCCAACCGGATGTTAAATTCGGTGTTCCAGAACCTCCTCTCAAATGCGATTCAACATAATGATAAAGCCACACCGGAGCTTTCGGTGTCGGCGGCGGCCTGCGACGAGCGGGCTACCGTCTGTATTGCGGACAACGGTCCGGGGGTGCCCGATGGACAGAAAGAAGAAATCTTTGGGAAGGGTGAGAAAGGACTCGACAGTTCCGGGACGGGACTTGGCCTCTACCTCGTCCAGCACCTGGTCACTCACTACGGCGGTGAAGTATGGGTCGAGGACAACGATCCAGAAGGTGCCGTGTTCGTCGTCGAGTTGCCGCTGGTTAATTAACAGCTCCACGGAGCGGACTCCTTTTGACGCCCCCAATACAACGCACACCCATGTACAACGGCCCGATTCTCGACAATCACCTCCATCTCGACCCGGTAAACGGCCGCGGCGCCGAGGCCGCCGCGGAGTTCGCCGAGGTCGGCGGGACGCATCTGAACGTTCTGAACAAGCCATCGTGGCACCTCGTCGGCGAGGTCGACGACGCCGAGGGCTTCCGGGAGACGTTCGATATCACCGTCGAGGTGACCCGGGAGGCCGACGAGACACTCCCCGGGAAAGCGTGGCCCGTTCTCGGGGTCCATCCGGCGTTGATATCCCAACTCGTCGACCGCGGCTACGACGCCGAGGCGGCCGCCGAACTGATGAAGACCGGCATCGACGTGGCCGCCGAGTACGTCGCCGAGGGACCGGCGCTGGCCATCAAATCCGGCCGGCCGCACTACGACGTGAGCGACGCGGTCTGGGCGGCCTCCAACGACGTGATGCGTCACGCTTTCGCCCGCGGTGCAGAGGTCGGCTGTGCCGTCCAACTACACACCGAAGGCGGCGAGGCGTTCACGGAGGTGACCGAGTGGGCCGAAGCCGAGGGCCTGCCCCGCGAGCAGGTGGTCAAACACTACTCGAACGGCTACGTTGAGGGGCCGATTCCGAGCGTCATCTGCGACAAGGACGAACTCGAACGGGCCTGTGGCGGCGACTGGCCGTTCTTCATGGAGACGGACTTCATCGACGACCCCGACCGCCCGGGCGCGGTCATGGGGCCGAAGACCGTCCCCAGACGCACCGAGTGGCTCGCCGAGGAGGGCTACTCCGAGGCGCTGTACCGGACTCACGTCGAAACTCCAGCGCGAGTGTACGGCGTCGACACCGAGGCGACACTCCAGTAGTCCGTCCTTCATGAGGCCACAAATTTATTCATACAGCGGCGTGTCGGAAGAACTGATATGTCGTCCAACATCGATGCTGACAGCCTTCCACTGGTCCCCGGTGCCCTCGCGGGTGTCGCCGCGTGGGTCCTCGGATACGTGTTCACGTACCTGCTGGTGAGTTCCGACCTCCGCGAGTCGGGGCTGAACCAGTTCGCCCAGGCGTTCGGCGACGGTGACGCAACGTACGAACTCGTCGGCTGGGTGTTCTTCAACTCCCACTTCGCCGAGACGGTCATCGACGCCGGCTTCTTCGGCGACACGACGAGCTTCATCGGCGGCGAGAACGGCTTCACCGCCCTCCTCTACGTCATTCCGGTCGCGTTGATACTGGCCTCCGGCCTCGCTATCGGGCGATATCAGGGCGTCACAGACATCAACGACGGCGCCATCGCCGGCGCGCTCGTCGTCCCGGGGTATCTGATACTCTCGATAGTCGGCGCGTTCCTGTTCCGCGTCGAGGCCGGCGGCGCGAGCGGTCAACCCGACCTCCTGCCCGCAATCATCCTCGCCGGCATCGTCTACCCCGTCGTCTTCGGCGCCATCGGCGGCGCCATCGCCTCCGTGACGGCCGAAGACGACTCCAGCGGCCTATAGCTCTCGGGCGACGATTTCGCCCCACGGCTCGAATCCCAACTTCTCGTAGAAGGCGTAGGCCCGCTCGTTGTCCGGGTCCACGTCGAGTAACAGCCGCTCCAGCGGGAGGTCCTGTTCGGTCGCGAGGTCGACGGCGGCCTCCAGCAGCGCCTCGGCGACGCCGCTGCCACGATACGCCGCGTCGAGATACAGTTCGTTGACGACGGCGGCGTCCCAGACGAAGGCGAGTCGCTCGGGAAGGACGAAGACGTAGCCGACCGCCTCGCCGTCGGCGACCGCCAGCGTCACACAGCGCTCGTCGTCGGCGACACAGCGGTCGACCCACGCCAGCCACTCGCGTCGATACTCGTCGGTGAGTTTGGACTCGTAGGTGGCGGCCTTCTCGTCGCCGCCTTCGGCACCGAGTCCGGTCTCGAAAGCCCGCTTCAGTTTCCACAGCGACTCTCGGTCGGCGCCGGGGTCGTACGGCCGGAGGGTCGGCTCCTCAGTCATCGTCCCGTTCCGACGGGAGCGGCGACTGTAGCTTCTTCGCGACGAGCGTGAACGCACCGAGGACGATGAGATACAACTGCCACCCCTGGACCGCGATGGGCGCCCGGCGGTCGACGCCATCCGGCTCGGGGTCCGGCGAGGGGTCGACCGGACTGGAGACGTGGGTGTTTCCGGTCGTCCCGCCCTGTCCGGCGTCGACCGACTGTTGGCCCGTCTCGGGGTCGGTCGTCACCTCGATGAACGTCTGGGTGAACCCCTCGGCCGTCGAGAAGAACGCTTCGCCGTCGAGATTGAAGAAGCGGTCCGTAATCGGGTAAAAGAGGTTGATTCCGTCGAGATGCGACCAATCGAACAGCATGTGAGCGAAGGTGTGGACGAACAGTCCGACCCACACGAGCCGGACGCCGCGGGCACCGAAACGCTCGCGGAGCCACGACGACTCCCGCGTCGTGTCCCACAACAGGACCGGCGCGGCCACGGCGGTAAACACGAGGTTGTGCAACAGCGCCCGGTGGGCGCCGTCGAGGAACCATCCCGCGAACGTGTCGATTTCCGGCGCGAGGACGACGGCGAGGACGAACACGAGCGCCCGCCGGTCGTAGGACTCCCCGAGGAGGCCGACCGCGAGGCAGAACGCGACCGCGGCGTGAACGACGGTCGACGGCATCAATCACTCCCTCCATCGAGCAGTCGTTTCGCGGGCGCGGCGGCCGCCGCGATGATGACAACGACGAGTTGCCACCCGGAGTCGACGAACCGGAGGCGGCGGACTACGTCGCCGTCAGCACCCGACGAGGGATTGAGCCACGTCTCGACGCGGTGGGTTTCGGTCGTTCCGGGCGAGGTCACTTCCAGCCAGCCGTCGCCCCACTCGACGTACGTCTGGACGATTCCCTCCTGTGTCGAGAGGACGAGTTTGCCCGTAATCGAGTAGTACCGGTCCGACAGCGGGTACAACACTGCGGCGCTGTCGATGTTGAACAAATCGAGACCGATGCCGGCGACGGCGTAGGCTGCGACGGCGACCCATGCGACGCGGACGCCGTACCAGCCGTAACGCTGGCGGAGCCACGACGACTCTCGACGTTCGGTGTCGTAGTAGAGCGCGACGGCGGCGGCCGCCGGAACGAACGCGGAGTGCAACAGGGCGTTGGTCACACCAGAAGCGAGGAGGCTAGCCGCAGCGTCGAGGTTCGGAAGTGCGGCCGCGAGCGCGACGAGGGCCAGCGACCGCCGGTCGAAGGCCGGGCCGAGCAGCGCGACACCGATGAGGACGCCGACGGCGACGGTGACGAGAGTCGGCGGCATTACCGGTCGGTACGGCCGAGAGGGCTTAAGTTCGCGGCCGGGGCGACGGTTGGAGCGCGGTCACTCCGGTTCGAAAATGTCCTCGATAGCACAGTCGAAGTGCGCGGCGAGGGCGAAGGCCAACTCCAGGGAGGGGTCGTACCGTTCGCGCTCGATGGCGTTGATGGTCTGTCTCGTCACGTCGACGGCCGCCGCGAGGTCGGCTTGACTCTCGCCGCGTTCGGCGCGGCGCTCCTTGAGGTTGTTTTTCATCGGTATCGGTGGTAGCCGAGCGCGAGCAGGTAGACGGCGTAGACGGCGGCAGTCGCGAAGGCGACCGCGGTGCTGGCCGGCCCCCACGAGAACTGCCCGGTCGCGGACAGCGCGACGAGCGAGGGGTAGACGATGGCCGACAGCCAGCCGAAAAGGGTCAGCGTCGTCCCGGCGGCCTTACGGGCGATGGCGTCGTCGCGTTCGTCGAACAGTCGCACGTCGGTGACGGCCGGCAGCGAAAACACCGCCACCAGTCCGAGAGCGTAGACGGCGATGCCGACGAACGGTACCTCGAAGACCACCCCGAAAGCGAGGGCGAGCGCAGCAAGCAGGGTGACTCCGAACGTCGTGCGTCTGTACGTCGTGGGGTCGAACCGTGTCGTAGTAGTGGAGTTCATCGTTGAAGGGTCAAGAGCGGATGCGAACTGCGATGGAGGCGACCATGTAGACGCCGAACATCGCGCCGTAGCCGTACAGCGCGCCGAGGGCGAGTGACGGAACTTCGTAACCGGCATCGAGAACCGCCGGGAGTGCCGGACCGACGAGTATCAACACCGCACCGATAACGCCGAAGGTGGTCCTCATCGCCTCGGCTTCCAGTGCCTCGTGTCGTTCGTCGTACAGCGTGACCGAGCTGCCCTTCCAGACGCCGAGGAATCCGAGGAAGCCGACCCAGTAGATACCGAGGGCGGCCAGCGGTGCGTCTACTCGAAGGCCAGCGATGTAGCCGACGAATCCGACGGCCAGAAACCCGTACATCGCGATTCGATACCGGCGTGGACTGGAGGACCGATTCGTCGTTGGGGACGTGTTCGCTGTCATGGGTGAAGGGTGTAAAGCATCTCTTCCGTAAAGTTCGCTCTACAGTAAAGCATACTTTACACATTCACTTAATTCCTTCGGGCAGCCTTATGCCCCATCGTCCACTCCCTCCGGGCATGCGCGATCCACGGGAGGAACTCGCCGAGCGCATCGCTGGCGAGGTGACGCTTTCGGAAGACCCCGGCGCGACCATACGGAAGTGGCGCGAGGAGTTCGACGTAGCACAGACGACGCTCGCCGACGAACTCGACGTGTCCGCGTCGGTCGTCTCCGACTACGAGAGCGGCCGTCGGGAGAACCCGGGAATCGGCGTCGTTCGGCGTGTCGTCGAGGGACTGCTCGCCGTCGACGAGCGCCGCGGCGGCGACCGCGTCCGTCAACACGCCCGCGTCATCTCCGCTGGCTTCGACTCCGACGTGGTGTACGACCTCCGGGAGTACTCGGTGACGGTGTCGACTGACCGACTGTACCGCGCCATCGATGCCGAAGAAGTCGTCGCCGGGCGGGCCGACACCGTCGCCGGCCACACCGTCATCAACAGCGTCGAGGCCATCAAACGACTCTCCAGCGAGGAGTTCTATCGCCTGTACGGCCAGTCGACGAACCGAGCGCTCGTGTTCACGAACGTCACGCGCGGGGAGTCGCCGCTGGTCGCGTTGCGGGTGGTCACACCGACGCCCTCTGCGGTCGTCCTTCACGGCCTCGACGACGAGGACCTCTGGGAACACGCCCCGGCACTCGCGCAAGCCGACGGCGTCTCGCTTGCGACGACGACGAAACCGCTGGAAGAACTGCTCGATTCTTTGCGGGAGTTCCCCTAATCGGTCGAGGAGGGGACCGCCGTCTGACCCGCGTCGTCGTCGCTTTCAGCGCCGGCATCGGCCGTCTCCGCGTCGTCGGTCGGCTCGGCGTCCGCCTCGTCGGCGTCGGCTTCGGACTCCTCGGCCGCTTCGGCCCGCGGGAAGTTGTCGATGGTCGCCGCCCGGAACGCTTCCTCGTCGAAGGTGTAGTCGGCGTCGAGGAACTCGACGACCTGTTCGGTGTCACGCATCGCGTTCTTTAGACACGTCGAAGCGCCCGGCGAGGGCGTGATGTTGAAGATGATGTCCTCCTCGACGAGTTTCGCCTCGCCCATGTCGAGGGACTTCCGCTCGGTGTCGACGATTTGCGGTCGGACGCCGCCGTAGCCCTCCGCTCGTTCGATGTCGTCGAGTTCGACGCCGGGGACGACCTTCTGCACGTTCGGCAGGAACGCGCGCTTGCCGACCTCCGGGATGTCGTAGACGAGGTTCCGGAGCACGTACGGCAACAGGACGCGGTCCGAGAGGATGTTCGCGTAACTCAGCGCCGAGGCCGGTCGGAGCCCGAACACGTCGAAGAAGTCGCTCACCGTCGAGAAGCGACCCCGTTCCAGCGTCGGCACCAACTTCGCCGTCGGGCCGAACCGCGTGACGCCGTCGTCGTGAACGTCGGCGTCACCGTGGACCGCGGCGAAGGGAAGTTTCTTCATCTGGAGGGTGTACACCTTCCCGTTCAGGAGGTCGTCGGCGAGGAAGAAACTCCCCGCGACCGGCAAAAGCGAGAGGTGTTCGCCGTAGCCCATCTCTTGGGCGAACTGAAGGCTGTGGGACCCGGCGGCGACGACCGTCGCCTCGGATTCGAACCAGCCGTCGTCGGTCTCGACGAGGAATCCCTCATCGGTCTCGTTTATCTCCTCGACTTCGGTGCCGGTGTAGACGTCGACGCCGGCCTCCTCGCGGGCGGCCTCGACGAACGACTTCGTCGTCTGTCCGTAGTCGACGGTGTAGCCGTCCGGCGTCTGGAGGGCGAGCATCTCCTTGTCGGGGTCCCGACCCTCGACGACGGCCGGTTCGAGGTCCGCAATCTCGTCGCGCCCGATGGCACGCAGTTTCGGATAGAGGTCGCCGAAGCCCTCCTCGTAGTAGCGGTCTTCGAGTTCCTCGACTTCCTCGTCGCCGACGGCGAGCACCATCTTGCTCCGCTTGCTGTACATCTCCCGGTCGGGGTCGACCGCTTCCAGATACCCCGCAAGCAACTCCGCGCCTTCCTTTACTTCCTCGGCCTTCTCGAGGGTGTAGTTGGTCTCGATGTCCCCGAAGTGAAGCGTCTGGGAGTTGTTTGTGTGATGGGAGTTGATGGCCGCAAGGTCCTCCTCCTTTTCGAGAAGCGCGACGCGCTCTACGTCCGTGAACTTCGAGACAGTGTACAGCAACGATGCCCCGCTGATTCCGCCGCCGACGATGAGTAAGTCGTATTCTTCTGGCATAGGTGGTCCTCGTGTTGGTCGTTCTCGTTCGGAGTGAGCGAGGACTCCCACTTAATCCTCCCCGTACGTCGCCGCGCATGCGTGTGGTTTTCACCCACTATACCGGCGCACGTCGAGAGCCGTATCTATACAACCGCGGCGGCCGTATGGCCATCATGGAGTTCACGACCGTCCGAAGTGTCGACGTGCCCGCTGTCGGCCTCGGGACGTGGCGACTCACCGGCGAGACCTGTCGAGAGGCGGTCCACACCGCCCTCGACGTCGGCTATCGCCACATCGACACCGCACAGGCCTACGGCAACGAACGGCAGGTCGGAAACGCCCTCCGGGACAGCAGCGTCGACCGCAACGAGGTGTTCCTCGCGACCAAACTGGAGACGAAGAATCGAGGCTACGAGGACGTACTCCGCTCGACCGAGGAGAGCCTCGCGAAACTCGGCACCGACTACGTCGATTTGCTGTTGGTTCACCACCCCAACGTCACCACGCCGCTTCGGGACACTCTGGCTGCAATGAACGAACTCGTCGATGCCGGGAAGGTCCGCCATCTCGGCGTTTCGAACTTCGACGTCGACGGCCTCGACGACGCCCGCCGACTCTCCGAACACGGAATCCTCACGAATCAGGTCCAGTACAACCCCTACTGGAGCCAGGGCGAACTGCTGGACTACTGCCGGATTCACGACGTGCTGTTGACGGCGTACTCGCCGCTTGCCCACGGCGGCGTCCTCGACGACCCGGTGCTCGCAGAAATCGCCGCACGACACGACAAATCGCCCGCACAGGTGGCGATTCGTTGGCTCCTCCAACAACCGAACGTCGCCACCGTGCCGAAGGCGACGAGTCGCGACCACCTCGAATCGAACCTCGACGTGTTCGATTTCGAACTCACCGACGACGAAATGAACCGCATCCGCCAGCCCTCGAAACTCCGGGCGCTGTCGGGGATGGTGAAGTCGCGACTCCGGGAGTTGGCGTAGCCGGAAAAACGCGTTCGGTCGTTACTCGACGAGAACGGCGTTGACCTGCCCGTCCTGACCGGGGCGGGAGGTGACGCGGGCGCGTCCCGCGGAGGTCTCGATGATGGCGCCCTTCGTGATGATGTTCCGTCGGACGTAGTTGGGGTTCGAGGGGTTCTCGACGACGTCCTCGATGTCTGCGGCGACGGCGCCGTCGTCGGTGGCGACGCTGGCGACGGTCTTGGCGATGGCGCGAACCTTCGTGTTGCCGCCGTGAGTCTCTGCGACTTTCAGTTTCTCCTCGCCGACACGGGTCTCCGTCGGGGAGGAACCCATCTCGTGTTTGCGCTTCTTGCGAACGGCGCGGCGTCGGCCGCCCGTCCGTTTCTTCGTGGACCGCGCGTGGCTCTTCATACCCTATCGGTGCCCTGCCGCGTACTTGAACCCCTCGGCTTGAACTCGCCGGAGAAACCGGCCGCTCGGCGTGTCGCGAAAAAAAAGACGAATCTCGGAGTTAGTCGTCGGCGGGAGCGGCCGAATCGCCGGCCGAGACGCCGGTTCCCGGGCCGATGTCGATGTTCAACTCCTCGAGTTTCTCATCGGGGACGACGCCGTCGACCCAGCCGCGAACCTCGTAGTACTCCTCTTTGAGCTTATCGAGTTCGACGAGACTGCCCTCGACACCACCCTGTCCGGGCACGGCGTCCTCGTGGCCCTCGACGAACCGGCCCGGCAGGTCGTCGTCGGACCCGTCGAAGCCGTTGAGGTTGTTGTAGTACCGTTCGAGGGTGTAGATGCGCTCGCCAGCCTGCATCAACTCCTCTTCGCCGACATCGCGGCCCGTCATGCCGTTGTACTGCATGACGTACTCCTCGATACCTTCCGCGAAGGCGTTGAACTTGCAGATGTCGAACGAATCCGAAATCGAGTGCATGTCCTGGAACAGTACCGTCAACTCGCCTTTGCCTTCCCACTCGATGGGGTCGACCTTCTCGGGAATCCCCAGAATCTCCGCGGCCGGCGTGTAGCCGCGCAGGTGACACGCGCCGCGGTTCGAGGTGGCATACGCGATAGCCATCCCCTTCATACAGCGCGGGTCGTAGGCCGCCATCGTCTGTCCCTTCACGGCGAGGGTGTTGTCGTGGGCGTCCCGGCGTTCGGCGACGCGGCGTGGCCCCTCAGCGAGCAGGTCCGGCAGCCCCTCCTCGCGGTGGGCGATTCGGCTAATCATCTCGACGATGGCCTCGGAGTCGCCCCAGTCGATGGTTTCGAGGTCGTCGAGTTTGCCCTCCTCGGACATCTCCATGGCCATCGCCATCATGTTGCCCGTGTCGATGGTGTCGATACCGTGGTCGTTACAGCGCTGGAGCATCAGCGCGATTTCGTCGCGGTCGGTGTGCCCGGAGTTCGGCCCGAGTGCCCACGCCGATTCGTACTCGTAGGACTCGGTGCGGACGTTCAACTCCTCGCCTTTGTGCATCACGTCGACTTCGACTTCCTTCTTGCAGGCGACGGGACAGGAGTGACAGGTCGGTTCGTCGACGAGGATGTTCTCGCGGACGTTCTCCCCGGAGACCTTCTCGGAGTCGAAGTCGTCGCCGCCGTAGCCGTCGTTGCGGGCGTCGGCTGTCGAGGTGTACTTGCCGTTCTTCGACGGCAACCCGGACATCTCCTCGGTCGCGTTCATCAGGACGTTCGTCCCGTACAGCGAAAGCCCGCCCTCGTTGGGGGCAGTCACGTCCGATTCGGTGATGACCTCCATGGCCTGTTTGTGGCCTTTCTTGAACGTCTCCTCGTCCGCCGGTTTGGGCATCTTCGTCGAGGATTTGACGACGACGGCCTTGAGGTTCTTCGACCCCATCACACAGCCGGTGCCGCCGCGACCGGATGCCCGGTCGTCCTCGTTCATGATACAGGCGTACTTGACACCGTTCTCGCCGGCTTCACCGATTCCCATCACGGAGAGGTTCTTGCCATAAGACCCCTCGACTTCCTCTTCGAGGGCATCACGCGTGTCGTGGAAGCCCTGTCCCCAGAGGTGTGAGGCATCCCGGAGTTCGACTTCGCCGTCCTCGACGACGGCATACACCGGTTCGTCGGCCTTGCCTTCGAACAGCAGGCCGTCGAAGCCGGCCCACTTGAGGCGAGCGCCGGACCACCCGCCGTGGTGGGAGTCCGTAACCGTACCCGTCAGCGGTGATTTCGTACAGATGGCGATACGGCCGCTCATCGTCACCTGCGTGCCGGTTAGCGGGCCGTTCATGAACGCAAGTAGGTTCTCCGGCCCCTCGGGGTCGACGTCCGGCCCCTGCTCGAAGACGTACTTGACACCCAATCCGCGCGCGCCGATGTACTTCTCCGCGTCCTCCTGGTCGATGCTCTCGTAGTCGACGCTCCCCTCCGAGAGGTCGACCCGAGCTACGTTGTCGTGGAAACCGCCTAAGTCTGTCATAGTAACGAGTTACACTTGCTAGTGGTTCGCAACCGGTGTAATACTTGCCACAGCGACATAACCACAATCGGTTACGGCAATTATACATCGCGGTCCCGAACGGCGTTTCCGGGGGAGTATTTTGTCCGTCGGGGTCGGACAGTCGGTATGGCCGCGCTGGTTGAGTGGTACGTCTTCGGGGTCGTCCTCCTGTTCGTCGCGGTGTTCGCCGTCGCGGGGTACTACGACGCCGAATCCAGCGGCGACATCATCGAGCAGCGGACCGGCACGCCGACAACGTGGTACATGACGGCCGGATTCCTCGGCGTCATCGCGGCCGGCATCATCGCCCTGTACGGCTCACTACCGGAGGGGTTCGGCGGACGGGGCGACGCCTTCGCCCTGTTGGTACACGTCGCCCCGCTCGTCGTCGGCTGTGGCGCCCTCGCCGTCGCCGTCGACAACGGCCTCGTCGTCCTCCGACTGGTCCGTGCGAAGGCGGCCAACACCGATGATATCGTCCGTCAGGCGGGCACGAAACGAATCGCAGTTACGGGACTCGTCGAAGAAACACCCGGAACGTCGCCCGTGTTCGGCCGGCAGGCGGCTTGTTGGACGTGGTCGCTGGAACTCGGCTGGGACGACCGCGACATCGGCTGGCAGACCGACCAGGTCGGCTCCGGCGGCGTCCCGTTCGCCCTCGACGACGGCACTGGAGCGGTGACCGTCGACCCCCGAGAGGCGCACATCGAGTTGTACGGCGGCCGCAGGCAGGTGTACGACGCCGACGACGCCCAACCCGGTTCCGTCGGCTCGAACCTCCGGTCGTCCATCGGCGGCGACCGATACAGATACGAGGAGGCGGTCGCCGCCGAGGGTCGAGAACTGACCGTCCTCGGCGAGGTCGATACGGGCGGAACGCTCGACGCCGACCGAGTCATCGACGCCGGCACCGACGACGTGACGCTGCGTTACGCCGGCCGAAGCGGGGCTCTCACGGTCGGCGGCGTCCTCGCGGTGTATCTCGGCGTCCGCCTGACCGCCGCCTACTTCGGCACGCCGCTGCCCTTTTGAGTCGGACCGCACCGTTGAAGTCCGGGGCCGGACACCTACGGCCGTGCCCACTTCGTTGCCTCCCGCGCCGCGGTCGCTGCGGTACGTCGGCGTCCTCGCGTGTGCTGCCGTCATCCTCTATGCCTCGGTTCTGAACCCCGGCAAGGGCACCCCGGAGACGCTGTTCGGCGTCGGCGTGACGGTGTATCTCCATGTCCTCGCTTACGCGGGCTTTGCGGGCGCGGTCGGCTACGCGCTGTTGGCTGCCGACCGCCGGGCGCTTCTCGTCGCGGCCGGTGTCTCGGTGCTGTACGGCGCCGGCGTCGAACTCGTCCAGAGCTTTCTCTCCTATCGGACGATGAGTGCCTTCGACGCACTCGTCAACGCCGGCGGCGCGTCCATCGGGGCGGCGCTGTGGTGGCTGGTCGCGCCGTGGTTCGGTGCCGAGCGGTAGCCCCGCGCCACAGACGACACCGCTTTAGGCGCGCGTCGGCTACGCCCGCCAATGAGTCAGCCGAGTCCCGACGCACACGAGCAAGGTCGGGGGATGGACGCACACAACGAGGTGATGCGGGAGATACGGGGCCGCAACGACGCGACCTACGATCCCACGGAGCCGACGCGGGTGTGGCTCGACGAGGACAACACCCCAGACGGTGTCGTCCAGTCGCTCACCATCATCCTCAACACCGGCGGCTGTCGGTGGGCACGCGCCGGCGGGTGTACGATGTGTGGCTACGTCGCCGAGAGCGTCGAGGGCGGCAGCGTCGGCCACGAGAACCTGATGACCCAAATCGAGCACTGTCTGGACCACGAAGCCGAAAACGCCGACGACGAAACGGCGGACCTCATCAAAATCTATACCTCCGGGTCGTTCCTCGACGAGCGGGAAGTGCCTGCCGAGACCCGCCGCGCCATCGCCGAGACCTTCGGCGACCGCGACCGCATCGTCGTCGAGTCCCTCCCCGATTTCGTCGACCGCGAGAAACTCCGTGATTTCACCGAACAGGGGCTGGAAACCGACGTTGCGGTCGGTCTCGAAACCGCGACCGACCGCGTCCGTCACGACGCCGTCAACAAGTACTTCGACTTCTCGGAGTTCGAGGCCGCCTGCGAAGAGGCACGGGCGGCGGGAGCGGGCGTCAAAGCGTATCTCCTGATGAAGCCGCCGTTCCTCGCCGAACCCGACGCCGTCGAGGACATGAAGCGCTCGGTTCGGCGCTGTGCCGCCGTCGAGGGCTGTCACACCGTCTCGATGAACCCCTGTAACGTCCAGCGCTACACGATGGTCGAGGAGCTGTTCCACGACGGCGGCTACCGGCCGCCGTGGCTGTGGTCGGTGTGTGACGTGCTCGAATCGACCGCGGATGTGGATGCCATCGTCGTCTCCGACCCGGTCGGTCACGGGTCGGACCGCGGCCCGCACAACTGCGGGGAGTGTGACGACCTCGTCCAGCGCGCCATCAAGGACTTCGACCTCAGACAGGACCCCTCGGTGTTCGAGGAAGTGTCATGTGAGTGTGAGGCGACCTGGGAGTACGTGATGGCAGAGGAGACGACGTACAACCAGCCGCTGGTGCGGTAGTTACTGAAAGCCGAGAAGGACGCCCTGTCCGTCCGTCGGGCCGATGTCGGGCAGCGACGCCCGCTCGGGGTGAGGCATCAACACGGCGACGTTGTCGTCGGCGCCGAGGACGCCCGCGACGTTCTCTTTCGACCCGTTGGGATTGGCCTCGTCGGTGACGTTGCCGTCGGCGTCACAGTACCGGAACAGCACCCGGTTCTCGTCGTTCAGCGTTTCGAGGTGGTCGTCGGGGACCTCGAAGCGTCCCTCGCCGTGTGCGATGGGAACCTCGATGACCTCGCCTTCCTCGAAGGCTTCGGTCCACGGCGTCTCGGCGTTCTCGACGCGCAGGTAGACGGGTTCACACTGGAAGCGGGCGCTCCGGTTGGTCGTGAACGCGCCGGGGGTCAGCCCACCCTCGGAGCCGATTTGGGCGCCGTTGCAGACGCCGAGGACGGGCGTCCCCTCCTCGGCCGCCGCCCGAATTTCGTCCATGATGGGCGCACGGGCGGCCATCGCGCCGGCCCGGAGGTAGTCGCCGTAGGAGAACCCGCCAGGAATGACGATACCCGAGGAGTCCGCCGGGAGGCCGTCGTCGTGCCAGACGATTTCGGCGTCGATGCCGAGATGCTCCAGCGCACGGAGGGCGTCGCGGTCGCAGTTCGACCCACCGAATCGGATGATGGCGACGGTCACAGCGACCACCTCGTGTGGGAGCAGAGCGTCGCTATCGGATTGAGAGAGACGGTCATCGAGTTATGCTTCGGCGACCTCGACCGTGTAGTCGTGGATGGTCGGGTTCGCCAGCAGGCGTTCAGCCATCTCGGTGGCGCGGGCCTCGGCGTCGTCGGCGTCGGCGGCGTCGAGGTCGACCTCGAAGCGGTCGGCAGACCGGAGGTCGTCCAACTCGAACCCGAGCCGTTCCAGCGCCTGTTGGGTCGTTTCGGCCTCGGGGTCGAGGACGCCCCGCTTCAGCCGGACGGTGACGGTCGCGGTGTAGGCGGTCATACGCGAAGTGGCGTGTTCGTGCGTGAAAACGGTTGTGTATCCGAATCGGTATGCACGTTTGTGCATTGTTCTGCCGCTGGTCGACCGTCGACTCGCCACAACCGGCGTCAGCGGGAGCACACGTACGGAACGTCGCCCTTTTGAGAACCCGCCTCTCAGGCGGTAGTATGACTGCTGCCACCACGTGGAGGTGTCGCTTGTGACCCGCGAGTACACCGAGATTACCGTCGTCGGCGACGACAAGACCGGCCTCATCGCCCGCGTGACGACGCTTCTGTTCGAGCGAGACATCAACATCGAGGACCTCGACCAGGCGGTTCGGGACGGCGTCTTTCGGATGACGATGCACGTCGACACCGCCGAGATGACGACCGAAAAAGAGGAACTCCGCGAGGCGCTTCACGACCTCGGCGACGACCTCGATATGGACATCCAGGTTCGGTTCCCGGCCGACCGTGAGACCCGAACCATTGCGGTGTTGGTCACGAAGGAATCCCACTGTCTGGAGGCGCTGTTCGAGGCGTGGGCCGACGGGAAGTTGGGCGCCGAAATCAGCGTCATCGTCGGCAACCACGACGACCTCGAACCGCTGGCCGAGCACTACGGCGTCGACTTCCACGACATCGGCGACGAGAAGGGCAATCCCGACGAGGCCGAACTACTCGACATCCTGGCAGAGTACGACACCGACCTCATCGTGTTGGCCCGATACATGCGCATCCTCAGTCCCAACGTCGTCTTCCGATACGAGGACCGCATCATCAACATCCACCCCTCGCTTCTCCCGGCGTTCCCCGGCGCCGAGGCCTACCGACAGGCGCGGGAGGAGGGCGTCCGCATCGCCGGCGTCACCGCCCACTACGTGACGACTGACCTAGACCAAGGCCCCATCATCACCCAGCGGGCGTTCAACGTTCCCGCGGGTGCAAGCGTCGATGAAATCGAGCGGCGCGGGCAGCCGCTGGAGGCCGAGGCGCTCTTGGAAGCGGTCCAGTTACACCTCGACAGCGCGATTTCGGTGTATCACGGCCGGACGGAACTCCGCGACGACGTGGACGCCGAGGGCTACCAGTTCGGCCTGCCGAACGCCGTCGACGATTTGCTGGCCGACCGCCCCGTCGACGGACTCGGCAGCGTCGTTTCCCGAGGCGAGGAGTAGGGAGTCGATAGCTTTTTGTGTTTTAGGTCCGCCTAAAACGATAGCGCGAGTCGGTCGAGTGGTCCGACGCTCGCGCAGCGGACGGCACCGGTCACACCGTGGGCATCAACACAACCGGGCCGCGGGCGCCTGCCCGTCGACTCCGCGTCTGTCCCTTTCGACGTCGAAAATCCGCGAACCGCAGCGACAGCGTCAGGCGCCGTGACCGTTGCCGCTTTCGTGTTCTTCGATTTCTTCCGGCGGTTGTCGAATCTTTCCGTACGCCCAGATGAACGCGAAGATGACCACGAGCGTCATGACGACACTCAGGACGACCACCGCCATCGCCGGGTCCGAAATCGTCTGTAGGGGGAACATAGCCGGCGGTTCTGCGTCGGAGAATAAAAACCTCGTGGGTTTTCGGTGCGTGGGGTTCCAGCGACTTCAGAGCGATCGAATCGTCTCGACGGCCTCCGACAGCGACGGCGCGTCGAACAACTCCCGGCCGATGTAGGCGTTCGTACCGGCGGTGTACATGTCCCGAACCGCGTCGACGACGTGGCCCGAAAGCGGTTCGGGGTCGCGTTCACACAGCTCGCGCCAGTCGGCGACGCCCTCGGCTTTCGCCTCCGCCTTGGCCGCGTCGACGGCATCTACCCACTCCGGTTGGGTCCGCTTGTGGTACTGCCGGACGACCTCCTTCGAGAGCTGTTGGCCCTCGAAGGAAAAGCGATTCTCGTCGAACGTTCCGACCACGTCGGCGACGCGAATCTCGCCGTCGTAGTACAGACACTCGATTTTGCCGTCCTCGTGTTTCAGTCCCGCCGCCGCAGCCTGTTCGGTCACGAGGTCGTTGACTTCCCGGGCGACGGTTTCGAGGTCGTCGATGTCCGCTTTGCCCGCGATGTAGTCGGCGTTGTCCCGGGAGAGATAGCGGTCGGACTCCTCGTACTTCGTCGAGAACTCGACGACCGGCTCGGGAAGGTCAACTGGCTCGTCGGGCCAGTCGGCGTAGTCGAGGCCGAACTCCTCGGGGGCGGCACGGCCGCGAAGCGACGACCCCACCGGCACCGTGTTCCGGAAGACGATTTCCAGCGGAATCAGGTAGTTCTCGCCCGCAACCTCGTGGAACGCCGTGTAATCGTACTCCCGCCCTTCGTGGGGGAGCTCCGGCACCTGTGTCAAATCGATGGCCATCTCCCGCGGCGGGGTGACGACATCACCGAGTGGCACTACGTCGGCCCCGTTGACGACGCCACGGTAGTGTGTCGGGATGCCCTCGGATTCGAGTAACTCGAAGTTCGCCGCACCCATCGCACACAGCGACGCCCCCTTGTTCGGAATCGAATCGGGCATCTTCCCCCAGTCGAACACCGAGTAGTCATCGGTGAAGACGAAGGCACCGCGCCCGAGCGAGTCGGCACTCGCGGGCTCCTCGACGCGGAACTCCTTGACGCTGGTCATTACCGGAACCGAATCCGTGAACCCGGAAAGGCGTTTCCATCGCCGCTCCGAGCGCTCGGAGGCTCGACGAAACCCAACCGACGCTACAACTCGGTGACGGCGTCCAGCGCGATGCGGATGGCCCGGCCGACATTGTCCTTTGCCTTCTCGGGCAGTTCCTCGTCGTCGGTTTCGCCCTTCTGGGTACCCTCGACGAGGTTGCCGTCGACGGTACAGATGGCGCCGGCGGCCAGTCCCTTTCGGCGGGCCAGCGTGAACAGCGCGGCGGCCTCCATCTCGACACACAGCAGGCCGGCGTCGTTCCACGCCTCGACGTAGGTTTGGGTTTCGGCGTAGAAGGCGTCGTCGGTGGCGATTGGGCCGACGTGCACGGGCGCCTGTCTCCGCTCGGCCGACTCGACCAGCGTCGACAGCGCCTCGTAGTCGGCGACGGCCGGAACCTCGACGGCCTCGTAGCGCTTCGTCGTTCCCTCGTCTTTGGCGGCGCCGGTGGCGACGACCATGTCGCCGATTTCGATGTCGGACTGGAGCGCGCCGGTGGTGCCGACCCGGATGAACGTCTCGACGCCGACGGCGGCGAGTTCCTCCACCGCAATTGCCGCCGACGGCGACCCGATTCCCGTCGAGCAGATGGTGAGGTCCCGCCCCTCGTAGGTGGCGTTTACGACCTTGTACTCGCGGTTCTCTGCGACGGTCTCGCTGTCGTCACATTGGTCGGCGATGCGGTCGACGCGGCCGGGGTCGCCGGGGACGAGCGCGATGTCGGCGACATCGCCGTCCTCGACGAGGAGATGCGGCTGTTTTGCCATGTGACGAGGTCACCGCCGACGGTCAAAAGTCGGTCGGCATCGGGTCGCTACAGCGGTGTGTCGACTGCCGTATTCGGAGCCTACTCGACGAACCCCTCCGTATCGGGGCCACGCCAGCATTTCAGCAACTCCGAATCGTTTCCATCCGTCTGCCAGACGACACAGACCTCCGCTTTCGAGAGGTCGAAATCCCGGTCACCGACCAGTCCGAACGCGATGCCGCGTTCGAAATCTCCGGTCGTCACGGTGGTCGAATCGCCCGCAGTGACGGAGTCCATTCGGAAAAACGACGCCGATGGTTTCCGTGAGGCATCCGCTTCGCTGCCGAACCGCTCTTCTTTGTATCTAGCGTTTCGAATCCGAAGGTCGAGCCGTTCGCCGACTATCGTATCACCCCGGACGTGAGTCACGGTGAGTTCGTCGCCGGACCGTCTATCACCGGGCTGATACTCGAAGTCGAAGGCCGTCACAGGCGATGACTCCTCGGGTTGCTTCCGGTCGTCGAAGACGAACGCCCCCGTACTGGCGGCGAGAACAAGGACGATACCGACGAGGAGGATTATCCCGATTGCCGGCGCGATTGCCCGATTATCAGAACCGAGACTCTCTGTATTCTCGAATCTCTCCGATGGTCGGAACCACAACCCCATTCCTCACGGATAGTACGCAAAGACCGTATGTAAAACCACAGTCGACGGCTTCGTACCCCGAATACGGGAATATTCTTCCGTCGAGCCAACCGCCGAGTCAGGGCCGCATCATGGTCGACATCTGAGCGAGGTCCGATGGGTCCGACACGCGGTGGTCAGCGAGGCCTTCGGCGTCGGCCGCATCGCCGACGAACACCGTCCGGTAGCCGCGTTCGGCGGCCGGTCGGATGTCGTAGTTCACGTTGTCGCCGACCATGACGTAGTCGTCGGCGGGAACGGCGTCGGTGATGGCGTCGAACGGCGCGTCGTCGGGCTTGAACGCCTCCACGTCGTCGGCACACACCAGCGCGTCGATGTGTGCGTCCAGCCCCTTTTCGGCGAGTTTCCGGCGTTGGACGGGGCCGTAGCCGTTCGTGACGACGCCGACGTGCTCTAAGGACGCGAGGAGGTTTCCGACGCCCTCTGGGACGTGGGTTGCCTCGATTTCGGCGTCGACATAGGTGTCGGCGAACGATTCGGGGTCGATGTCCATGCCGGCATCGCGGGCGGCACGGGCGGCACCGACGTAGGGGCTCTCCTCGAACTCGAGGAACGTCTCGACGTAACTCGGCGCGAGCGTATCGACGGCCTCGGGCGTCGGCTCGACGCCGACCTCAGCGCAGGCGTTCCGGAAGATGCCCGGCACCTCCGGCTCGTAGGTGACGAGCGTCTTGTCGAGGTCGAAGAGGTAGCCGACAGTCATGCAACCGAATAGGTGCTGTCGTAGGTAAACCCCTTTCGCCGGTCTATACCGGCAGGAACCTGTAGACGACAGTTACGAACCCGAACAGACAGACGCCGTAGACGACCGCCGAGACGGCCCACTGCCGGCGAACCGTCTTGGGACGAGTTTCGTAGGCGGCGCCGCCGTACCGGGGGAAGACGGCCCACGAGAAGAACCCGTACAGGAACGCGACGACGACGGCGACGATGGCGAGTTCGGATACCGTCGTCACGTTGGCGACGACGATTTCGGTTCGAATACCGAGGACGGCACGGACCTGCTCGTAGCCGACGAGCAGCGCCTCGAAGCCGACGCCGGCGAGCATCCCCGCCGCGAGGTGGACGGCGTTTGCCGCCGACCACGAAACGCGTTCGGCGGGCCGCTGCCACACCGCTCCGGCGGCAACGTAGGCGGGGACGTAGCCGTACGATTGCAGTCGCATCACGACAGTCATGCCGAGGGTGGCCAGGAGTCCAGTGAGCAACGCGACGGCGAGTCGGATGCTCAACGGCGGCGGAACCTCTCCAGGAACGTGCAGCGGAACCGCCAGCGTCGACGATGGAATCATGCCATCACCGCCTCGATGCGCTCCCAAGAGAGGTCCGGTTTCGGGCCGCGCTCGCTGGCCGCGATGGCGCCGCAGGCGTTTCCGACCGCCAGCGCACGCTCGGGGCCGTCGTCGTCGAGCCAGACGGCGAGAAAGCCGGCCGCGAAGGCGTCGCCAGCGCCCGTCGAGTCGACCGACGGCAGGTCGTATCCGGGGTGTTCGAAGGTGCCGGCGGGACACCGGAGAACGGCACCGTCGATGCCTCGTTTCGTCACCTGCGGAACTCCCTCGGCGTCGATTCGGGCGGCCTCGGTATCGGTGACGAAGAGGAGGTCACTCCGCTCGAGGACGGCCCCGTAGTCGCGGTCGGCGAGCCGTCTTCCCGGGTCGAAACTGACGAAAACGCCGGCAGCGTCGGCGAGTTCGGCCAGCCGTTCGGCCGTATCGGGTCGCTGGCTCGTCAGGTGGAGTGCGTCGGCGCCGTCGAGCAGTTCGGGTGCCGCGTCGTCGGGGGCGAGCGCCTCGTTTGCGCCGTCGGTTCCGAGGACGGCAACCTCCCCCGAATCCTCGACGAGGACGTACTTCGTGGTCGTTTCGCTCCCCTCGACGACCCGAACGCGCGTGTCGACGCCGGCGGCCTCCAACTCGGCGAGCGCTCGCTTCCCGCAGTCGTCGTCGCCGACGCTGCCGAGCAGTCGCGACTCACACGACAGCGCGGCGAAGGCGACGGCGGCGTTGGCCGCGCTACCGCCGCCCGCCGCCGACCGCTCGTGAATGTGTGCCTCCTCGTCGGGGCCGGGAAGCCGGTCGACGTGAAACGTCACGTCCCAGTTTACGTGTCCCACACAGACCACTCGCATGGCCCCGACTCCGTGCCGGTCGGTGATAAATTCCCCAGCGACCGTCGCCCAGGCTCAAACGAGC
This sequence comes from Natronomonas gomsonensis, assembly GCF_024300825.1. NCBI lineage: Archaea > Methanobacteriati > Methanobacteriota > Halobacteria > Halobacteriales > Natronomonadaceae > Natronomonas > Natronomonas gomsonensis. The sequence continues at coordinate 3,376,756 of NZ_CP101323.1, read as the reverse complement.
GCGAACAACACGAGGTTGTGTGCGCCCGGCCCGAGTCCGACGGCGGTGATGAGCGCCAAGAGCAGATATCCCTCGGTCGGGTCCTCGCGGACGTACTCCTCGAACAGCGCGACGATGCCCGCCGCAAGCAGGAGTTTCACGACGACGAATAGCCAGCCGGCACCGATGAGTTCCGCGGTCGGCAGCGCCTCGCCGGCGTGGATGATGATTCGCGACAGCGGCGTCTGTTCGCCGAACCCGAGGCGGTCGTAGCCGACCGCCGTCGAGATGCCGTCGAGAGCGTGGGCGAAGACGACGAGAACGCCGACCGGGCCGGTTGCCTCGACGGTGGCGACGCGTCGAAGACCGGCCCACACCCCGGCCGTGACGACGAGCGTCGCGAGGAGGATAGCCGCGGAGGCGTCGGGGCGGCCACCGGCGGATGTGGCGGCGGCGATGCCGGCGGCAGCGACCGTCGAGGCGAGCAACAGGCCGCCCGCCCCGGCGAGCAGTCCCGGGGCGGTGGTCGTTCCCCAGCCCTCGGCGGGACGGTCGGCGATGGCCGCCCAGACGACCGCCGCGAGAACGCCGACGGAGGCGTAGACGGCGGGCGACCCGAACAGCGGTGCGACGGCCGACGGCACGGCGCCGAACTGAAACAGCGCGTACAGACCGCCGCCGGCAGCCATCCACGGCGTCAGCGCCGTCACCGTCGCCTCGGTGACCGACGGTCGCCGACGATAGAGGAGGCCACCGGCGACGGCGGCGGCGACGAGCAGGCCGACCAGATACGGCAGGGCGGGCAAGGCGAACCCCGATGGGAGTGGCGACACTACCGTATCCAGCGACGCCAGCGCCGGAAAACGTTGCGATTGTGGAAGCGGTCGAGGCCCGAACACAACCCCTTTTATCGAACCCGTCGAACCGGGCGGCATGAGCGTCGACCTCACCGAAGAGTCCTACGAGAAGAACCGAGAGGCCGGCGAGATTCTCGCGCAGGTCCGCGACGAAACTGCCGACCGCGTCGAGGTCGGAGCCAGCCACCTCGAAATAGCCGAGTACGCCGAAGAGCGCATCCGCGAACTCGGCGGCGAACCCGCCTTCCCCGTCAACATCAGCATCGACGAGGAGGCCGCCCACGCGACGCCAAAACCCGACGACGACTCGACGTTCGGCGAGGAGATGGTGAACCTCGACATCGGCGTCCACGTCGATGGCTGGCTCGCCGACACGGCGGTGACGGTCGACCTCTCGGGGAACCCGGAACTCGCCGAGGCACCGGCCGAGGCGCTGGATGCCGCCCTCGAAATCATCGAACCCGGCATCGAGACGGGCGAAATCGGCGCCGAAATCGAGTCAGTCATCGACGGCTACGGCTACAACCCCGTCGTCAACCTCTCGGGTCACGGCCTGGGCCACTGGGAACAGCACACCGACCCGAACATCCCGAACCGCGGCGTCGAACAGGGAATCGAGTTGGAGGTCGGCGACGTAGTCGCCATCGAACCGTTTGCCACCGACGGCGGCGGGAAAGTCACCGAGGGAGCCAAAGAGGAGATTTACGCCCTCGAACGCGAAGCGTCGGTGCGCAACCGACAGGCCCGGGAAGCCCTCGAACAGATAGTCGAGGAGTTCAAAACGCTGCCTTTCGCCCGCCGATGGCTCGACACCTCCCGGGCGGAGATGGCGCTGCGACGACTCCAACAGCAGAACGTGGTCCACGGCTACCCCGTCCTGAAAGAACAGGACGGCTTCCTCGTCAGCCAGAAGGAACACACGATTATCGTCACCGAGGACGGCTGTGAAGTGACGACTCGTTCGCGGTAACGCGGCTTCGAAAACAGCTACCGATTCGGCGGCGCGTCCGTCACGCGTTGTTCATCCGTACCGACATCTCGGTGCCACAGACGCGACACGTCGACACGCGGTAGGGTTCCCGGGAGAACTCGGCGTTCTCCTCTTTGGTGCTCTCGGTGAGGAGTTCGATGCTCACCTCGTGGGATGTCTCGCGGCCACACTCCTCACACTCCTCGGTCATACCGTCGTCGTCGATTCGGGTTGCCATGCGTAGTTCCGGATTGCCGGGATTGAAGCATAAAAACCCCATTCGGTTGGACTCCGTTCGAACCGTTCATCCCGCGATTATTTCCCCACAGCACGTTCGGCGCTCGAAATCGCTCGAAACGGTTTAGAAAACGTTCTGAACACTTCATTCACGCTTCGTATAGTTGAACAGCCAATAGTTTTATATAGTGCCTCATTCCGTCGGATAACAGCGTTAACCACCTACCGGCCCCATCGACCGACATGGACCAGTTGTTCGCGCCGTGGCGAATCGAGTGGGTCGAGCGTGACGAGGGCAACGCCGACATCGACGGCTGTCCGTTCTGCGTGCTCCCGGAGCGAGACGACGCCCGCGAGGCGTTGGTCGTCGCCGAATCCGACCACGCGTTCGTCCTCATGAACAACTACCCGTACAACCCCGGTCACGCGATGGTTATTCCTCGCACACACACGGGGTCGTTCGGCGACCTCGACGACGAGACCCTCCTCGACCACGCCCGCCTGAAACAGCGAACCATCCGCGCAATCGAGGAGGGATTGGGTGCCGACGGCGTCAACGCCGGGTTGAACCTCGGTGACGCGGCAGGTGGCTCCATCGACGACCACCTCCACACGCACGTCGTCCCGCGGTGGCGCGGTGACACCAACTTCATGCCCGTCACCTCGGAAACGAAAGTCATCGTCGAGGCCGTCGAGGACACCTACGAGACGCTCCACGACGCGTTCCGAACGCAGGATGGCGCCGCCGTCTCCGACAGCGGGTCGGTCCACATCGAGTTTTAGTCCCGTCGAACTTCGCGGTTCGACCCAACTAACCCGACCGCTTATGCCTCCGGTTGCGGTATTCCGGGCAATGAGCGACACGGCGGTCGCAGAGGCGGGGTTGGACACCGACGCCGCAAAGCGGGGATTCACCCGTGCCAGCGTCGTCAACGTCCTCGGCAACGCCGTCAAAATCGTCGTCGAGGCCGCCGCCGGACTGACGTTCGGGTCGGTCGCGCTGGTGGCCGACGCCGCCCACTCCGTCGCCGACCTCGTCGCCAGCCTCGTTGTGTTGGTGTGGGGCCGCAGCGTCTACGCCGACCCCGACGAGCGACACCCTCACGGTCACCAGCGGGTCGAACCGCTGGCCGCGCTGTTCGTCGGCAGCGTCATCGTCATCCTCGGGTTGAACCTTCTGTATGAGTCCGCACTCGGCCTCATCGAAGGACCGACCGTCACGTTCAGCCCGTTTTTAATCGGTGCGCTGCTGTTCGCGATGGCCGACATGTACCTCCTCTACTGGTACACCGAGCGCGTCAACGCGAATATTGGCTCCTCGGCGCTTGAGGCACTCGCCATCGACTGTCTCAACGACATTTATACTACCATCGCGGCGCTGGTCGGGGTCGTCGGGGTCTTCTTCGGGTATCCCGTTCTCGACGCCGCCGCCGGTGGCCTCGTCAGCCTGCTCGTCGTGTATCAGGGCGCCGACATCGGTCGCGAGAACGTCACGTATCTCGTCGGCGCCGCCCCCTCGGAAGCCGAGCGCCGACGAATCATCGAGGAACTCCGCTCAGACCCGGCCGTCGAGGGCGTCCACGACCTCGCCGTCTTCTACGACGGCACCGACCTCGAAGTCGAAGCCCACGTCGAGGTCGACGGCGAGTTAACACTCATCGAGGCCCACGACATCGAGACGGAACTCATGGACGGTCTCCGCGAGTTTGACGATGTCGGCGACGTACACCTTCATCTCGACCCCGCAGGTATCGGGGAGTGGAAGGACGCCGAGGAAACTCAGACCGGTTCGCCGTAACAGTAGACGGTCTCGTTTTGGGTAATCTCGACCTCGATGAAGTCGCCGACCTCGATGCCCTTCGTCTCCGCGTCGGTGACGATGACCTGCCGGTAGGCCTCGTCGCGGCACTTCACCGAGTCGCCGGTGCCCTCCTCGACGACCAACGTCTCGTGGGTCTCGCCGACCATCGACTCGTAGACCTCCCGGCAGACATCCATCTTCAGGTCGGTCATCGCCTTCGAGCGCTCCTTCTTCACCGTCCCGCCGAGGCCCTTCATGTCGGCGGCGTCGGTGCCGGGCCGCTTCGAGAAGCGCGTGATGTTGATTTTCTCGGGGCGAACGTCGTCGAGCAGTTCCATCGACTTTTCGTGGTCGTCGTCGTCTTCGGTGGGGAAGCCGACGATGAAGTCCGTCGACAGCGTCCAGTGGTCCAGACGGTCGTCGAAGGCATCGACGACCTCCCGGAACTTCTCGACGCGGTGTTGTCGACGCATATCTTCGAGAACGTCGTCGCTGCCCGACTGAACCGGCGCGTGGATGAAGTTGTACAGTTTCTCGTTCTCGGCGAAGACTTCGGCCAACTCCTCGTGAATACCGTGGATACCGCCGGGGTTGGCCATCCCGAGTCGAACCCGGAACTCCCCCTCGATGTCACAGATGCGGTCCAATAGTTCCGGGAGCTTCCGGTCGCCAGTGTCCCAGCCGTAGACGCCGGTGTCCTGACCGGTGATGCGGATTTCCTTGGCACCGGCGTGGACCAGCGCCCGGGCTTTCTCGACGTTCTCCGAGACGGGCGGGGAGTCGACCCGGCCCGTCGCGAACTTCGTGATACAGTACGAGCAGTTCGACATACAGCCGCGGGCGATGGGGAGGATGCCGACGACGCCGTCCAGAATCGGTTCGGCGTCGGGGGTCGTCGTCGGACACTCGCCGTTTGTCACCGCCGTCGGTACGTCCTCCCAGTGGAGCACCTGTACGTCGAGGTCCTCGAACTCCTCGCCCTGTGCGAGCGCCATACAGCCGGTGACGATGAGGTCCGAAGTCTCGGCTTCGAGTTCCTCAGCCCGCCGGAGCATGTTGCGTTCGGTCTTCTCGACGACGGTACAGGTGTTGAGGATGGCCACGTCCGCCTCCTCGGGGCCGTCGACGCGGTAGTGACCCGCATCGCGGAGCTTGCGCTCGATTTGTCGGCTCTCACCCCGGTTGGACGTACAGCCGTACGTCTCGATGTGATACGTGGCCATCGGCTTGTGCTTCGATTGTATGTGCGCGGCCAAAAGGGCGACGTTTCGTCCGACTCCGACACCCTCGGTGGCACACCACCGAAAAACACTTGCCGAAGGTTCGAAATTCCTGAAACATGCCCTCCAGACGACGCGTTCTCTGCAGTCTCGGGAGCGTCGCCGCGGTCGGACTCGCCGGCTGTACCGACGCCGGTCCCGCGAGCAACGCGACACCCGGTACCGACGCCGACACCGAGTGGCCACAACCCGGCGGCACCGACCGCTTCGACTGCTACCGCGCGGATGCCGTCGCCCCCCGCGAAGAACCCGAACAGCGGTGGGCGGTGGAGACGGTCTGGCCGGCCGGACGACCGGTCGTCGCCGACGGACGAGTGGTGCTTCCGGCCCAGGGTGGCCTCATCGGCTACGACCTCGCTGGTGAGGAGCGCTGGCGGGTCGGGTTCAAAGACGAAGAACTCGCCATCGAGACGGCGCCCATCGTCGTCGACGGGGTCGGCTATGCCGGCGGGATGGATGAACTGGTGGCCTTCGACGTCGACACCGGGGAGACGAACTGGCGGGTCGACATCGGTGCCTCGCCGACGACGGCGCCAGTCGTCGACTACGACCGGGAGCGACTCGCCGTCGGCACCGACGGCGGACTCGTCGGTGTCGACATCGGTGGCGAACGACTGTGGGACCGCGAAACGTTCACCCCGGTCTCGGCGCTCGCCTCGTGGGGCGACCAACTCTGTGCGGGAACGACCGGTGGCGAACTGCTCGTCTACTTCGACCTTCAGGGCCCAAAGGGGATGTGGCGGAGACAGCTGGACGGACGAGTGATTCAGGTCAGCCTGCTCGACGGCGACGGCATCGTCGTCTCGGTGTTCGGCGGCCCGACGAGTCGTCGCGACGGCGAAAGCGCTGGCGCGGCCCGCTGGTCGCACTCGACTGGTTCCCACGGCTTCGTCGCCGCCGGCAACACCTACGCCGTCGGCGGTGGCCTCACAGCGATTCACACCCGAACCGGCGAGGAACGCTGGTCGGTCGACGACCGCCTGCGAGCGCCGCCGGCCGGCGCCGGCGACACCGTCTACTCCGGCGGCGATGGGTTCATCGCCGGATACGCGATGGACGGCGGGACGGGCGTCGACGACTACCGCATCGGCACAAAGCGCTGGCAATACGACGTCGATGGGACCGTCGCCACTGGACTCGCAGTCGCCGACGGAGCGGTGTTCGGTGCCGCCCAAAACGACGAGGGCGAGGCGACGCTGTACGCCCTCGAATAATCAGAACGCGCCGTTCTCGTACCCCTCGACCAACTCGACGCCCGAGGAGGCACCGATGCGCTCGGCGCCGGCCTCCAGCATCGCGACGGCGTCCTCGGAAGAGCCGATGCCCCCGCTTGCTTTCACCGGGAGATACTCGGTCATCACGCGTACGTCCGCGACGGTCGCACCACCATCGGAGAACCCCGTCGCGGTCTTGACGAACGCCGCATCGGCCTCGGCGGCGAGTTCACACGCCGTCCGCAGTTCCGCCTCCTCGAGGAGGGGCGCCTCGACGATGACCTTCACCGGGAGAGGAACGGCGGCGACGACGCAGGCGAGTTCCTCGGCGACCGCCTCGGTGTCGCCGCTTCGGAGACGGCCGACGTTGAGCACCACGTCGATTTCGTCGGCACCGTCCTGCCACGCCCGCTCGGCTTCGAACTCCTTGGTCTCGGGGGCCGCCTGTCCGTGCGGAAACCCACACACCGAGACGAGGGTTACGTCCGGGGCGTACTCGGCGGCCTCGGCGACGTAACACGGCGGGATGCAGGCGTTCATTCCGTGCGTGTCGGCGGCGTCGAGCACCGCTTTCACGTCGTCCCACGTCGTCTCCGGCCCGAGGACGGTGTGGTCGATGCGGGCGGCGAACTCGGCGCGGTTCATACCGAATACCTCGCAACCGAACGGGATAAATCGACCCCTCGCCCCGTCCGAGGGCGATTCGGGCGCGAGTCTTTTGCCGCTGCCGTGGTAACGACGACCATGACCGAACCGCCGTCGCTACATCCGGAGGTCAGCGAGACGGCCGACCGCATCGCCGAGATGGAGGTTCGCGGTGCCGCCACCATCGCCGACGCGGCCGCCGCGGCCCTCGGCAGGCAGGCCGCCGACAGCGACGCCGAGTCGGTGTCGGCGTTCCGGGCGGAACTCCGGGCGGCCGCTCGGGAACTCCACGACACCCGGCCGACCGCAGTCAGCCTCCCGAACGCCCTCCGGTACGTCCTCTCGGGGATGGACGGCGACAGCGTCGAGGAGTTGCGGCGCTCGGTGGAGCGAACCGTCACCCGCTTCCGGTCGGACCTCGACGACGCACAGGACCGTCTGGGCCGTATCGGAGCGGGGCGGCTCTCCGACGGCGACGTGGTGATGACCCACTGCCACTCGACGGACGCGATGGCCTGCATCGAGGCCGCCGTCGAAGCCGGCACGGAACTGGAAGCCATCGTCAAGGAGACGCGCCCCCGCAATCAGGGCCACATCACCGCCCGTCAGCTCCGGGAGTTGGGCGTGCCGGTGACGCTCGTCGTCGACAACGCCGCCCACCGCTTTCTCGACGACGCCGACCACTTACTCGTCGGTGCCGACAGCATCGCCGCCGACGGCAGCGTCGTCAACAAAATCGGCACCGCCGGCCTCGCCGTCTCCGCCCGCGACCGCGGCGTCGAGGTGATGGTCGCCGCCCAATCCATCAAACTCCACCCCAAGACCCTGACCGGCGCGGCGGTCGAAATCGAACAGCGCGACGACTCGGAGGTCATCGACGAGGAAACCCGCGCCGATATCGGCGACATCGAGGTCGCCAATCCCGCCTTCGACGTGACGCCGCCGAGACACGTCGACGCCATCGTCACCGAGCGCGGCCAGTTCCCACCGGAAAGCGTCGTCGTGTTGATGCGGGAGTTGTTCGGCGAGAGCGTCGACGAACCGTGGCAAGAACCATAGGGGGAGCCGACGAGAGCGGACCTCCGAACTCAGTCGGCTTCGGGGTCACGAACGACCGTGACCGGGACCGGCGAGCGGCGGACGACCGCCTCCGCGACGCTCCCGAGAATCAACCGGGAGACCGCACCGCGACCGTGGCTCCCCATCACGACGTGGTCGATTGGGTTGTTTTCGATGTACTCGACGATGACGTGACGAGGGCGGCCGTACTCCCAGTGAGTGTCGATGTCGGCGTCGTGATCGGCAGTGCGCTCCCACACGCCGTCGAACACCTCCTCGGCAATGTCGACTGCTCGTCCCTGCCAAGTGTCGGCCGAGGGGTCCTCCGTTCCCGCCGCGGTGTGGTCGGGAAACGGCTCGACGACGTGCAACACGGTTATCGAGGCGTCGGGGAACTCCCGGAGCACAAACGAGAGAGCAGCATCCGCCGGGTCCCCACCGTCGTACGGAACGAGTATCTGACGCGGCATACTGTGCAGTCGGCGCTTTCACGCATATAATTTTGCGAGGGTGCCCTCAGACCGACCCCGAAACGGCAGTCTGCATCGCCTCGCTGTTGTACGCCTGCCCACAGTCGCCGTCGGGGGAGAGAACGATGAGCCCCGCCGACCCCTCGGCGAGGTCGCCGAACTCCGCGAGGGCGGCGTCGGCGGCCGCCTGAGCGTCGAGGCCGTCTTCGAGGAACTGACTGGCGCGACGGGAGAGGTTCAGGCGAGCGATGTCCTCGCCGGCACCCGTCGCGGAGACCCCGCCGACCTCGGTGCAGTAGAAGCCGCTGCCGACCTGCGGCACGTCACCGACCCGGCCGGCCAAAGCCAGCCAGCGGCCGCCCGTCGAGGTGGCGGCGGCGACCGTCTCGCCATCGGTCGCCACCGCGCCGACCGTGTCGTGGTCGGCGGGCGTTTCGCCCCGTCCCTCCGGGTCGCCGCCGAACCGTTCGGATACCCACTCGGCGTGTTCCCCGGCGTCGCCGGCGGGGCGCTCATCGAGGTCCTCCCACTGCTCGCGGGTCCGCTCCGACCAGAGGTCGACCTCGGTCTCGACGCCGAAGGCCTCGGCGAGGTCGACGGCGTGGACGCCCGAGACGAGGACGTGTGGCGTCCCCTCTTTGACGAGGCGGGCGACCTCGATTGCGGCTTCGACGCCGGGCATTCCGCAGGCCGCCCCCGCCTCGCGGTCGTCGGTCATCAGGCCGGCGTCGGTGCGAATGTAGCCGTCGGACTGGACCGCCGACCCGACGCCGGCGTTGAACCGTGGGTCGCCTTCGAGAACGCGAACCGCGGCGACGACCGCATCGGTCGGGTCGTCGGTCTCCCCGCCGGTTTCGGCGGCGGCGTCGAGGACTTCCTGTCGCGGTGTCGGCTCGTCGGCCGGACTGCCGGCCCCGCCGTGGACGATGACGCGCATACGCCAGTTCCGGCCGCCGCCGTGTTACGGTTTGCGGCTTGTTGGGACGAAAGCCGAACGCTCGGAAACCGCACGGGAGTTCTCCCCGGTCGTTCATGCAAAATTCGCCGCGAGAGCGGTACGCCTTTCAGGGGGCCGGTAGAAGCACAAGCATATGGGATACGACAAAGTCGAGGTGCCCAAGCAGGGCGAGCAAATCGAGGTAACGGGTGACGACGAACTCGTCGTACCGGACGACCCCATCATCCCCATCATCCACGGCGACGGTATCGGCGTCGACGTCGGCCCGGCGGCACAGGACGTGCTGCAGGCCGCCGCCAACGCGACCGGCCGGGAAATCAACTGGATGCGCGTCTACGCCGGCGAGTCCGCACGGGAGAAGTACGACGAGAACCTCCCCGACGACACCATCGAGGCGCTCAAGGAGTTCAAGGTCTCCATCAAGGGTCCGCTGACGACGCCCGTCGGTGCCGGCTTCCGCAGCCTCAACGTCGCCCTCCGGAAGAAACTCGACCTCTACACCAACATCCGTCCGACGTACCACCTCGACGGTGTCCCATCACCGGTCAAGCGACCCGAGCAGATGGACATGGTATCGTTCCGGGAGAACACCGAAGACGTCTACGCCGGCATCGAGTGGGAGTCCGGCACCGACGAGGTCCAGCAGGTCAAGGAGTTCGTCGAAGACGAGATGGGCTTCGATTCGACCATCCACGACGGCCCGGTCGGCATCGGCATCAAGCCCATCACCGAGTTCGGGACGAAACGGCTCGTCCGGAAGGCCATCGACTACGCCCTCGAGAACGACCGCGATTCGGTCACGCTCGTCCACAAGGGCAACATCATGAAGTTCACCGAGGGTGCCTTCCGCGATTGGGGCTACGAAGTCGCCGAAGAGGAGTACGGCGAGAAGGTCATCACCGAGGACACCCTCTGGGAGGAGCGCGACGGCGAACCGCCGGAGGACGCCGTCGTCGTCAACGACCGCATCGCCGACAACATGCTCCAACAGATTCTCACCCGCACCGACCAGTACGACGTACTGGCGCTGCCGAACCTCAACGGCGACTACCTCTCGGACGCCTGTGGCGCCCAAATCGGCGGACTCGGCATCGCCCCCGGCGCCAACGTCGGCGACGGCCGCGTGCTGGCCGAACCCGTCCACGGCTCGGCACCGAAGTACGCCGGCCAGGACAAGGTCAACCCCACGGCGATGATTCTCTCCGGCCGCATCATGCTGGAGTTCATGGGTTGGGACGACGCCGCCGACCTCGTTCGTGACGCCGTCGAGCAGACCATCGTCGACCGGAAGGTCACCTACGACATCGAGCGCCAAATCGAGGGCGGCGAGAAACTCGCCACCAGCGAGTACGCAAACGCCGTCATCGACAACCTCGAAGACCTCGCGTAACTCACTCTGCCTCTTCTTTCGCCGTCTCGACCCACGCTGGGGGAGCCGGCGGTTCGTCCAGTCGCTCGTAATCGACGGTCGCCTCGATGTCGACCGGCTGGCCCGAAATCGACGCCGCAACCGAGAGGTCGTAGCCGTCGACGTACAACGGATTGGACCGCACCGTCGCCTCGAAGCGCCCGCTATACAGCGTCGTGATGACTCGAATCCGTGCGGGTGTTACGTCCCACCCGGCACGGAGGTCGGTTCCGACCGCGGACGCGCCGTCAGTCGTCTCCGAGATGGCCACCGACGCGAACGAGCCGAACAGTCTGCGGATGCGAAAGCGGTCGGTCGTGCCGTCGGTCGGGGAGTCGAAGGCTCGACTCTCCGAGACGAAGTACTCCGGATTGCGCCGCCCATAGCGGTTGTGTGTCGTTCCGTCGTCCCACGTCTCGAAGTACGGTTCGGCGGGTTGGGTCGGATACCGCTCGGTGTCCTCGGTGTCGAAGACGAAATGATAGGACTCGGCGTCGGCGTCCGACCGAACGCTGACCCGGAGCGTCCGAATTGGTGTGCCGTCCTCGGTGACGGCCACCTCACGGGTGAAGCCGTGTGGCCCCGCGAGCAGGCTGTCACGGTGGCCGCGAGCCAGTTCGGGGGCGTCCTCGACGCCGAGCGTCGAGAGGTCCGGCGGCGGGGCACGTTGCGGTGTCGGGCGGTCGGTCGGCACCGGGACGGCCGTCGGCGTTCCCACGGATTCGGCGTTCGAGTTGCTGGTGTTACAGCCCGCGAAAAGCGGTGCCGAAACCACCGCGAGGAACCGACGCCGGCCGACCGGCATCGTCACTCCTTCCAGTCGGGGGTCGCCCGCGGCGGCGCGAAGATGTCGACGCCGCGAACAGTCACGTCGCCGCGGTTTTCGGCGGCGTGGGGTTCCTCGCCGGAAATAGTGAACGAGTCCCCGGGACCGACGACCGTCTCGCCGTCCGGGCCGACGAACGTCAACTCGCCCTCGTAGACGAAGCCGGTCTGTTCGTGGTGGTGGCTGTGTTCGGGGACGGTCGCCCCCGACTCGATTTCGAACGCCTGAATGCTCGTCTCCTCGCCCATCGCCAGTTGTGTGAGGTGGACGGCCTCGACCGCCTCCACAGAATCCCGCTCGGAGAGTCCGACGCGTTGCATACGCTCTATTGAGCGCTGGGCGTTGATACGTTTCCGGGTGACCCAGCAGGTGGTCGTCCGAAGGGTGGCGATGCATCGAACTTTTAGCCCGAGGCGCCGGACGGGAACGTATGTACTCCGTCGTCGGGTGCAAGGAGTGTCTGGCACTGTGGGTCGTCGAGGGGCACCCCGAGACGACGCAGTGTCCCCGCTGTCGAAAACGCCACCAGTTCGAGAAACTGAAGCAGTTCGCCGAGACCGAGACCTCCGAGGCCGCCGCCCGCGTCCGGAGTTCGATGCTCGCCGACCGCGCCGACGACGGCGAATTTCTCGACCCCGAGGAAATCGACATCGACGGCGTCGGCGTCGATGACGAGGAGTATCTCACCGCCTCGGGACTGGACGCCGAGGAGGTGGCGGCGGCCGGCGACCGCGCCGAAGGTGGCACGGAGCGCTCTCGGAGTCGTAAACAGGTCGTCCTCGACGCACTCTCAGAGCTAGAGGAGCCGACCACCGAAGCAGTCGTCGAGTACGCCACCGCCGAGGGCGTCCCCGAGTCCTACGTCGAGACGGCGCTAACGAAGCTCCGGCAGAGCGGCGATATTATCGAATCCAACGGCGTCTATCGCCGAGTGTAATCGATACCGTCGAACGGGTGGCGGCCGGGTCAGAGAGACGATGGGTGTCGAGTCGCCCGCTCAGAGGTCGGTCCGCTGGAACCCGACGAGAGCAACGAGGAACGAAACAGCGGCAACACCGACCAGAACGGAAACGGAGACCATCGGGTCCACGTGGCCAGCCAGTTCGAGCGACTCCGGTAACGCCTCCTGATTTTCACCCGATGGCAGGTCGTAGACGCCGCTGAAGATGCTGAGTGCCTGCTGTGCCTCCACCGGAAGGTCACCGCCGATTGCCTCGTGTATCACGACGAAGGCATTCCCGAAATGATAGGACATATCGGCGAGATACAGCGCGTTGTCCTCGTAGAACTCCGGGCCGAAGAGGCGGGCGACCGAGAGTGCGAAGTACAGCGCCGGGACGACCAAGAGACCGAGTGCCGTCTGGAGGCGGTTCTTGGTGAACACCGACAGCGCGAGACTGAGGGAGGCGACGAACCCTCCCACGAACAGCGCGTAGGCGACGGTACCGGAAAGCGCATCGAAGACGCCGACTTCCAGCGCCGCCGCACTCACGTCGGAGAACCAAAACAGCGCCACCGCACCGACGAGGGCGTTGGCGACGCCGACCAAGCCGACGAACAGCGTGATTCCGACGAAGGTGCCGAGCAACACCTCCCAGCGACGGACCTGCTTGCTGAGGACGATACGCAGCGTCCCCCGTTCGGCCTCACGAGCGAGGGTGTTCGCCCCCGCAACCGCCCCGAACAGCAGCAGGCCGATACCCAGCGCCCAGAGATGCGACATCGCGAGGAAGGCACCGAACATGTAGACCCCCTGCTCGGCGACCGGAAGGTCGCCGCCACCGTCGGGGATGATATTTTGTCCGAACGCGAGGGCGAGAAACCCGAGAACGCCGATGTACACCACGGCGTACGCTGCCAGCACCCGAGGGTCCGAGAGGTCCCCGAGGGTCTTGCCAAGAATCGTGATGGACTTACGCGTCATCTTCACCCGCTCCGTTGACGATGTCGAGGAACGTCTCTTCGAGACCACCCTCCTGTTGGAGCGACCGGAGACCGAGGCCCGCCTCGTAGAGCAGTTCTGGCAGCGCGACGGTGAACGCCTGGGGGTCCGTCGCGACGACGGTCAAACGGCCGTCGTCTCGGTGCCGGACCTGCTCGACGGTCGAGTGGCCCTCCAGCAGTTCCCCGAGTTGGCGGTTGTCCGAGGCGTCGACGACGTACGTCTCGGCCGCCACGTCGGAGAGCACCTCGTCGATGGGCCCCGACGCGGCGATGGAACCCCCCTGTAGAATCGTCACGGTGTCGATGAACTGCTCGAGTTCCGCGAGGACGTGGCTGCTGACAAACACCGTCGTTCCGTCGTCGGTCAACCCTTGTAGAGCATCGATGATTGACGCCCGACCCTCGGGGTCGAGCGTGGCCGTCGGTTCGTCGAGAACGAGTAACTCCGGGGATTCGAGCATCGCTTGCGCCATCCCGAGTTTGCGGCGCATGCCGCCGCTGTATCCCCCGATGGCCTGGTCGGCGGCGTCGGCGAGGTCGAGCCACGACAGTAGTTCCTCGGCGCGTTCACCCGGCGTCGACACCCCCGCCAGTTTTCCCATGTAGACGAGGTAGGCCCGTCCGGACATCGACTCGTAGAACTCAGGCTCTTGGGGCGCATAGCCTATTTTTTCGGTTGCTGCGGCCGACCCTGCGGGTTCGCCGTCGATGTAGGCCTCCCCTTCCGTCGGCGAGACGAGGCCGACGAGCATCTGCATCGTTGTCGACTTCCCGGCCCCGTTGTGACCGACGAAGCCGTGAAGACTGCCGGCCTCGACAGTGAGGTCGATACCGTCGACTGCGGTCACGTCGCCGTAGCGTTTCGTCAGGTCAGTAGTGTCTATCATCGCCATGTTATCGCCTCCTGAGTCGTCGGATACCGTACGGAACGAACAACAACGCGACGGACACCCCCGTCGCAGCATAGAGGGCGACCCCGAGTGCGGAATCGCCAGTACCGCCCGGGCCGGTCGGGGCGCTGCCGCTCCCGTTTCCTGTGGTAACTCGGTTGGTCGTGACGTTCCGGAAGGTGTTGTCGCCGACCGACCCTTCCGGGACGCCGCCAACGATACGGAGTCCTTCGGCCGAGTCACTGATTTCGTTGCCAGCGATGGGGCCGAACTCGACGGCCAGCGCTTCGAGAGCCTCCAGCGGGACCTCGATGTGAATCCCCGTTTCGGCACCGGAGATGCGGTTCCCGGCGATATCCGTCGCCGACCCCTCGATTCGGATGCCTGTGTTGGCACCCTGAATGACGTTGTCACGGACGGTCGAACGCTGTGGGTCACTGACCCGGATGCCGTCGCGTTGGGCGGCGACGCGATTGCGTTCGACCAACAGCGCAGGACCACCCCAGGTAACGAGGCCGTCGGTGCCGCCCAGCAGTCGGTTGTCCGCGACGGTGACACCGGAGGGAGCGACCGTCTCCCGACCGGTCGCCTGCGTACCGACCTGAACGGTCGTCTCGGCACCGTCGCCGTCTATCTCCAGCCCCCGTATCTCGACATCGTTCGCGGTGATGAGAACGCCGTTTTCGGCGTCACTCGAGGCAACGAGCGTCGGATTCGCCCCCTCGGCAGCGACGAGTGAAATCGGCCGGTCGAGGACGAGCGACGCAGGGCCGGCCTCGGAGGCCTCGTAGGTCCCGTCTTCGAGAACGATGGTCGTTCCGGGCGCAAGAACGTCGACCGGCTCTTGAATGTCCACCGGAACATCGGGGCCGATACGGACCGGGTCGGTGTGGATGTAAAATCGCCCGATGCGGCCCGAGAGCGACTCGCTTTCACCCTCCAGTCGTACCATTGGTTCGACGGAACCCGGCGGCGTTCCTTCTTCAGTGTCGATTTCTATCGTGAGTCGGCGGGGCGTCTCCGAGGGCTCAAGGTCGACCGTCTCGCCGAAACTCACCGCCTCCCCGTCGATACGGAGCGTGAGAGCGTCCCGTTGAACCAACCCCTGTGTGTTGACCTCGACGGTTACCGACTCCGCGGACCCGACTTCGAGGGTCGTCACCGCCGGTTGTCCGGGGTCGACCCGATCACCAAGCGGTTGGAGCGTTCTGGCACCGGGGGCCCCGGACGTGAGTTCGAATGACTGTTGGTCGGTCGTCGCCGGGTCAAGCGTCTCGACGGTTGGGTCGAAGCCGACACCGAGAGCGACGACCGGCTGTTCACCCGGCGGGAGTTCCAGCGTGTACCGGCCGTCGGCGTCCGTTCGGGTCCGGGGGCCCGCTTCGGACCCGACGAGGGCGCCCTCGAGTGGTTCGCCGTCAGCCGTCGTGACGACCCCCGAGACAGTCTCGCTCGCCCGGAGCCGCGAGACGGTTGCGACAGCGTTGACGGCCCCGGAGCCGTGGCGGTCGTCACGACCAGGGTCGACCGAAAACGGCTCACGCGCGTCGGGGTGTATCGACGTCTGGACGAGTGCGGATTCGATTTCAGCCATCTCGGCATCGGTCGCCGACGCCGCAAGCGCCGCCACGCCAGCGACGTGTGGCGTCGCGTAACTCGACCCCTCGCCGGTCCCGTATCCGCCGCCTGGCTGGGAGACGGTGACGCCGACACCGGGCGCGGTTACCTCCGGCACCGTGTAGTTGTCTCCCCACTGAGACGGCGCGTTCTCTCCCCAATACCGCTGTGTGTCGACTGCCTCGCCGCCCGACCACTCGGGAACCGAGCCGTCAGAGTCGACGGAGCCGACGCCGACAGCCGTCGGGAGGTTCCCCGGCCCGACGCTCGTGTATCGACCGGCATTGCCGATCGAGCCGACGACAACGACCCCGGCGCCGCGGGCGTTCTCGACCGGTTCGAGGAAGGCGTCGGCGTATCTGACCGGACCGAGGCTCAGAGACACTACATCCACGTCGTTTTCGATGGCCCACTCCATGCCGGCGGTGACCGATGCAAAGGAGAACCCTCTCTCCCCGACAACCTTGCCGTGATACAGCGCGGTCTCGGGAGCGACGCCGTAGGCGACTCCCTCATCAGTCTGTCCGCCCGCGACGATGCCGCTGAGACGTGTTCCGTGGCCCTTCGGGTCGTATGGCTCGCTCTCGACGCGTTCGCCGGTCCGTGGGTGGAACTCCGCCCACCCGCCGCGAGACAGCGAGTCGGCGATACCTGCGTGACCCTCGGGGTCAACCCCAGTATCGAGAATCGCGACGGCGCTGCCCTCGCCACGGGTGTCGTGGAACTGCCAGGCCGTCTGTGCGCTTATTTGGTCGATTCCGGGAGCGACGGGCGGTCCCTCGTCCGATTGTCTCGGCCGTGGAACGTGGTCGTTCGAGGCTCCCGTCGTCTCGCCGCCCGTCGCCTGAAGATTCCCGCCGTAGTTCTCGTGAATTCGGCTGACGCCCTCGACCTCGGCCAGCGTCTCCAGTGGCGTTGTCTCCGTATCGACCGAGACGAGCATGGCGTTCGTCAGCCAAAACGACCGTTCGACGTCGACCCCCGGCGTGTCGGCCGCGAACGCCCGAAAGGGCGACTGACTGCGTTCGGCGTGGCGTTGCAATCGCTCAACACGGTCTGTCGACGAAACGCCCGCGGTATCGGCCGCCGGGAACCGAACGACCGCTTGAACCGTCCCCGTGCGGTCACGTAACGACTCGTCGATATCTGCCGTGGCCGTCGGTTCGGCGCTCGAAGCGGTCCCGGCGGCCGCCCCCGTCGACGCCGCGACACCGGCTGTGAGAACCGAAACCACGAGCAGCACCGCGAGTGTAGCGATTCCAACCCCCCGAGCTCGCTGTCGATTCCTGAGCAAGGATGGGTGTATCCCGTTTTCGAACTCCTATCAAACTAGGGACCGTTCGGCACGACGAGACGGGTGCGGATGGGGCCCGTCGTATCCGTCGTCTTATCGACCCAGTTCCTCGTGAGCGCTGGCGAGGTGGTCCGAAGCCAGTGCCCCCAGAAGCGACAACTCACCGGCGAGCGCAGCGGTCGTGATGAGTTCCGCCAGCGCGTCGGCGTTGGACCCCGCGGGGTCGCCGCCGCCGCGGACGCCGACGATATCGAGCGCCTCGGATTGGGTCGGCAGTTTCGTCCCGCCGCCGACGGTGCCGAGTTCCAAGGAGGCGATGGTCAGCGAGGCGTAGAGGTCCCCGTCACGCACGTCGGCGGTCGTAATCGCGTTACTGCCCTCGACGACCTGTGCGATGTCCTGGCCGGTCGCGAGGAAGGCCGCGGCGACGGTGTTCGCAGCGTGGGCGTTGAAGCCGAGCGAGCCGGCTTTTGCCGACCCGACGAGGTTCTTTCGGGTGTTGGCCTCGGCGATGGCCTCCGGGGTCGTCTTGAAGTAACTCTCGACGGTTTCCCGCGGGATTTCCACATCGGCGGCGACGGTCCGGCCGCGGCCCTCGACGCTGTTGACGGCGGCGGGTTTCTTATCGGAACAGAGGTTTCCGGAGAGAGCGACGAGTTCGGCGGGCGTCTCCGCCGTGACCACGTCGCAGGCGGCTTCGGTGGCGATGGTGGCCATGTTCATCCCCATCGCGTCCTTGGTGTCATAGGCGAATCGGAGGAAGACGTTGTCGCCGACGACGTAGGGCGTCACGTCGCGCAACTCGCCGTGGCTGGTCGTCGACTCGGCGGCCTCCGCGAGGGTATCGACGTTGGCCCGGACCCACGAGGCGACCTCGCTTGCCTCTCCCACGTCGTTGACGCGGAAGACGGGGGCACGGGTCATCGCGTTCTTCAGCACCCGAGCGGTCGCGCCGTCGGCCGCCCGGATGGCCGCACAGCCACGGTTGACCGAGGCGACGAGGGCGCCTTCGGTCGTCGCAAGCGGGAGGTACTTCGAGCCCTCGACCGACCCGCCGTCGATGCGGACGGGGCCGACGATGCCCATCGGCACCTGTGCGGCGCCGAGCATGTTCTCGATGTTCGGGCCGGCGTCGGCGGCGTCGAAGGTGTAAGCGCCGATGGCGTCGAGGTCGGCCTCGGTTTCGGCGGTGAGAAGCAGTCGACGCGCCTCGGCCGCAGCGTCGGCGTCGGCGTGCTGTTCGAGTTCGTGTAGGCGTAACTCGCCGTCCTGTACGCCTTCGACGAGTTCCTCTGTGTCCATATCATCGAGTTGCGGGCGGGCGACTAAGGGTTTCCGTCCCGGTGACGGGGCGGTCGACCGAACGAGGGAGCGACCAGATTAATATCCGTTCCGGACCGCACTCCGGTATGACACAGGCGGCGGACCGCATCTTCACGAACGCCGAGGTACACACGCTGGCCGACCCCGACGAAACACACGAGGCCGTCGCCGTCCGAGACGGCCGAATTGTCCGCGTCGACTCCGCCTACGAAATCGGGTTTCTGGAGGGCGTCGACACCGAGGTCATCGACTGCGACGGTGGTGTCCTGCTGCCGGGATTCATCGACGCCCACACCCACATGGAAATCGTCGGGCGGCGACTCGTTCACGCCGACCTCGCGACCGACGACCGGACGGCAGCACTCGACCGTCTTCGGGAAGCGCCGGACGAAGAGTGGATTCTTGGCTACGGCTACGACGAATCGTCGTGGGACGACGACCGCTATCTCACCCGCGAGGAGTTAGACGAGGTGTCGAGTGACCGGCCGGTCGTCGCCTTCCGGGAGGACCTCCACACCGCCTCGGTGAACTCGGTCGTCCTCGACAGATACGCGGAGTCCTTACCCGAAGACGGAATCCAGCGCGAAGCGGGCGATCCGACCGGCGTCGTCACCGAGGACGCCGCCGAGTTCCTGCGGATGGAGACCGCACCCGGACGCGCCGAGACGAAACGACTCGTCGAGGCTGCCCGCGACCGCGCCCATCGACTCGGCGTGACGGGCGTCCACGACATGGTGCGGCACTCGGACGCTCCGGCAGCCTATCGTTCGTTGGCCGTAGAAGACGACCTCGATTTGCGCGTGCGACTGTACTACTGGGCCGACCACCTCGATGCGGTCGAAGAGACGGGGCTTGTGACGAACCACGGCGGCGCCTGCGTCTCCGTCGGCGGCATCAAGACCTACACTGACGGGTCGCTGGGTGCGGGAACGGCGAAGCTCTCGGAACCCTACGCCGACCACGAGGGGACCGGCGAGTGGGTCGTCGACCCCGAGGAATTGGCCGATATCGCCGACCGCGTCGACGAACTCGGGATGCAGTTGGCCGTCCACGCCATCGGTGACGAGGCAATCGAGGTCGCCCTCGACGCCCTCCCGGAAGACTCCGAGACCCGCCACCGCATCGAACACGCCGAGTTGCTGCCGGCCGACCTCAAGGGATTCGACACCGTCGCCTCGATGCAGCCGAACTTCCTTCGGTGGGCACGGGAAGACGGCCTCTACGAGCGCCGCCTCGGCGCCGAGCGAACCGCCGAATCGAACCGCTTTGCGGACGTACTCGATGCGAACGTACCGCTGGCGTTCGGCAGCGACTGCATGCCGTTGGACCCCCTCTTCGGAGTCCAGCAGGCGGTGACGGCCCCGGAACCGAGCCAGCGACTCTCGGTCACCGAGGCATTAAAAGCCTACACCTCGGGGGCGGCCTACGCGGGCCACGACGAGGACCGTTTCGGCACCGTCGAAGTCGGCAAACGGGCGGACTTCGTCGTACTCGAGGAATCTCCGTGGACAGTCGACGCCGGTGCCATCGCCGACATCGACATCTCGATGACGGTCGTCGACGGCGAAGTCGTCTATCGGGCCTGACTCGACTCAGGCCAACACCACGTCGAGCGTCAACATCACGACGATACCGGCCATCGTTCCGAGCGTGGCGACGCGTTCGTTGCCGCGGGTGTGAGTCTCGGGGATGATTTCGTCGGAGATGACGAACAGCATCGCGCCGGCGGCAAATCCCATCGCGTAGGGGAGAAGGGGACTGGCGATTTGGACGGCAAAGGCACCGAAGACGGCCAGCGGAATCTCGACGACGCCGGCCCGCAGTCCGGCGACCGCCGCGTACCACCGACTATCGAGGCCGGCGTTCAGCGCCGCGATGGAGACGGCCAACCCCTCGGGGATGTTCTGGAGGCCAATAGCGACCATCAGCGCGAGGGCACCGCCCAAATCGCCGGAGCCGAATCCGACGCCGACGGCCAACCCTTCGGGCATGTTGTGCAGCGTAATCGCGAGGACGAAGAGCACGACGGAGGCGATGCGTGCGTCGACATCGGGGAGACCGTCGGTGTCTGAATCGGCGGCGTCGGCCCGTCGCTCCCCGGTGACGAGGTAGTGGGCGTGCGGAACGAGTGCGTCGGCACGGTCGAGAAACAGCGTTCCGGCGATGAGTCCGACGAGAACCGGAACGATACCGACCAACTCGACCCCGCCGAGGGTGACGGGGTTGTACGCCGCCTCCGACGCGAAGTCGATGCCGGGAATGATGAGACTCGTGAAACTCGCCGCCAACATGACGCCGGCGGCGAAGCCGAGCGCCGTATCCAGCGACCGCTCGGAGGGGTTCCGCCAGACGAGGACGAGCGCCGCACCAAGCAGATTCAACCCGGCGATTATGAGTCCCCCGACGAACGCCTGCATCACGGGGTTCTCACCGACAATCGCGACGAACAGCGACTCGGCCGAGGTCATACAGTCCACCGTGGCCGTGATGGATTAAAAAACCGGCATACACCGGTTTTTGATTGAATAGCGCAGTTCGGATAGCGCAGTAGCGAACGTTGCCCCAACCAACATCAGTTATTGAAGACAAAATTTTATCAATATGGCAGTCCGTGGGCTAGGGTACCCCACGGAGTATCACCCATGCCCGAAATGGAAACGGTCGACCTTCAGACCGACCTCAGCCTCTTCAAGTACGACAACCTCGAACAGCTTCCGCCACAGTACCGGGAGTTGGACGAGGGCGAACGCACGGACCGAATCGCCGCCGCCCGGGAGGAACTGGGCGAGGACGTAATCATCCTCGGCCACAACTACCAGCGGCGGGAAATCGTCGAGCACGCCGACTTCATCGGCGATTCCTACGAGTTGAGCAAGCGTGCCGCCGACGCCGACGCCGACTACGTCGTCTTCTGCGGCGTGACGTTCATGGCCGAATCGGCCGACATCATCACCGACGACGACCAGACGGTCATCCTGCCATCGATGGAGGCGTCCTGTCCGATGGCCGGGATGGCCGAGGCGCTGCAAGTTGACGCCGCGTGGGCCGAACTCACCGAGGCGGCCCCGGACGCCGACATCATCCCAATCACGTACATGAACAGCTACGCCGACCTGAAGGCGTTCTGTGCCGAACAGGGCGGATTGGTCTGTACCTCCTCGAACGCCCACGATGCCTTCGAGTACGCCTTCGAGCGCGGCGACAAGGTGCTGTTCCTGCCCGACAAACACCTCGGGGAGAACACCGCCCACCGCCTCGGGATGGAAGATTCAACGGCGGAGTGGGACCCGTGGGACCCCGAATCGAAAGACGCCGACGAGGTGGCCGACGCCGACATCGTGCTGTGGGACGGCTACTGTCAGGTCCACGAGCGGTTCACCGAGGCCCACATCGAAGACGTTCGGGAGCGCTACGACGACGCCAACGTCATCGTCCATCCCGAGTGTCGCCGAGAGGTCGTCGAGGCCGCCGACGTGGCCGGGTCGACCTCGACCATCTGTGAGACGGTCGCCGAGGCCGACCCCGGCGAGACGTGGGCCATCGGCACCGAAATCCACCTCACGAACCACCTCCAGCGGTGGCATCCCGAGGTGAACGTGGTGCCGCTGTGTGGCGACGCCTGCATGGACTGCAACGCCATGCGGCAGGTCGACCCCAACTACCTGACGTGGGTACTGGAGGGACTGGCCGAGGGCGAGGAGCGAAACGTCATCGAAGTCGCACCGCGCGAGAAGGAACTCGCCGGACTGGCGTTAGAACGGATGTTGGAGATATGAACGAACGCACCACTGACCTTCTGGTCGTCGGCAGCGGCGTCGCCGGCTGTGCGGCCGCCTTGGCGGGGGCCCGAGCAGGCGCCGACGTGACGCTCGCGACGAAAGCCACCCAACCGGAGGAGTCGACGTCCTACTGGGCACAGGGCGGCGTCGCCGTCACGCGCGGCGAACCCGAGGCGTTCAAAGCCGACATCCTGAAAGCGGCCGATGGGGTCGCCGACCCCGAGGCCGTCGACGTGTTGGTCGACTCCGCCGACGAGGCCGTCGAAGACGTGTTTCTCGATACCCTCGGCGTCGAGTTCGACGGCGAGAAGTCCCCCGACTACGGTCGGGAGGCCGCCCACAGCGAGGCCCGAATCCTCCACGTCGACGCCTCGACGGGCAAGCACCTACTGGCGCCATTTTTGAACCATCTCGCCGACCACGACGCCGTCGAGATACTGGAGGACACCGCTGCCCTCGAATTGCTGACTCACGAGGGGCGCGTCCACGGTGCAATGTTAGAGCAGGATGGCGAGTGGGCGCCGTGTTTCGCCGGCGCGACGGTACTTGCGACCGGCGGCATCGGAGCGTGTTACGGTCGCTCGACGAACCCCGAAACGGCGACCGGCGACGGCATCGCCATGGCTGCGCTGGCCGGTGCGGACCTCGAAGATATGGAGTACGTCCAGTTTCACCCAACCGCATTTGCGGGCGAGACGAATAGGGACGGACAGGGCACCTTCCTGCTCAGCGAGGCCGTCCGCGGCGAGGGCGCCCTCCTCCGGAACGGAGACGGCGAGCGGTTCATGCCGGAGTACCACGCCGACGCCGAACTCGCCCCCCGAGACGTGGTCGCTCGCGCCGTCGAAACGGAACGTGACCGCACGGGCGAGGTGTATCTGGACGTGACTCCACTCGATTTCGAAGCCGAGTTCCCGGACCTCCACGCCGAATGCGAGAAACGTGGCGTCGACCCCGACGACGGGATTCCGGTCGCCCCCGCCGAACACTTCCTCTGTGGCGGCATCGCCGTCGACACCGAGGGCCGGGCCTCCTTGGACCGGCTATTCGCCGTCGGCGAATGTGCCCGGACGGGCGTCCACGGCGCGAACCGACTGGCCTCGACCAGCCTGCTGGAAGCCCTCGTCTGGGGGCTTCGAGCGGGCGAGGCCGCCACCGGCTTCGACGCCGAGGAAATCGAGGCGTCCGAACTGCTGGACCGCGACCCCACACTTCCCGAGGGGTTCGCCGAGGAGAAGGCCGTCCGTCTCCGGCGCGTGATGGACGAGTACGTCGGCATCGAGCGCACTCCCGATGATTTGCGACGGGCACAGTCCGTCCTCCGGCGGCTGAAGGGCGAGGTCGATGCCTACACCCGTACCCGGACGAGTCGTCCGCTGTACGAACTCCGTGGCGCCTGCGTCACCGCCCTGCTTGTCGCACGGGCGGCGGCCGAACAGGAGGAATCGCGCGGCTGTCACCACCTCGTCGAGGAACCGACCGCCGATGCCGATTGAGCGCTCACAGGTCGAACGCTGGCTCCGGGAGGACCTCGGCCATCACGACGTGACCAACGACGTGCCCGGCGAGACGGCCGGACGGCTCGTCGCCAAAGAGGGCGGCGTCGTCGCCGGCCTCGACGCCGCCGAAGCCGTCTTCGAGTATCTCGGCGTGGCTATCGAGAATCGGGAGACCGACGGCACGGCCATCGAAGCCGGCGTTCCGGTTCTTCGAGTCTCGGGGCCCGCCACGGACGTCCTCCGGGGCGAGCGCGTCGCGGTCAACATCGCCGGCCACGCCTCCGGTATCGCCACCCGAACCCGGTGGGCGGTCGATATCGCCCATCAGGTCAGCGACGACGTTCGCATCGCGGGCACCCGAAAGACCACGCCCGGCCTTCGGGGAGTCGAGAAACGCGCCATCGCCGCGGGCGGCGGCGACACCCATCGGCTGGACCTCTCGCATATGGTGATGGTGAAGGACAACCATGTCGCCGAGTTGGGGATGGAGCGCGCAGTCGAGCGGTTCCGAGAGCGCGTTTCCTTCGCGACGAAAATCGAGGTCGAAGTCGAAGAGCCCTCGACGGCCGTCGACGCCGTCGAGGCGGGCGCAGACATCGTCCTGCTGGACAACATGGCCCCGGATGCGGTCGAACGAGCAGTCCAGTCGGTCGACGGCCGGGCGCTGACCGAAGCCAGCGGCGGCATCACCATCGACGACGTAGCCGACTACGCGGCGACGGGCGTCGACGTGATTTCGATGGGGTCGTTGACCCACTCCGCGTCGGCGCTGGATTTCTCGTTTCGGACCGGCTGATTACAGCTCCGATTGGTCGGCGTGCGACCTGACCCATAGCTCTCCGATGCGGGAGAGCCGTGTCCGGTAGGACTTGCCGTGTTCCTCCTGTTCGATGTATCCCTTCCCGCCGGGACCGAGGCGGTCGACGTTGTAGATGACCTTCGACCGGAAGGAGTCGGTGTACTCCTCGCCCAACTCGCGGGCGAGCGTCTGGGCGAGTTCCGAAACCGACTCGAAGACGCCGTGTTCACCCAGCGTGAAGAGGATGAGTTCCTCGAACGGTTTGACGTTCGAGAACGAGGCGACCGGCAACTCGATGATGTGGCTGTCGCCGAACTGCTTTGCGCCGATGGTGGTGCCCCGCTCGTCGAACTCCTCCAGTAAGTCGTCGGCGAGGTCGAGGTGCTCCTCGATGCGCTCGTCGTCGATTTCGTCGTCGAGGAGGTCCTCCAGCAGGTCACGCTGGGCGCGAAGTTCCTCGGCGAGTTCGGTTTCGAGGTACTTCTCGGGAACCGTGTAGTAGGTGTGGATGCGGTCGCGGTCGCCCTCGCGTTCGACCATGATGGAGTGAGCGGCGGTGGCGAAGGCAAACGAGACCGTCCGGGGCATCGCCGAGACGTTCACCCACACCTCGCCGCCGGCGTCGAGTTCCGTGTTGATGAGGTCGTAGGCCTGCTCGAATGCGGCGTCGTAGTCGTAGACGTCCTCGACGACGAACCGCTCGGTTTCGGCGCCAAGCAGGTTCGTGAAGTCCTTTTCGAGCTTCTTCGCGAGGTTCCGGGAGTACTCGACGTTGGCCTCGCTGCCGACGGCCCCCTCCAGCAACACGACGCGGTCAACGTCGAGTTGGTCCCGCACCAGCGGGGCGATGAGCCGGTCGTAATCGAAGCCGACCGGGACGATGTGGGTTTGCATGGAGGGGCGTTCGACCGACTGCCTGTTAAGTGGTTCACTCCCGAAACCCGGAGGACCGGATTCGATACCGGAGTGGGAGCCCACCGAGGCGTTTATGCTTCTCGTCGGTGTAGTTTTGCTGGGTGATACCGATGGGCAAAGACATCCTGATGATAGTCGGTGACTTCGGCGAGGACTACGAGATTATGGTGCCGTTTCAGGCGCTGCAGATGGTGGGCCACGAAGTCCACGCCGTCTGTCCCGACAAGGAAGCGGGCGAGGCAATCAAGACTGCCATCCACGACTTCCGTGGCGACCAGACGTACATGGAGTCACGAGGCCACAACTTCGAGTTGAACGCCACGATGGCAGAGGTGAATCCGAGCGACTACGACGCGCTGTGTATCCCCGGCGGACGGGCGCCGGAGTACCTCCGGACCCACGAGGAAGTCATCGAGGCGGTCCAGCACTTCTTCGAGGCGGACAAGCCGGTCGCGACGCTGTGTCACGGCCCGCAGATTCTGGCGGCCGCCGGCGTACTGGACGGCTACGAGATGACCTCCTATCCGGCGGTTCGCGCCGAGTGTGAGGCCGCCGGCTGTTCGTGGGTCGACGGCGTCGTCACCGACCGCAACCTCGTCACCGGACAGGCGTGGCCCGACCACCCCGAGTGGCTGGCCGGGTTCATGGAGTTGTTGGGCGACGAAGTGAGCCACGGCGAGGCGGTCGCGGCCGCCGACGACTAATCGACGCTTTCCGTTTTTAATCGGCGCTCAACCCCTCGAAGTACAGGTCTGTATCCTCGTCGGGCGACCGAACCGTGACGGCGGAGACGACCACCGTAACGAGCAGTCCGAGAATCATACAGTAGATGGAGACCCCCCAGCCGAAGTAGGAGTCCGTAAAGAGCGTCACGGGGCCGAGCGGCACTTCCGGCAGGAAGTTGAACCCAACGTAGACGACCTGCGGGACGAGGATACCCGCGACGATGCCGCCCCGTGTCGTGCGCCGCCAGTACAAGACGGTTGCCGAGGCCAGCACCATCCAGCCGATATGCCACTACAGCCATACCGGCAATCCAAGCACCGTGTGACCGTCATCACACAGATTTCTCCGCTGTCGAGACCATTGGTTGCCACTCCTTACCGACCCGCACGCCTAAATGTTGCTAATCGCTCGACAATGGCCAGTATCGAAGAAGAATCCTCTTCATCAGTCAGAGACCGACGGCAATCAGTACACGCGCGTCCCGTTCGGCACGTCGCGTTCGGGTTGGAGGTGGACGATGCCACCGCCTGCGCTGTCGACACCCGTGACGAGACACTGACTCTCGAAGCCCGCGATGTTCACCGTCCCGAGGTTGACGACGGCGACGACCTGTCGACCGAGGAGGTCATCCGGGTCATAGAGGTCGGTGAGTCCGGCCGCCGACTGCCGCGTCTCGGAGCCGAAGTCGACTTCGAGTTTGTACACGTCCTTTCGGGCCTCCGGGAATGGTTCGACGCTCGTTATCTCGCCGATGCGCATCTCCACGTCCTCCAAGAACGCCGTCGGGTCGATATCGGGTTCGTCGATACCCATACGCGGCCCTCGTCGTGGACGTACATAAACGGTCCCGAAGGCTGGCCAAAGCCCGAGTCCGTCCGCAGGTTTATATACGCGTGTCGGCGTAATTTATATACCCATGAGTTCGCTCATGGATTCACCATCATCATCCACGCCCGGCGACGGGCAGTTCATCAATGCAGGACACAGCCAAATATCTCGTTCACGCGGACATCACCGCCGACGGAGTGGTCGAGCGCTCCGACGTCGTGGGGGCGGTCTTCGGGCAAACCGAGGGCCTCCTCGGCGACGAACTCGACCTCCGGGAGTTACAGGACTCCTCGAAAGTCGGCCGCATCGACGTCGAAATCGACTCCCAGAACGGCCAGTCGTTCGGGCGCATCACCATCGCGACAAGCCTCGACCAAGTCGAGACGGCCATTCTCGGGGCGGCACTGGAGACCATCGACCGCGTCGGTCCCTGTCGCTCGACCATCGAGGTCAGAAAAATCGAGGACGTCCGCGCCGCAAAGCGCCGCGAAGTCGTCGAGCGCGCGAAGGCGCTGTTCGGCGAGGCTTTCGACGATACGGTCCGCTCCAGCCGTGACCTCGTCGAGGAAGTCCGAGAGGCCGTTCGCGTCGAGGACATCACCGAATACGAGGGCCTCCCGGCCGGCCCCCGCGTCGTCGACTCCGACGCCATCGTCGTCGTCGAGGGACGCGCCGACGTGCTCACGCTGCTCCGGTACGGCATCAAGAACGCCATCGCCGTCGAGGGGACGAACGTCCCCAACGCAGTCGCCGAATTGACCGAATCGAAGACCGTCACCGTCTTCCTCGACGGCGACCGCGGCGGCGAACTCATCCGGAAGGAACTGTCGCAGGTCGGCGACATCGACTACGTCGCCTTCGCACCGGAGGGGAAATGCGTCGAGGACCTCGCGCGCCACGAAGTGATGGCCGCGCTTCGGGAGAAAGTTCCCCACGAACAGGCCATCAAGGCCACCGAAGCGGAGGACTCTCCCGAGACACCGAGCGTCGAATCGTCGGAGTCAGTGGCGTCGGCATCCGGCCCGACGAACAACGGAACCGCCGCAGTCGACGCGTCGGCCGAAGCCCCCGCCGAGGAGCCGACGGACGGCACCGACGCGGCGGCCGACACCGAGATGACCGAACCCGAAGAATCCGAAGCGACGGCGACTGAAAGCGACGACGACGGCGACCCCGGAACGCTTCGCGGGCACGTCCGTGAAATCATCGGCGGCGAGAGCGGCCGCGCCAGACTGCTGGATGCCGACTTTCGAGCGACCGAGGAGTGCCCCGCGGCGGACGCCTTCGACTGTCTGGTCGACGCCGAGACGGTGCCCACCGCCGTCGTCGTCGACGGTGAACTGGACCAGCGGCTCCTCGACGTGGCCGCCCAGCGGGGCGTCGACCAGGTCGTCGCCGCCTCGACCGGTGAGTTCGTCAAACAGCCGACGAGCGTCCGTGTCAGAACCGCCGACGCATTACTCGCCGCGAACGAGGCGTAATGCGGCCGTGCCGTCGGCGTAAAACGACGGCAAGCGCTCGCTGACCGCGAATCCGATGGCCCGATAGAAGTGTTCGGCTCTCTCGTTTTCCGCTGGCGTCGTGACGACCGTTCGGTCGGCGCCCGAGGCCTCCGCGACGGCATCGACCAACGACCGACCGTACCCGTGCCGACGGTACTCGGCGGCGACGACCAACTCCGAGAGCGTCGTCTCCTGGCCGGGAAGCGCGATAGCGTAGCCGACGGTGCTCCCCTCGTGGACGGCGACTCGGCCGATGAACGGGCCGTCGAGGGCGGCGTCGATTAACTGTGGGTCCGCGTAGTCGAGAGTCGACTGCAGCGACCGGACGGCCGGTTCGTCGGCCGGGTCCATCGGCCGAATCACAGCACCACGAGCCCCGCTGCCGCGGCGACCAGCCCCGCCGACAGCGTCGCCAGCAGGTTGACGCTCTGGTTGTCGAGGCGACCGCCTTCGAGCGTCGCCCCGAGGATGCTGTCGACGGTCATGCCGACGAACCCGGCGGCGAGAATCGTCACGGTGCCGGGGACGCCGAGGCCGAAGAACAGCGCGCCGAGGCCGGCGATGCACCCCGACCCGACGAGGCCGGCGACGACGCCCTGCCACGTGACGCCGCCGTCGGTGCCTGCCTCGACGCGTTCGAACGTCGTGATGAGCCGGGGGTTGTCGAAGAGCCCGCCGAACTCACTGGAGAGGGTGTCGGCAAGCGCTGCGGCCACCGCGCCGGCGAAGGCAAATCGGAACACGGAGGCGTCCATACTGACGTGGACCGCACCGGCGTAGGCGACGACGGCGACCAACGCGACCGCCGAGTTCGCGAGGACGTTCCCGCTGTCGCGGGCGCCCTCGTTCTCCTGGGCGATGCCGCGTTCCAGTTTCTCGTCGTAGCGGTACTTCGAGGCGAGGCCACCGACGCCGAAGAAGGTCATGAGGAGGACGAACCAGCCGTACCCCCCGAGGACGACGGCGAACAGCGCGAGCAACACGCCGGTGAGCATGCCGGTAATCGAGGCGGTTCCGAGCCCGTAGGCGAGGCCTCCGAGTAAGACGGTGAGTCCGAGCCCTACGGCGATTTGAGTCGACGACGTCGTCGCGCCCAACCCCAGTTCGAGCAGGAACCAGATGACGAGTCCCGTCGAGAGCAACACCAGCGAGTCGTCACGGACGTGAAGCGCCGAGCGGATGAGCGCCGCCAACAGCGCGCCGCTGGCCGCGAAGAACGTCGCCAGTGGGAGCGATGGCGTCGTTGCGCCGAGGGTGCCAGCGAGGAAAATCGCCCCGATAGCCCCGGCCATCCCCGAGGCGACGAACGCCGAGACGACGACGAAGGGGTTCACCAGCCGGGTCGCCACGAGCATCTGGCCGAGATTTCCCGTCGTGAGGACGAACACCGTCGCGACGAACGCCGCCGTCGGCAACTCGAAGCCGACGAGCAACACGGCGAGGCCGGCGACGGCGAGCGCGAAAGAGGCGAGTCCGTACAGCCGGCCCTCCTCGCGGTCACTTTCCCGGGCGAACAACTCGAACAGCGGGCCGCGAGTCGATGCCAGCGCCACGGCGGCGACGAACGCGAAGGGGGCGACGGTGGAGATGGCGGCGAGTCGACCGCTCGTGACGCCGTCCAACACCGGAGCGAGGAGGGACAGCGCTCCGACGAGGAAGTAGCCGCCGGCCCGACGTACGTCGCCAGTCACGCCCCGAGATTCCGCCGTCGCCCACTTAACCTTCCCGAAGGTGGACCGACACGTTCAGGCACGTCGGCGAGAACACGCGGACGTGGGACTGTACGACCGGTACCTCGCGACGCGAATCCGTCTCAGCGACGCGGCCGTTCCCGAGCGGGTCGCACTCGTCATCACCGAACACGACCTGCTCGAACGCGGCGCCTACGACACCCTCTCGGCGTTTCTGGAGTGGGCTTTCGAGACCGGTGTCGAGGAAATCCTCATCTACGTGAGCGTCCTCGACAAGGCCGCCGTCCCGACGCTTCGGAACGCACTCTCGGAGTTGGAGAGTCCGAGAACGGTCGCCGTCCGTGGTCCCGACGCCGACGACGCTGCCGACGCGCCCGTGCAAGTGTCCATCGGCCTCGGTGGCCGCGAGGAGTTCGCCGCCGCCGTCCGCGACATCGCCGAAGACGCCGCGTCGGGTGAGTTGGACCCCCAGGACATCGACGAGGCCGAAATCGAGCGCCACCTCGTCTTTCGGACGCCGCCGGACCTCGTCATCAAGACCGGCGCCGAACGGCTCTCGGATTTCCTCATCTGGCAATCCGTCTACTCCGAGTTGCATTTCACCGACGTGAACTGGCGGGACTTCCGACGGCGGGACTTCCTGCGTGCCGTACGGGAGTATCAGGAACGGCAGCGGCGGTTCGGAAGATGAGCGAGGTGAATCGCCAGACCTCGCGCTCACTTCGCGTCGACGAACAGCGTGGCGGTCGAAACCACGAGCAGGACGACGATTCCGATGCCGTAGAGCCAATCGCCGACCGTTCGAATCGGCTCGACGCCGGACACCACGGCGGCAGTCCCCGTGGTGAAGAAGGCAAGCGCCCCCAAAAGCGAACCCCACAGTAGCCGTTCGACTCGGACTCCGACACCGGTGAGACCGTCTCGCAGGGAGTAGAGCAGTCCTGCCGCCACGACCGGCAGCGACAGTGTCATCGCGCTAATCACGACGGCAGCGGCCGTCCCGACCGGCGTCAACGCCGGCACCGCCCAGATGGCTGCGGCCGCGAGCAGCGTTGCGACGCTCAGAACGACGCCGAGCAGGGCGCTCCCGCGTCGGACGCTGTCGGTTGAGGCGATTGGCGTCATGGAATGGACACTCCCCTATTCGACCGACGGGTCGGCCTCGGCGGCCTCTTCGATGTCGTCGAGTTCTCCGTCGGGCAGCGAGTCGCGGAACCGCCCGATGACGCGGCTGGCTTCCTGGAGTTCCACGTCGCCGACGGCGCGCAACAGCGCGGCCGCACGCTGAGCGCGCGTCCGGCGCCAGGATTCCTGTCGCGATTCGTAGGTCCGAACCGCACGCAGGAGGTCCACGCGAGAGAACTCCGGCCAGTAAGGCGTACAGAAGTAAACGGCGGCCTCGTTACCGTTGGCGTGCCACGGCAGGAAGTTCGAGGTCCGCTCGTCGCCGCCGGTGCGGATGATGAGGTCGACCGCGCGGGTGGGGCGAGTGGTCATCCGGCGTTCGATTTCCTCGACGCAGACTGACTGGGGGTCGAGTTCGCCGTCGGCCGCCTCCTCGGCGATGTCGCGGGCGACGCCGAGCAGTTCCGCACGGCCGCCGTAGGCCAAGGCGATGTTCAGATACAGTTCGTCATACTGTGCGGTCCGCGATTCGGCGTAGTCAACGGCCTCGCGGACGCGCGGCGGGAGTCGCTCGACCTCGCCGATGGCGCGGATGCGGACCTCGCGGTCGTGGACCTCCTCGCGGTCGGCGAACGTTCGGAGTTTCTCGGTGATGAGGTCGAACAGCGCCTCGCGTTCCTCCGGCGGGCGCTCGAAGTTCTCCGTCGAGAAGGTGTACAGCGTCAACTCCTCGACGCCGAGGTCAGCACACCACCGCAACACGGACTCGGTGGTGTCGGCGCCCGCTCTGTGGCCTTCGGTCTTCGCTTCGCCCTGCTTTTCGGCGTATCGACGGTTGCCGTCCTGAATGACCGCAACGTGGGACGGGGCACCGGACACTTCGCGCTCCAGGACGCGCTCGTAGGCGGCTTCCAGGAGCCGACGGGGACCTCTCATCTATCCGACCCGAAGACACCCAGCCAAATGAGTGTTGTTGGTCCGGCCGGCGCGCGACAGCCGAAGCCGACTGTCTCGAGTCACACGCCCCGGTTATAAACGGCCCCTCACGCGTCACAGCGCCCGGTTTCCCCGCTCTTCGGGGTAAGCGACCCCCGAAAACAGTCGGTTCACAGTCATGTAGCCGTAGGCTTTTTATGCACCCACGTCATCCCGACAGTTGCAATGGCGACTGGTACGGTTGACTTCTTCAACGACACTGGCGGCTACGGATTCATCGAAACTGACGACGCGGACGAAGACGTGTTCTTCCACATGGAGGACGTCGGCGGTCCTGACCTCGAGGAGGGGCAGGAAGTCGAGTTCGACATCGAGGAAGCCGAGAAGGGCCCGCGCGCGAAGAATCTGACCCGTCTGTAAGACGGCACACCGGTACAGCGTTTACGACTTCGGCGCGGTGCGGGCTTCCGGCGCGGACCGTGACCTGTATTACCCTCGATAGCCTCTGCTATCTCAATGGCAGACGCTATCGACGACGACCTTTATCAGCGGACGAGGGCGCTGCTCGAACCCGGAGACATCCAACTGAACGGCGTCATCGTCCGGAGCGAATTGACCGGCGAGGAGGAGCCGACGCTCCATCAGGCCACCCTCGACATCGGCGATATCATCGCCGAAGCCGCCGGCATCGACCCGACTGACACCTACGTGTACTCCGGCAACGACGACGACCGCTTCGGCGTCAACCAACATCAGGGGCTCACTCTCGACGACGAGGAGTTCGTCTGGGAGTGCCAACAGCTCGTCCGCGACGGCACCTACGACGTGGTGTTCTACTACGAGGCCGACGCCGACCAGACGGCCATCGTCGAAGGTGTCGAGGAACTCGGCTTCGATGCGACCGGCGTCGAGGGCGAGTAGGCGGGCATCGAAAAACCGGCGAACGGCACTTCGAACCCGGTGCTCAAGCATCCGGCCGCCCAACGACGCGTATGAGCCAGCCGGCACTCCGACGAGACGGACGGGACGAGTGGACCGACGAACGGGGCTGGAGCCACCGAATCGCGGACGTCGGCGGTCTCGACCTCCACTACGTCTCCGCGGGCGACCCCACAGCACCGGCGGTCGTCTTACTCCACGGCTTTCCGGAGTGCTGGTGGGCGTGGCGGCGACACATCGACCGGCTCGCCGAATCGTTCCACGTCGTCGTTCCCGACCTGCGCGGCTACAATCGCTCGGAGAAGCCCCACGAGGTCGAACAGTACCGACTCGAAGCAGTAACCGAGGACGTGGCGGGGCTGATACGGACGACCGGCCACGAGACGGCCCACGTCGTCGGCCACGACTGGGGCGGCGTCGTCGCCTTCGGGACCGCCCTCCAGCGACCCGAAGTCCTCGACCGACTGGTCGTCCTCAACGCACCCTATCCCGGTGCCTTCGAGGGGCAGTTCACACTCAGACAGGCGCTTCGGTCGTGGTACGCCGGCTTCTTCCAGGTGCCCGCGATTCCCGAGCGGGTGCTTTCGGCCAACGACTTCGCGTTGCTCGAACGACTGTTCCGTGAGGACCCTGCCCCGGGAGCCTACACCGACGACGATATCGCGACGTACCGGAGGGCGTGGCGACGGGAGGGTGCGATTCGGGCGATGCTCGATTACTACCGGGCGTTCGGGCGGGAGAACGTCCAGCGACTGTGGCGAAACCGCTGGGACGCCGGCCGACGCGTCCGCGCCGAGACGCTACTGCTGTGGGGCGAACGCGACCGCGCACTCGGCGGGCACATTCCCAACGTCATCCAGCGAGAACTCGACGACGTGACGGTCGAACACTACCCGGAGGCGAGTCACTGGCTCCATGCCGAGTTCCCCGAGCGAACGGGCGCCGACATCGAGGCGTTCATTTCCCGATGACGACGGCCTCCCGCACCTCCAGTGCCGTCTCGAACTCCTGGCGGCGGTCGAGGTCGTCACCGAGTCGCTTCAGGTGTTCGGCGTGAGCGCGGCGTATCGCCTTCCACTCGCGGTCGGTAAGGGACAGTTCCTCGCCAATCTCGGCCCAGTGGCCCTCGCTGGTGAGGAAGACGGCCGTCGATTCGTCCTCGTGGACACATTCGTAGCGTCGGCCGTAGTCGGGGCGTCGAGCGCCGAGGTACGCCTGGGCTCGGTCGACAAGGTCGGGGAGCGTTTCGCCGGAGACCGAGGCTTTCGCGGCCGCGACGACGAGCGCGTTGCCCTGTAGCGGACCGCCCGCCATCTACCCACCCGCACGCATCGCCTTCCGGGCGAAGTCCTCGATGAGCGGTTCCAGCGTCTCGTCGTCGCCCTCGAAGTCGACGGTCACTTCGGTCAGCGTTATCGACCCGACGACATCCACTTGCTCCTCGGAGAGGTCGGCGTGCCAGCCGTCGCCCTCGATTCGGTCACCGCTCTCGTCGGTTCGGGCGCCGCCGAGGTTTTCGAGGTAGTCCGCGGCCAACCGCTTCGAGATACCGCGGAACTGCCGGGTCTCCTGCATCTATCCACCCGCCACCGGCGGGAAGACGCTCAACCGGTCGCCGTCGTCCAGTTCCGTCTCGGTGCCGTCGATGTGGACCACCTCCCGGCCGTTCTTGAGGATGGTCAACTGCGGCTGGATGTCGCCGTCGTCGTCGAGGATTTCGCCGACGAGTTCCGGCCACTCCGATTCGATTGCCGCGAGCACGTCGCCGACCGTCGCGTCGTCGTCGTACTCCCGTTCGACGACTTTCTGACCGACGGCCTTCCGAAACGTCGCGAAAAACCGCAACTCGAGGTTCATGCCCTGCTGTTGGTCCGTCCCGCTCATAAATCCGAGAGTCGGATGCCGTCTTCGACGAGGCGGGCGTTGCGTTCGCGGTCGAGTTGCGCCGCCAGCCAGTCGTGTTCGTACAGTTGGGCGACGAGGTCCGCATAGAGGTTCCGCCACGCGATGGCGAAGATGGGCGACTGCCCCCACGCCCGGAGTTCGGGGACGAACTCGTCGAAGCGCTCACGACGGGCGTCGAAGTGCTCGATGAGGTCGAGCGCGCTGCTCGCGGCTTCGGCGTCGTCGTCGGCCTCCTCGATTGCACCGTTGAGACGCTGTTCGTACCCCTCGACGGCCCGTTGCATATCCTGTGCGGCAGCCTGTCCGTCCTCCGGAAGCGCGTCGAGAAGCGGCTGTGGGACGCCGAGCGAAATTTCGTCCATACGGCGTAGTGGTGCCACGACAGTAAAAAGGTGGCCGGCGCCTGCGTCGAGGGAACTATTCCGACCGACCCGTCTCGAAGGTGAGGGCGTACCCGCCGACGACGAGAAGACCGAACAGGGCCGCATCCAGCATCGCGTATCCACCGAGAATTCCCATCTCGACGAGGAGCGACCCCCGTTGGGCGACCGTGTCGGCCCCGAAGCGAACGAAGAGGTATCCGACGGCGGAACCGACGAACCCCGCCAGCGCCGCGACGGCGAGGACGCCCGTCGGTTTACTACGGGCAGTCGTTCCGTAGGCGTAGCCGACGGCGGCGAAGCCGACGATGGCGACGGACATCCAAAGCGGGCGAATCAGCAGCGACAGGGTAGTCAGGCCGAAGAAATCCTGAAGCGATTGAAAAGCAACGAGACTCCGCAACGGAACGACGAGTGCCGATACGACTGCAACCGGGACTGCGAGGAGGGCAGGGCGGTCCATACCCCCATTCCCGACACCCGGCGAAAAGAAACCTATGACTCTTCGCAGTGGCGTACGTCGACGGCGACGCCCCGGCTTCCCTCAACCATCGCCGCGCCGTGGCAGGCCGCCCGACCGATGCCGAAGGCCTTCGGCCCCTCGAAGACGACTTCGTCGCCGGGGCGAATCGAGTCGTCGGCGTCGACGACACCCGGCGCGAGGACGCTTCCGCTGGGGACGAAGGCGTCGATTTCGACTCGCTTGGTCGGTGCGTCGCTGTCGAGCCACGCCCGGGCGCCGGCCAGCGTCAACGACAGGGTGCCGTACTGGGCGACCTGCGTCGCAAGCAGTTCGCCCTCGCCGTCGACGACCCGGAGTTTCGGGTAGTAGCTCTCGGTTTCGACCTCGGGGCCGAACACCTCGTCGCCGGCACCGTCGCCGAACTGGAAGTCCGCGATGGCTCGCACCGTCGCCGCCTCGCGTTCGCTCTTGTAGTAGCTATCCTCGCCCTCCAGCGCCGCGGCGAGGTTGTCGAGGGAGGCGTCGGTCGTCGGGTGGTCTTCGACGGTGTACTCGAAGTCGATGTCCAGCGAGTCGCCGACGCGTTCACAGATTTCCCGATACCCCTCACCGGGGACGTGGGCGATGTGACGGTCGTAGTCGGCGCGTTCGAGATAGCGTTCGAGAACGGCGGCGACGAACTCGATTTCCGTCTCCGTCCAGTTGCCGGTCACCACGCTGTCGTAGTGTTGGGCTGGGTAGGTCGTCTCAAGTTCGTTCGGGACGACGCCGATGGGGGAGGTCATCGAGACGACGTGGCCGCGATATTTGATGGCCTCCGAGAACTGCTGGTGGCTCTGGGAGTCGCTGTAGGGTTTCCGGGCCGAACAGGGGACGAGGACAAGCGGCGCGTCGAGACGGCGACGGTAGCGACTCGTCACGCGGTCGGCGAACCGTTGAATTTCGACCCGCCGGAGCGCGTCGTCGGTCGCCGCGAGCAGTTCGTTGCGCCGGAACACGGGCGTCCGTGCTTCGAGATAGCCGTACTGCTGGTCGAGTCGGCGGAACGTCGCCGTCAGCCACGCCTCGTGGCGGGCCTGTCCCTCGACGTAATCGCGCAGTCGGCCCTCCGAAATCCGGTGGCGGACGCGTGCGAGTTCCGCACGCAGGGCGTTGGCGTTGTGGTCGGCGCAGTCGACCCGGGTGAACTCCGAGACGGGCTTTCGGCAGGCCTCACAGGGACACGGCAACTCATCGAGGTCCTCGAGGAACGCCTCGCCGTCCGTCGAGAGGTAAAACCCCTCCAGGCCACGCGCTCTCGCGCGTTTCTCGTCGAGCAGGTCGACGCCCGAATAGACTAACACGGCGGCGTTGGCCGGCGTCGCGACCCCGGAGAGATACAGTGCGGTGTCGTCGGGGATTGCACCCCGAACCGAGAGAACTGCCTCGACGAACGCCTCTGCGTGGCCGGCGTACCCCGGCCCGCCGGCGAGGACGTAGGCGTCGGTGCCGTGGTCGGCGGCCGTCTCCGGGGAGACAACGGCGGCGCTTGGGTAGTCCACGTCTGGATATTCCCCCGAGAAGGCTTCGGCGACCGGTTGCTCGGTTCCCGGTGGCAGCGCCCGATGCGGGAGGATGGTCAACCGCGCGTCGTCGCCGTCGGGCACCTCGCGGGCCTCGTGCCAGCGACTGCCCGAATCGTCGACGAACTCGTCGACGAGGGCCGGTGTCGAGACGGCGTCCGCGAGGCGCAACTCGCCGCGACGGGCGGCGGCGTCGCGCTCGTGAACCTCGAAGTAATCGGTCATAGAGGGGTTCGTCGGCCGGTGGGTAACCCTCCTTCGGTCTCACTCCGCCTCGCCGTCCATCCATGCCGGAATCGTGCTGTCGTCGCCCAACTGGACGGTCCCGACCGATTCGGGCAGCGCCGCCAGTGCCGTCTCGGGCCACCCCCAGTGGCCGACCCAAAACTCCGTATCGGGGTTGGCCGCGGCGAGTCGTCGGACTCCCTCGGCGGCGGCCTCGTAGGCGGCGGGGTCGAGGCGGTTCGGAATCTCCGCGGTCAGCGGATAGCTGTCCGACAGCGCCGGCGGGTACGGGCCGAACGGGGCTTGCAGCCGCCACGTCACGTCGAAGCGGCTGTTGTCGTCGCCCTCCGACAGCAGGACGCGGTCGCCCTCGACGGTGAGTCGCGACAGCCGGTCGTGGTGCCGCCGGACCTCCGGCCGTTGGGCGGACTCCGCGGAGAGATGGAAGAACGTCCCCTTCGAGACTGGGTCGTGGGCCTCCAATTCGTCAACACCGTCCAAGAGCGCCCGGTAGCCGTCGACCATCGCCGGATGCCCGCGGGCGCGGCGTTCGACCAACTCAAGGAGGTTCCCTTTCCGAATCGCCTGCTTGACGGTCCGCAACTCTCGGTAACTGACGTGGAGGTTGTGTCGGGCGAGCAGTTCCTCGCGGCGGTCGGCGTCGGTCGCCCGAAGGCTCTCGGGGGTGTGTTCGGCACACACCGGACACGCACACGGAAGGTAATCGAGGTCCTCGAGGTGTTCGGTCCCGGAGACGGTGAGATAGCGGTCGTCGCGGGCGTACAGCGCGTAGGCGGCCGAATCGAAGAGGTCACACCCCGCGGCGACGGCGAGGGCGAACATCATCGGGTGACCGGCACCGAAGAGGTGGACGGGGGCGTCGACACCGAGGCCGCGTTTCGCCGCGAGGACGACCTCGACCATCTCGGCGTAGCGATAGCTGTTCATCAGCGGCACGACCGCACCGACGGGGAACACGTCGAGGTCGGTGCCCGCGGCGTGTGCGCCGGCGGTCTCCCGCAGGTCGGGGTACGTCGACCCCTGTACCGGCGCGTTGACGAGCATCTCTCCGACGTCGACCGACTGGGCGGCCTCCAGTCTCGCCTGAGTCGTTTCGAGGTCGGATTCGGCCTGCTCGCGACCGACATCGGGGGGCGTCGGGATGTCTATCGGCGTGCCGATGTCGGAGCCGATGTCGTGTTGGAACCGGAGTATCTCCTCGTTCGTCACCGAAATTTCGCCGTACTCCGACAGTTGGAACGACCCCGAGTCGGTCATGATGGCGCCCGAAAACTCGAGCAGGTCGTGGAGACCCTCATCGAGGGCGCGCTCGCGGAACTGCTCGGATTTGAAGAAGATGTAGCCGTTCGTGATGAGAACGTCCGCACCGAACTCGGCTTCGAGCACTGCGGGTTCGATGGTGCGGATATGGGGGTTGATAACCGGAAGGAGAGCGGGCGTCTCGACGGTGACACCGGCCCGCGGGACCGAGAGCTCGCCGATTCGGCCGGCGCCGTCCCCGTCCCGGAGTTCGAAAGAGTCGCGCATTACACCGCCGTTGCCGAGCGACAGCACTAAGGGTTGCGTTCGGTCGACACGCCCGCCGAGTCGTCCGCGGGCGACACCGCTAAGGGAGAGCCACGCCGACCAACGTCCATGGAATGGCGACTGTTCGCCAACCTCGCCGAAGCCGCCGGCACGAAACGTGTCACGGTCGAGGCGGGTCCCGGCGACACGTTCGGTGAGGCTTTCGAGCAACTGCTGGAGACCCATCCCGAACTCAGAGACGAAGTGCTCGACGACGGCGAGATTCGCGACCACATCCGCGTTCTCCGCAACGACCACAACCCCTTCGTGAAAGACGACGGCCACGAGACGGTACTGGAGGAGGGCGACGAACTCGCGCTGTTCCCGCCAGTTAGCGGTGGCAGTGGCGTCTCTCAAACGCTCGTTTGAGCCACCACAAGGGCCTCTTATCTCGGTCACCGATCCAATGATATGGCCCCCGACAGACGAACGACCCTCCGAGTTGCCGGCGCCGGTCTCGTCGGCGCGCTCGCCGGCTGTCTCAACGGACTCGGTAACGGCGATGAAAACGGGAACGGAGACGGAACACCGAACGGCACTCCCGATGAAACGCCCACTGAACCGTCGGTGAAAGACACCGAGATACAGCAGTATCGCCTCGATAGCTCGGCCGAGTGGTACGACGAGTCGACGACGGGCCACGTCGTCGTCATCGACAGCGAACAGCGACAGGAGGCCGTCGTTCGGCCCCACGAACTACCGGAAAGCCGGCGCGAGGCCGTCGGCTCGTTCCTCGATGGCGTCGACTACGAGGAGAGCGTCGTGTTGCTCGTCGCCGCCGTCGGTCCGAACACCTGTTACACCGAGGTCGACGCCGGCGGTTTCGCTGTCGAGGACGAGGCGCTGGTCGGCGAGGCCTCTGCCGTCGACACCAGCGGCGACGACGAAGGGTGCGGGCAAGCGGTGACGTTCCCGTCGGCGCTCGTTCGCGTCACCTTCGACGGAGAACCCGTCACCGACACATCCCTCGACATCACCGATGGGTGGGGTGAGACGGCGACGGTCACCGCAGGCGCCGACGACCCCCTGTCGCCGGACCCCGCCGACCTGCCGGGGTACGTCCGCCCCGACGACGAGGCCGACCCCGTCGCGCCGCTGTCGTGTGACGATGACTCCTTCGAGCGCCACCCGCAGTGGGCCGAGGAAGCCGACGTACAGTACGGCGACTTCGAGACGGACGGCGAACCGACGTTCGCGCTTCGGGTCGCCGAAACGAGCTACGAGCGCGGCGACACCGTCGAAATTTCGCTCACGAACGTCACCGACCGGGAGGTCTCGACCGGAAACAGACGAAAGTTCAATCTGCAGGTGTACACCGAGGACGGCTGGCAGGACGTCCGCGGCGGGTCAGAGAGTTCGTTCGGCTACACCGACGTGGCAATCGGACACGCACCCAGCGAGGGGTTCGAGTGGCGCATCGAATTGATCGAGGACGCGGTAGCCGGCGACCGCTTCGAGGTGTGTCCGGACCTGTCGGCCGGCCGCTATCGGTTCGCGTACTTCGGCGTCATCGGCGACGGCGCCGTCGCGGTCGCCTTCGACGTGGTCTGAGCAGCCGTCACCGCGGCGTAGCGCCCGTCCCGCATTCGACCGCACCGAGGACGAACCGGCCCTCGGAGACGGGGATGCCCTCGTAGGGGTCCGACTCCAGCAACAGCGACCCATCGAGGTCGGCGTAATCGAGCAGCGGTAGCAGGTGTACCGCCCCCGCGATGGCGGCGTTCGTTTCGAGCATACAGCCACACATCACCTCCAGCCCGTGTGCGCGGGCGGTGTGAATCGCCTCGATAGCGGGCGTGATGCCGCCCGTCTTCATCAGTTTCAGGTTGACGATGTCACAGCGGTCAGCAACCTCGGCCACGTCGACGGCGGTGAGACAGGACTCGTCAGCCGCGATAGGGAGCGGCGAGCGCTCGGAGACGTATCGGAGGCCCTCGCGGTTCTCCGCGGGAACCGGCTGTTCGACGAACTCGACGTCGTGGTCGGCCAGCGCCTCGCAGTTGCGGACCGCCTCGGTCGGCGTCCACGCCTCGTTGGCGTCGACCCGAAGGGACACGTCGGGGGCGACGGCGCGAATCGCCTCGATGATGCGTCGGTCGCGGTCGGTTCCGAGTTTCACCTTCAGAACCGGATACCCCGACTCGACGGCCGCGCGGGCGCGGCGCTTCATCGCGTCGGTGTCGTCGATGCCGACGGTGAAGGAGGTGGGCGGACGCTCGGTTTCGGCCGACGCACCGAGCAGGCGGTACACCGGCTGGTCGAGCAGTTTTCCCGCGAGGTCCCACAGGGCGATGTCGACGGCGGCGCGGGCCGCCGGGTTGTCGCGTGCGACCGACAGCATCCGGTCGTGAATCTCGCGGCGAGCGAAGGGGTCGCCGACCGCCTCGACCGCATCGAGGTACTCCGGCAACAGCGCCTCGACGGTGGCGGGTGTCTCGCCGTAGTGTCGCGAGGGTGCGGCCGCGCCGTATCCGACTTCGTCGCCGTGCTCAATCGTGACGACGACGTTTTTGGTCGTCTCGGTCGTTCCGCGGG
Source organism: Natronomonas gomsonensis (assembly GCF_024300825.1). Lineage (NCBI taxonomy): Archaea > Methanobacteriati > Methanobacteriota > Halobacteria > Halobacteriales > Natronomonadaceae > Natronomonas > Natronomonas gomsonensis. Next base: position 3,334,588 of record NZ_CP101323.1, on the reverse strand, counting down.
AGATGGTAAACGGCACGTCGAGTGGCAACTCGACGGTCTCGAAGTCGGTCTTCATAACTGTTCGATGATTTTCGCGGCGTCGTCTCGGACGGGGTCGGCGGCGGGGACGCCGATGGAGTCCTCGTACGCTTCGATGGCCGCCTCGGCCTCGTCGGGCGACATGCCGTAGGTGTTCAACGCGCCGCCGAGCAGTTCCGTCGGCGCGACGCCTTCCGCGAGGTCCTCGTACAGCGTCGCCACCTCGCCGGGATCGGGAATTGGGAACGACTCGTAGCCGTGGATGGCCTCCCGACCGGCGACGTGACACAACACGAGGTGGTCGGGCATCGCGCCGTGGAGGATGCCGCAGGTGACCGCCGAGTAGGCGGGGTGGATAATCGAGCCCTGCCCCTCGACGAAGAGGTAGTCGTACTCGTCGGCGGCCTCCTTCAGCATGCGCTCGACGGCGCCGTTGGTGAAGTCGCTGATTGTGCGGTCGATTGGGATACCCCACCCGGCAATCATGATGCCCGTCTGGCCCGTCGGGATGAACCCGGCGTCGAGGCCGGCCTCGCGGGCGGCTTCGACCAACTCAAGCGTCGTCGTCATCTTGCCGGTCGAGCAGTCGGTGCCGACCGTCAGGACGATTTCGCAGTCGAGGTCGCGGGCGACGCCCTCGGCGACGGTGAGGTCCTCGGGCGGGTTCCGTACGTCGCGTAACTCGACGCCGTGTTCGTCGGCGAGGCGGGCGAACTCCTCGTCGTCTTCGAGGAAGTAGTGCAGGCCGGCGATTACGTCGGCGCCGCGTTCGATGGCGCCGCGGACGTCCGGGCGCCAAGACTCGTCGAAGCCGCCGCCGATGGGCGCGATGCCGACGATAAGGGCGTCGAACTCCGGGGCGTCGTCGACGCTTTCGACGACCGGGGCATCGGAATCCACATCGGGGAGGTGGTCGGAGACGGTCGTTCCGACCGAATCGCGGTCGAGCACCGCGACGACATCGTCGTCGCCGTATCTGAGGATGCCGACGGCGGTTTTGGCGCTGTCCGGGAACTGCTCGTGGGCGAGAATCGCGATGCGCATACGCCGAAAGACACCACCCGTGAGTATAAACGCATCAGTCCGCGCCGCGCGTTTACAGTCCGTACACCGGGACGGTCCAGAAGTCATCGAAGGCGTCCTCGAGGGCCGCTCGCGGTTTGCCGGTGGCATCGACGGCGGCGGTCACGTCGGCATCGAACTCACCGATAAGACGGCGGTCGCCGACGACGTACAGTCGGTCGGCGTCGATGGCCGCGAGGGCGTCCTCGCACTTCTCGACGTGGTCGGCGATTTGCTCGTCGCGGAGTCGCTCGAAACGGGACTGCGAGAACCCGCCTTTCGAGTGGTCGCTCTTTACGTCGCTCTCGAAGCCCTCGTAGTCGACGCGCTCGTCGCCCTCGTAGACGCCGACGGCGAAGACGTCCGAGCGAACCAACGCGAGCGCGAACCGGCCGGTCGGCGCTATCCACTCGCGGTCGATTCGCGGGGTCGCGTTCCACTCGACGAACGGGTCGGGAGCGACCGGCGGCCGGATGGCGACCGCCAGGAGGCCGGCGTCGTCGGCACAGACGAGACACGGCGCGGCCCGCGAGACGAGCGGGGTGCGGTCACCGAGGAGTTCGCGAACGTCGTCGGGCACCTCGTCGTCGACGAACGCCGTCAGGACAGTCTCGGTGGACCCCTCAAAGGACGTGAGTCGCCCGCGTATCTCGGCGAGTCGGGAACCGCGGACGGTTTCGCGGTGTCGAAATGCGACGTCGGCTGTCTCGTGTTCGGCGTCGACTTTTCCCTTCAGGTCGGCGATGCGGTCTTCGAGGCGGTTGACCCGCTCTTCGGCCTCCTGTCTGGCGCTGGCGGCGTCGGCACGGCGCTCGCTCTCGGCGTCGAGTTGCGCCTGTAGACGGTCGCGCTCGTCTTCCAGTTCCGCGATGCGTTCCTTCAGTGCGGTCCGGCCGAGGAGGTCGTCGAGCATCGCCGGACCGAGGTGGCCGGGCGTCTAAAAGCCCGCGGCCCCGTCGGTGCAGTCCGTGGCATCGCCGTCGATACCCAGCAGTTGGGCGGCGCGGTCGGCTTTCGCCAACAGTACCTCGCTGAGCGTCGGCGGATTGTCGACGCCGGTCGCCGGCAGTACCGACTCCGGGAGCGCGACGGTCCGGCCGGGGACGCCCTCGGCGCCGTGGACCGGAACGTGTGCCGAGCCGATTTTCATCACCAACGGGCCGGAATAATCCGCTTTTTCGGTGTATAATCGGTCATTAACCCGCTCGTGGTGTTCGTGGTGCATTACTGCGCAGTCGCCGTCGTGCGGCTCCACGTAGAGCCGCCCGAGGTAGTAGCCGCTTGAGAACGGTTCGAACATGCCGCTACGCGAGTGTTAGACAGTCACACGCATAAGCTTTGTCCGGGACGGAAGCGGTATCGGACCCCGAGAGCCGACGTGACTGTCATCCGAAACGGCGGTGTCGAGAGGTGGATTCGAAGTCCCCTAACAGCAGTATAAACTCTATTGGACCGTTTGGGGTCGTTTCGGCGTCTACTGAACGATGAGAACGGAGGGGGGGGTTTTTCCGAGTCAGGTGCCCCAGAGAACAGTGATGAAACGAATCGCTGTCGGTATTGGCGTCTTGGTGGCACTCGCCGTCCTCCTCACGGCTGGGATGGGCGGCGTCGCGGCACAGACCCAGCCGACGAACGAGACGACGGACGGCGGGAACGCCTCCTTCGGAGCGACGGTCTCGTCGTTCATGCAGGCCAGCAGTGCCGAGGCCGAAGGCGAGGTCGACGACGGCATGTTCAAGGCGTCGTTGAATAGGGCTGAGAGCCAAGAGGAGCGGCGCGAACTCATCGAACAGCGGCAAGCGCAACTCGAACAACGACAACAGCGGCTGGCGAACCGCCGAGCGGCCATCTCGGAAGAGGACTCGGAGGTCCGTAACCGCGCGATAGCCGCACACGTCACGACCGGTGCGAACGGACTGGAGGAGTCAGCCAACGAGACCGCATCGGTCGCCGCGGAGGCCGGCGTCGATACGACGCGACTCGACGCGCTTCGAAACGAGGCCCACAATCTCAGCGGTGGTGAGGTGGCCGAGTTGGCGCGTGACCTCGCTGGACCGATGTTCGACGGCGAGCGCGGCCCACCGGAGGACACCGGTAATGCCGACGGCGATTCGAACACCTCCGTCGACGTTCCCGGGGCCTCGAACGGTGGCGGCCCGCCCGTCGAGACGGACGTCAGCGATGACCCGGTATCCGACGACGGCGACGGCGGCTCTCCCGATTCCAGCGGCAGTAGCGCGCCCGAAGACCGCGAGGAAAGCGACGACAGCGAGGAACGCGACGACAATAGTGCCGGCGCCGACGCTGCAGCCGAAGACCCCGAACGAAACGGCAGCGACCGCTGAGACGGCGGCGACTGACTCGAAAAACCCTTGGCGGCGGGGCGGCACCCTTTTTCGTCCGCGGACCGAAGCCCAACGTAATGGACTCGGCGGCGCTGTTGGACCTGCTGGGAAACGAGAACCGTAGACGCATCCTACGGCTCCTCGCCCGAAAGCCCTGCTACGTCACCGAAATCAGCGAATACCTCGGCGTCAGCCCGAAAGCAGTCATCGACCACCTCCGGAAACTGGAAGAGGCGGGTCTCGTCGAGTCGACTGTCGACGAGGGGCGCCGGAAGTACTTCTCCATCGCCCGGAACCTCCGACTGGAGGTCAATGTCTCGCCGTACGACTTCGGGACGAAAAGCGCCTACTCGGCGTCGCCGAACTTCGACATCACCTCCTGGCGATACGTCTCACTCGACGTGGAGTGCTGTCGCCCCGGTGACGAGAACGGCGACCCCGACGCGGCCGACCCCGAACTCGCCGGCCTCACCGAGGAGTTACAGGAACTCGAACGGCTGGAGAACGAACTGTCGATGGCTCAGCGGTGGGTACAAGGCCGGCTGACGGAGACGCTCGACCGAATCAGTTCACACTTCGAGGGACTCGACGGGCGGTTCTACGCGGACTTGCTTCGGGCGCTCGCCGACGGCCCCGCGACGGCCGAACGGTTGAGTCGCCGCGTCGAAGCCCCACCCGACGTCGTCACCGACGCTCTGGAGGGGTTGTCGGCACACGGCGTCGTCGAACGCGACGGCAAGACGTGGCGGCTGGTCTGAATCAGATTTCTCGCGTCAGTCCAGCCCGCAGGTCCCGGCCGAAGTATGTTCCGACGACGGCGACAGCCGCGCCGACGCCGCCACCGAGCAGTGCAAGCGGGACGCCGAAGCCGCCGAGGAAGGCGACGACGGCGGCGTCAAGGAACGCGCTGGCGCCGACGGTGATACCGCCAGCGACGGCGGCCTCGGCGTACCGACGGTCCGAAGCAACCAGTCCGAAAGCGAACGTCGCGAGGAAGACGCCGAGCAACCCCGACCCCGGCAGCGGAAGGAAGGTACCGGCGGTGAACAGCCCCGCGACCGACAACAGGAGGATGGCGAGGAACGCACGCGGCGAGAACAGCCGTTCGGTGCGGGCGGCCAACCGTCCCCGAAGTCCCGACGACTCGCCGGTCTCGCTCGGGGCGCTCGCCTCGCCGGCCACGTCCGCACCGACATCGAACTCGGAGGTGTCGACGGTGTCGGCCTCGTCGGACCGCTCGCGGGTCCGCATTCGGTCGCGACTCATGGGTTCACGTTTCGTCGCCAACGGTATCGGTCTTTCCCAGCCACCCCGAAGGGAGGCTTTCAAGTCCGCCCGCACGGTAGCCGGACGTATGAACCCCGGGGACCGCGTCCGCGTCGACCGCGGCACAGCGACTTACGAGGGCGTCCTCATGCCCTCGACGACCGCCGACCACCTCGTCGTCAAACTCGACGGCGGCTACAACGTCGGCGTCGACCGCGCCGACGCGAACGTCGACGTACTGGAGACCGACAGCTACGACGTCGAGAGCGCCCAAGACGGCGACTCCGAATCGGAAATCACCTTCGAGGACGACCTGCCCACCATCGCGCTCATCTCGACGGGTGGTACCATCGCCTCGACGGTCGACTATCGGACGGGTGCGGTCACCGCCCAGTTCGACGCCGAAGACGTACTGCGTGCGGTGCCCGAACTCGCCGGCCGGGCGAACTATCGGGGTCGCGTCGTCGCGAACATCCTCTCGGAGAACATGACGCCCGACGTCTGGACCGACCTCGCCGAAGCCGTCCACGAGGAAATCGAGAGGGGCGCCGACGGCGTCGTCGTCATGCACGGCACCGACACGATGCAGTACACCGCCGCGGCGCTGTCGTTTACGCTCGATACGCCCGTTCCCGTCGTCTTTACCGGCAGCCAGCGCTCGGCGGACCGACCCTCCTCGGACAACGTGATGAACGCCGTCTGTGCGGTCGAAGCGGCCAAAGCCGAACACTCCGAGGTACTCGTCTGTATGCACGAAACCGAGTCCGACGACACCTGCGCGCTCCACCGCGGGACGCGCGTCCGGAAGAACCACACCTCCCGGCGGGACGCCTTCGAGACGGTCGGCGCGGAACCCCTCGGCGAGGTCGAGTGGGAGAGCGGCGAGGTGTCGTTCCGCCGGGAGGTGGCCGACCGCGATGCCGTCGAGTTGGACATCCACGCCGACCTCGCTACCGACGTGGAACTCGTGAAGTTCGTACCCGGGCGCTCGGCGGAGACGCTCGACCTCGCCGCCGACGCCTCTGGACTCGTCCTCGAAGGGACGGGACTGGGTCACGTCAACACCGAGTGGATAGAAAAAATCGAGGCGTTGGTCGACGACGGCACAACAGTCGTGATGACGAGTCAGTGTCTGGAGGGGCGGGTCTGTGACCGCGTCTACGACACGGGTCGGGACCTCCTGGAGGCCGGCGTCGTCGAGGCCGGCGACACCCTTCCGGCGACGGCGTACGTCAAACTGATGTGGGCGCTTTCGAACGTCGAGAGCGTCGAGGAGACGATGCGGCGACCCATCGCCGGCGAACTGCAGGAACGGTCGGTGCCGTGGACCTGACCCGATGAGCGAACCCGACGTGACGGTCCGGCAGGCCAGACACGCCGACCGCGAGGCGGTCGTCGAATTCACCCAGGATACCTGGCCGGAGTTGGGCGGCGACTACATCCCTCGCGTCTTCGAGGAGTGGGTCGACACCGATGGGCCGACACAGCGGACGCTCGTCGCCGTCGTCGACGGCGACCCCGTCGGCATCTGTCAGGGCGTGACCCTCTCCGAGCACGAGGCGTGGGCACAGGGAATGCGCGTCGCCCCCGACTACCGCGGGGAGGGTATCAGCCCTGCGCTGACCGAGGCCGTCTTCGAGTGGGCCGCAGACCGGGGTGCGACCGTCTGTCGGAACATGGTTTTTTCCTGGAACGCCGCCGGCCTCGGCCAGTCGCGGTCGATGGGGTTCGAGCCGCTGGCGGAGTTCCGCTGGGTCGAACCCGACCCCGATGAGACGGCCGACCCCACACTCGACGTACTCAGCGACTCAAAAGCGGCGTGGAGCGCCTTCCACGGCAGCGACGCCTACCACGAACTCTCGGGACTCGGGCTCGACCTCGAGGAGTCGTGGGCGCTTGCGGAACTGACCCCGGAGCGACTGGCCGACGCCGAGGCGACGCTGACCGTCGCCGACGCCGACAGCGTCCGTGGGACGACCTACCGGACGCGAACCTTCCAGCGGGAGGAAGACGGCGAGGAACGGCAGTGGGCCGAATACGGCGTCGGCGCGTGGAGCGACCACGAGGCGCTGCGGTCGTTGGCCGCTGCGGTCGCCCGCGATGCTGCCGAGGCCGGCGCCGAGAAGGCTCGCATGCTCATTCCCGAAACCCCCCGGCACGTCTCCGACGCCGCCTACGCCCGCCAACCCATCTCCGAGGAGCCGGATTTCGTCCTCGAACGGGATTTGACCCGGTACTGACTCCCGAAGGGGCGACCGACACGCCGATTACCGTCCGCTTCGAGGCCTCCGAGGATGGAACACTTCCGGAAACTCGAACGGATGTACCACGCCGCGCCGTGCAACGACGAGACCGACCCCACGCTACACATCGAACGCGAGGGCGTTGCCGAACTCCGAATCGAGGTGGGCGAAGAGTACCACCACGCCGCCGGCGGCGTCCACGGCTCCTATTACTTCAAAGCCCTCGACGACGCGACGTTCTTCGCGGCGAACTCCCTCGTCGAAGACGTGTTCGTGTTGACGACGGACTTCCATTTGCAGTTGACCCGCCCCGTCTCGGCCGGCGAACTCGTTGCGCGGGCGGAGGTCGTCAACGACCACCCGAAACAACTCATCGCCGACGGCGTCCTCGAAGACGGCGAGGGGAACCAACTCGCCCGCGGAACCGGCACCTTCGCCAAGAGCGGCGTCGAGTTGGACGCTGAGGTCGGCTACGAGTGAGCGCGACTGTCGTGTGATTCGGCCTCGGCTAAAAGACGCCTCCGTCCACAGGGCGAAGGTTTTTGATAACACGTCACAAGCACGTCTCCATCGATGAAGTACTTCCAGCAGGAGCCGCTTCGGCACGTCGGCGACGTGCCGGCGATGGGGGCCGAACGCTACGGCGAGACACTCGCACTCGAATACCGCGGCGAGGAGTACAGCTACGCCGACTTGGAGTCGCGGTCGAACCAAGTGGCCAACGCCCTCGTCGAGGCGGGCATCGAACCCGGCGACCGGGTGGCGATGTATCTGGAGAACTCCCTGCAGTTCCCCGAGACCTTCTTCGGGGTCATCAAAACGGGTGCGGTGGCCGTACCGCTGAATCACCGAATGGACACTGGCCGGCTGAAGTACATCCTCGCAGATGCCGACGCGGCGGCGCTGATTACCTCGCCGGTGTTTCCCAGCGTCGGCACGGAACTGGCCGAGGAGGTGCCGCTGGCGTTCATCCCCGGCGGTGCCGAAGGATTGGAAGACTACGACGAACACGTCGATTCGGCCTCGACGGAGTTCGACCGCCCCGACCGGGACTTCGAGGACGTGGCCGTTCAGTGTTACACCTCCGGGACCACCGGCGACCCGAAGGGCGTGTTGACCACCCACGAGAACCTCCTGTCGACGGTCCAGTCCTACACCTCCCGCAGCGGAGCGGACCCCGAGGAGGACGTGGCGCTGTGTTTCCTCCCGCTGTTCCACATGTACGGCCTCAGCGTCGTGATGCTCACCGGTCTCTACAACGGCGCGACGGTCGTCCTCCGGACGATGCCCGTCGCCTCGGAGTTGCTGTCGGCGATTACCGAGTTCGAGGTGACACAGTTCGCGGGCATCCCCGCCGTCTACATTGAGATGCTCGCCGAGATGGAGGACAATCCCGACCAGTACGACGTTTCGAGTCTGAAGACGCTGGGAAGCGGCGCCGCACCGCTGGCTGACGACACCCGACGGCGCATCGAGGACGCCTTCGACACGCCGCTGACGGAGGGATGGGGCATGACAGAGACCTCACCGGCCGGCACCACCTCCTCGACGTACGGCGTCCACAAGGGCGCGGGCTGTATCGGCCAGCCGCTGCCGAACGTCGAGTTGAAACTGGTCGACCCGATGACCCGAGACCTCCGGGTGCCCGCCGAGGCGCTCGACCCCACGTCGGCGACGACGCTCGAGGACCACGGCATCAACCCCGATGACGAAGCACAGGTCACCGGCGAACTCGCCATCCGCGGCCCGCAGGTGTTCGAGGGGTACCACGGCCTCCCAGAGAAAACGGAGGCGGTCTTCGACGAGGAGGGGTGGTTCTACACCGACGACATCGCCCGCGTCGACGAGGACCGCTTTCTGTGGATGGTCGACCGCGCCGACGACATGCTCATCGTCGGCGGCGAGAACGTCTACCCCGCCGAAGTCGAGGATGCGCTGTTCGAACACCCGGACGTACAGGCCGCCGCCGTCGTCGCCGCCGACCACGAGGTCAAAGGCGAGGCACCGGTCGCCTACGTCGTCTTAGAACCCGGCGTCGAGGACGCACCCACAGAGCGCGAAATCCGGGAGTTCGCGCTCGACCACGTCGCCACCTACGCTCACCCCCGGCGGGTGTTCTTCGTCGACGAACTCCCCCGGAGTGGCACCCGGAAGGTCCAGCGGTACAAACTGGAGGAGGACGCCGCCGAGCGACTGGACGGGCCGCTGTCGTCGAGCGAGGAACTGTAATTAATCCGGGGCGTGACACTCCGTAACACTCGCCACCGTCTCTAAACACTTATCCGCCCGCCTTGGCTTTGCGTAGGCATGAGCGATATCGTCGTCACCTTGCCGGACGGCTCCGAACTCGAAGTCGAGGAGGGGTCGACGGTCGAGGACGTGGCCTACGAAATCGGACCCGGACTCGGGTCGGACACGAAAGCCGGCGTGGTCGATGGAGACCTCGTCGACAAGGTCGAACCACTCTACGAGGACTGCGAACTCGTCATCGTCACCGACCAGTCCGAGGAGTATCTCCGCGTCCTCCGTCACTCGGCGGCCCACGTCTTCGCACAGGCGCTGCAGCGGCTCTACCCCGAGGCGAAACTCGCCATCGGCCCGCCGACCGACGAGGGCTTCTACTACGACATCACGGGCGTCGACCTCGACGCCGAGGACCTCGAAGACATCGAGGCCGAGATGTACGACATTATCGAGGCCGACTACGACATCGAACGCGTCGAACGCTCCCGAGAGGAGGCCTTCGACATCTACGAGGACAACGAGTACAAACGAGACATCCTCGAAACCGAGGCCGCCGACGAGGACCCCGTCTCGTTTTACGTCCAAGACGACTGGCAGGACCTCTGTCAGGGGCCACACGTCGAGTCGACGGGGAAAGTCGGTGCCATCGAACTCCTGAACATCGCGGCGGCGTACTGGCGTGGCGACGAGGACAACGAGACGCTCACTCGCGTCTACGGGACGGCCTTCGAGAGCGAGTCCGACCTCGATGAGTTCCTCCAGCGACGCGAGGAGGCCAAGGAACGGGACCACCGGAAACTCGGCCAGGAGTTGGACCTGTTTTCGATTCCCGACGTGACGGGGCCGGGACTGCCGCTGTATCACCCCAACGGCAAGACGGTCCTGCGGGAGTTGGAGGACTTCGTCGACGACCTCAACGACGCCGAGGGGTACGACTTCGTCGAGACGCCACACCTGTTCCGGACGGAGCTATGGAAGAAGTCCGGCCACTACGACAACTACGTCGACGACATGTTCCTGCTCGATGTCAACGACGAGGAGTACGGCCTCAAGCCGATGAACTGCCCCGGCCACGCGACCGTGTTCAATCAGGGCAACTGGTCCTACCGGGACTTGCCCGTCCGGTACGCCGAAAACGGGAAGGTCTACCGCAAGGAACAGCGCGGGGAACTCTCCGGGCTCTCGCGGGTGTGGGCGTTCACCATCGACGACGGCCACCTGTTCGTCAAGCCGGAGTCCATCGAACGGGAGGTCAACGTCATCATGGACCAGATTAACGAGGTCCTGGAGACCTTCGACCTCGACTACGAGGTGGCGCTTGCGACCCGCCCCGAGAAGTCCGTCGGCAGCGACGAAATCTGGGAGCAGGCCGAATCCCAACTCCGAGACGTACTCGAAGCCAGCGGGATGGACTACGACATCGAGTCCGGCGACGGGGCCTTCTACGGCCCGAAGATCGACTTCGCCTTCGAGGACGCCCTCGGGCGGAACTGGGACGGCCCGACGGTCCAACTGGACTTCAACATGCCCGAGCGGTTCGATTTGTCCTACACCGGCGAGGACAACGAAGAACACCGCCCGGTGATGATTCACCGCGCGCTGTACGGCAGCTACGAGCGGTTCTTCATGGTACTCATCGAGCACTTCAACGGGAACTTCCCGACGTGGCTGGCGCCCGAGCAAGTGCGCATCCTGCCCGTCTCCGACGACAACATCGGCTACGCCAAACAGCTCCAGAACCGCTATCTCGGTGATTTCCGCGTCGAAATCGAGGACCGCTCGTGGACGGTCGGCAAGAAGATTCAGCAGGCCCACGACGACCGGGTGCCGTACATGCTCGTCGTCGGCGACAACGAACAGGAGGCCGGCACCGTCTCGGTTCGGGACCGCTTCGAGAACGAGCGCAAAGACGTCGACGTCGAGACGTTCCGCGACCACCTCGAAGGCGAAGTCGACGAGAAGCGCATCGAACCCGACTTCGTCGAGGAATGACCGACTACGAGCACGAACTCGTCGTCGGAAGCCTCGACACCGGCAAGCGACACGTCGACGACGCGGTGTTCTCGACGTACGTCCGCCGGGTTCGGGAGTCGTTCCTCCGGGAGACGGTGCCGACCTTCGAGGAGTACTACCGGCCGGCAGTCCGAATGGAAGTCGACTACCACGCCGAACTGTTCGCCGGCGACCGCGTGGTCGGCACCGTCGAGGTACTCGACGTGGGAACGACGAGCGTCACGACCGAAATCACGCTGGCGACCGACGAAGAGACGGTCGCGACGGCGAGGACGGTGCAGGTCATCGTCGACCCAGAAACCGACGAACCGACACCGGTCCCCGAGGAGTGGCGGGCGAATCTGACGTAGCTACTCCTCGTCGTCGTCTTTCAGTTCGTCCAATTCGGCCTCGATTTCTGGGTCGGCGGTCTCGGTTTCGGCTTCGGACTCGGCGTCGACCGACGGGTCCTCCTCGACGCTTCCCTTGCCGGCCTCGGTCTTCAGCGTCTCCAGTTCGGCCTCGACCTCTCCGTCCCGTTGCATGGAGTTGAGTTCGCGGTCGATTTCGTCCTCGTCTGAGAGGGCGTCCTCGAAGGCGCCGCTCTCTTGGAGTTCGTCCATGGCTGCGGCGCGAGCCTCCATGTCCTCGGTCTTCTCGCGGGCGCGCTCGATGGAGCGGCCGACGTTCTCCATCTCGTCGCCGGCGCCGGTCATCGCCTCGCTGACGCGAGTGCTGGCCTCTGCAGCCTCGTAGCGGGCCTTCATCGTCTCCTTTTCCGTGCGGAACTGCTCGATGCGGCTCTGGAGTTCGTTCTTCTTCTCGACGAGATTGTCCTGTGTGTTCTGGAGGTCCGCGATTTGGGTCTCCAACTCCTCGATTTGGGACATCTTCTGTTTCTTCTTCTCCAGTGCGCGGCGTGCGAGGTCGTCGCGGTCCTGTTCGACGGCCTGTCTGGCCTGTTCGTTGTGTTTCTCGACGTTCTCCTCGAGGCGGCGCTTCTGGATTTCGAGGCGCTTCTTCTGTGTCGTCAAATCGGCGATACCCTTCTTTACGTCCTGCAGTTCGTCCCGGAGGCGCTCGTAAGAGTAGTCGAGCGTCTCGGAGGGGTCTTCCGCGCGGTTCAGGACGGCGTTGAGTTTCGAGCGGATGACGTACGACGCCCGAGAGAGGATGCCCATGTATCGTCGTGATGGGTTCCGAACCCTTAAAACGCTCTCCGAGCGGCGGGGTACAGCCTCAAGGCCCCACCGCTCGAAAGGTCGCCCATGAGCGAATCGGTCGTGATTCCGTCGGACCGCGACGTTCGGGGGAGCCTCGATTCCCCCGAGGGCGACGCCTGTGTGGTCGCCTGCCCGCCGCACCCCCAGATGGGCGGGAACCGGAGTGACCCCCGCCTGCAGGCGGTGAGCGACGCCCTCGATTGTGCGTGTCTTCGCTTCGACTACGGCACGTGGGACGAGGGACCCGGTGAGTTGGCAGACACCCGCGACGCTTACGCGTGGGCCAGACAGCGGTACGACGCCGTCGGGCTGTTCGGCTACAGTTTCGGCGGCTGTCTCGCCGTGGTCGCCGCCGCCCGAGAGAGTGAGACGGGAACGGCGCCGTTCGCGGTGGCGGCACTCGCCCCGGCCGACCACATCACCGACGACATCGATGCCGTAGCCGCAATCGAGGACATCGACTGTCCACTCTGTGTCGTCTACGGCGAACGCGACACGACGGTCGACGCCGAAGCCGTCGCCGGAGCCGTCGAGAAACGGGGCGGCACGGTCGAGGTAATGAGCGCCGACCACCACTTCGTCGGTCAGGCAGCGAAGGTCGGAAACCGGGTCGGCGAGTTCTTCGCTGGGGCACGGGGAACTTAAACGTCCGGCAGACGCTGGCACGAAACGTTTACGTATAGGTCCGTTTTCGCTGGTATGCACGACCCGAACTGGGGTGCCACTCGACCACGCGGGGGGAGTCTCGAGGAAGTGTGGGGGTCGTCGGCGTTCGAACCTGTCGACCTCGGCGCGAAACCAATCGAGCAGTACGTCGACGCGATGGCGGCGACCCGACGCCACGGCGACGCTCGCTACTGCTGTGTCGAAATCCCCGACTCGCCGGAGATCGACTGGTTCGCCTCCCGGAACTGCCTCGCCGACGCGGAGTTCTTCGGCCGACTCCTCGGCTCGGAGCCCGTCACCGACGAACTCGACCTCGACGTGACGGATGACCCCGACGTGTCGATGACCGTCGAGACGGCGCTGTCGATGGACGGGACCCTCGCCGAACAGCTCGTCCACGGCGGCACCGTCTCCTACAGCGATACGCTCGACCAGCAGTACGGAACGTTCGCGAAGGCCAAGCGACTCGCCGAGGAGTTCCGCGATTCCGTCGTCGAGGACCGCTACGAGGAGGTGACCGTCCACCGGACGCGAGAAGCGTGGTGTGAGTGGTTCGGTGAGCCACACTGGAACTTCACGATGGTCGTCGTCGACAGACGGTATCGGTTGGCGTGGGTACTCGTCGCCACCGACGAAGGGCCGCTGGAGCAACTCGAAGACTGACCCGAACGTTTGGTTCGACACCGTCGATTCGAGTGTGTAATGCCCACGACGAATCGATTGACCGAGGAACTCGTCGTCGGGGGCTACGCCGTCGTCGCTACCCTCTGTGGAGTCGTCTTCGCCGGCGTCCAACTGACGAGCGGGCCGTACATCGGCGGCGCGTTCCTCGTCATCGGTGCGTTTTGGCTGTGTGTCGTCGCTTCCGTCGCGGCGGCTGTCGTCGTCCTCATCGAAAACGCCGACCGGAGACGCCGAAATGAATCGGTCGACCCGTGGGCCAGCGTCTTCGCGGGGCTGATGCTCGTGGCACTCGTCGCCGCCCTGTACCTCGCCTTCGCCGCGAACAGACTACAAATGGCAATGGTGGTCGGTGCGGTGGGGCTGGTCCTCGCACCACTGGGATTGCTGGCTGCGGTGTTCGAAGACCGATTGTCGGAGAAAAGGATATAGCCGAACATTGAGTCGTTGTGCCAGCATCCGCGAGGCGCGCGAAGCGCGCCGAGCGGTTCTCCGCGCGAGCGAAGCGAGCGCGGTAGCGTTCGGAAATCGCATAGCGATTTCCGCAGCCCATCAGAAACGCGAAGCGTTTCTGAGGACGACGAGTGACCGTAGGGAACGAGTCGCTATTTTTCATCGACGTTTTTCCCGGCGCGGCTTTGCCGCGCCGTGGAAAAAGGTCGGTCCGAAACGGTTTTGTCTGACGCTCGCGGACCGTCGGTATGCCGACGGAACTTACTGAGTACGACCCCTCATTGGGGAACAAATTCATCTTCGTCACCGGCGGCGTGATGTCAGGATTGGGGAAAGGCATCACTGCGGCGAGCACCGGGAGATTGCTCGCCAACGCCGGCTTCGACGTGACGGCCGTGAAAATCGACCCGTATCTCAACGTCGACGCGGGGACGATGAACCCCTACCAGCATGGCGAAGTGTACGTCCTGAAAGACGGCGGCGAGGTCGACCTCGATTTGGGGAACTACGAGCGGTTCCTCGACATCGACATGACGTTCGACCACAACGTCACGACGGGAAAGACCTACCGCCACGTCATCGAGAAGGAACGCGCGGGCGACTACCTCGGGAACACCGTTCAGATTATCCCGCACATCACCGACGACATCAAACGGCGCATCCGCGAGGCCGCCGAGGGCCACGACATCTGTCTCATCGAGGTGGGCGGCACCGTCGGCGACATCGAGGGGATGCCGTATCTCGAGGCACTCCGGCAGTTCGCCCACGAGGAGGACGAAGAAGACATTCTCTTTACCCACGTCACCTTGGTCCCCTACTCGAAGAACGGCGAACAGAAGACCAAACCGACTCAGCACTCCGTCAAGGAACTCCGTTCTATCGGCCTCCAGCCCGACATCTTGGTCGGCCGCTGTGAGGACAAACTGGACCCCGAGACGAAGGAGAAAATCGCGCTGTTCTGTGACGTTCCCACCGACGCCGTCTTCTCGAATCCCGACGTCGCGGACATCTATCACGTCCCCCTGATGGTCGAAGACGAGGGACTCGACGAGTACGTCATGGAGCGGTTGGGGCTGGCCGAGGAGGCGATTCCGAAAGCCGACCGCGACAACGGCTGGCGGGAAATCGTCACCACCGACCCGACCGACGAAATCGACATCGCGCTGGTCGGCAAGTACGGGCTGGAGGACGCCTATATGTCCATCCACGAATCGCTGAAACACGCCGGCTTCGAGACCGAAACCGACGTAAACGTCCTGTGGGTCGACGCCGACGAGATGGACGACGAACACGCCGACCGCCTCGAACGCGCCGACGGCATCATTGTTCCCGGCGGCTTCGGGGCACGCGGCACCGAAGGAAAGATGGAGGCAGTCCGCTACGCCCGTGAAAACGAGGTCCCGTTCCTCGGGCTGTGTCTGGGCTTCCAGATGGCCGTCATCGAGTACGCCCGCAACGTCTGTGGGCTGGAGGGTGCGGATTCGACGGAGATGGTCGAGGATACTCCTCACCCCGTCATCGACATCCTCCCCGAGCAGTACGAGGTCGAGGACATGGGCGGGACGATGCGACTGGGCGCCCACGAGACCGAGATTTCCGAGGGGACGCTGGCCCACGAGGTGTACGGGACCGACTCCTGTACGGAGCGACACCGTCACCGATACGAGGTCAATCCCGAGTACATCGAGAAACTCGAATCGGCGGGAATGCGGTTCTCCGGCCGGGCGAACAACCGCATGGAGATACTGGAGTTGCCCGACCATCCGTACTTCCTCGGGACGCAGTTCCACCCCGAGTTCCGGTCGCGACCCACCCGCGCGTCGCCGCCGTTCGTCGGGTTGGTCGAGACGATACTCGGAGACAACGAGACGGACACCGAGGAGGTGACGGCCTGATGGTCGACACCGAGGAGTTCATCGACGAGAAGATAGCCGAAATCGACGACTCGGTCGGCGACGCCAACGCCGTCATCGCGCTGTCGGGGGGTGTCGACTCCTCGACGGCCGCGGCGTTGGCCTACGAGGCACTCGGCGACCGCCTCACGCCCGTCTACGTCGACACCGGGTTGATGCGGAAGGGCGAAACCGAAAGCGTCCGAGAGACCTTCGCCTACATGGACAGCCTGCGAATCGTCGACGCTCGCGAGCGGTTCCTCGATGCGCTTTCGGGCATCACCGACCCCGAGGAGAAGCGTCACGCCATCGGCGAGCAGTTCATCCGGGAGTTCGAGACGGTCGCCCGCGAGGTCGACGCCGACTACCTCGTCCAGGGAACCATCTACCCCGACCGCATCGAGTCGGAGGGGACCATCAAGTCCCACCACAACGTCGGCGGCCTCCCCGAAGTCGTCGACTTCGAGGGCATCGTCGAGCCGATGCGAGACCTCTACAAAGACGAGGTCCGGGAAGTCGCCCGCGCGCTGGACCTCGAAGAGGTCGTCTCCGAGCGGATGCCGTTCCCCGGCCCGGGACTGGCCATCCGCGTCCTCGGCGAAGTGACCGAGGAGAAACTCGAGGTCGCCCGCGAATCCAACTACATCATCGAGGAGGAACTCGAAGAGTACGACCCCTGGCAGGCGCTCGCGGCCGTGCTCGGGAAGGCCACCGGGGTGAAAGGCGACAACCGCGTCCACGGGTGGGTCGTCTCGGTCCGGTCGGTCGAATCCCGCGACGGCATGACCGCCCGCGCACAGGAAATCGACTGGGAGACGCTCCAGCGAATCCAGTCGCGTATCACGGGCACCCTCGACAACGTCTCGCGCGTCGTTTACGACGTGACGCACAAACCACCGGCAACAATTGAATATGAGTAAAATCGTCATCGCTGGGGGCGACCCCGACGGGCTCGGCGCGGCACTGGAGGCGAACGGCGCCGAGGTGGGTTACGCCGACGGCACCGCCAATCGCCCCGCGCTTGAGGAGGCGGGCATCGTCGACGCCGACACGCTCGTCGTTACCGACGCCGGACTGGCAACGTCGGTTTCGGTCGCGAAGGACCTCAATCCCGACCTCCGAGTCGTCGTTTACACTCGTGATTCGGTGCCGGAGTTCGTGAAGGGACAGGCCGGCCACATCGTCGACCCCGAGTTGCTCGACGCCGACACCGTCGCCGAAGAGATTATCTGATTACTCCGCGGCGAGTTCGCTGAGGCGGACGCCACCGCCTTTCAGGAACGGTGTTCCGTGACCCATCGCCGCGACCTCGAAAGCGGGTGCGCGGTCGACGAACGCGTCGATACTCCGTCGAACCTCGTCGGTATCGTAGGAGAGCAGCCACGGTGAGGGCTGGAGGTCGCCGTCGCGTTCGATGACCATATCGCCGAGGAATGCCGCCCGGTGTTCGTCGTGGAGGTAGACGGTGTGACCGGGCGTGTGTCCGGGCGTGTGATAGGCAGTGAAGCCACCGATTTCGTCCCCGTCGGCGACCGGGTGGACGCGGTCGGCCGGCACGTCGGAAACGAGTAGTCCCGAAACGAGTTGGGTGAGCGCCTTGTGTCCCGACAGCGACGGTCGCTCCTCGCCGGTGACGAGCGGCGCATCCGCGCGGCCGACGTAGATGGGTGCGTCCGTCGAGAGTTTCGCCGCCGAGCCGACGTGGTCGAGGTCGTAGTGCGTGATGAGGATGCGGTCGATTGCCGACGGCGTGAAGCCGACGGTCTCGATTGCGGCCTCGATTCGCGTGGCGTCGAAGGGGGTTCCCGTATCGACGAGCGTCAGGGCCTCGTCGTCTTCGACGAGGTAGGCGTTGACGCCGGTGCAGTCGAGCCACCAGACGCCCTCGCGGAGTTCGGTCATCATAGCCGGAGGAACGAGCGCCGATAATAAAAATCAGGGCTTCGGAGCGGCCTTCTGGAGTGCCGTCTCGGCGATGTTGCCGCCGTAGTCGGCACTTCGGGACAGCGAGTCGACGATGAGACCGAGCAACTGCGCCTGCTGCGGTTCCAGTTCGCGGATACGGTCGTCGACCCGCCGGGCGAGTTCGTCGATTTCGGTGACTCGCTGTCGGGCGTCGTTCGCGAGTCGCGTCGCGCGGTCGGAGTCGTCCTCAAGCAGGGCGTCCATCGCCATCTCGATGATTTCGGTCGCCTCAGCGTGGAGCGCCTCGATCGCCTCGGCGGCTTCCTCCGGCGGCGCGCTGAGCGTCTCGGCGTGCGTTGCGATTTTCGCCGCGTGGTCGCCGACGCGTTCGAGTTGCCGGGCACTGGAGTGGTAGTCGAAACACGTCTCTCGGTCGAGGCCGATTTCGGCGGCCGCCGAGGGGTCCCGAAGCACTGACCGAAACACCCGCGAGACCATCGACCACAGTCGGTCGACGTCGTCGTCGCGTTGGACCACGTCGGCTGCGAGGTCGTCGTCGTCGTCCAGTAGCGCGGTGACGGCGTCGCCGAGCATCGTCGTCGAGACGAGGCGCATCCGCGTGATGGCGTTGTGCATCGACAGTTCCGAGGAGTCGAGTAAGTCCTGCAGTTGGACGCGCTCGGAGGTTTCACCGATGACCTCGAGTCCGACGAGGCCCTGTGTCGCCTCCCGAATCGTCCGGCGCTGGGCGGCGCTGACGCGGGCGGTCTCCAGAGTGATGATGTCGAAGCCGCTGACGTACATCGTCACGACCGCGCGCATCAACTGGTCGCCCTCCAGTCCGGTGATATCGAGGGACCCTTCGACTTTCTCCTCGTCGCGACGCGGCGTCAACAGAAGCGAGTCTTCCTCGGGATGGAACTCGACGACGCTCCCGCCGCTAACGTCGTTTTCCGTCGCCCACTCTTTCGGGAGTGAGACTGTGTATGTAGAACCACCCGTCACCTGCACCTTTCGCGTCTCCATAGGCATCCCTTTCCACCAGTAATATAAATTACCATCGAAATATATATTATGTTCCGAAGAGCCCCTAAACCGAACCCTTTGCTCCCGAAGTCCCCGGGCCGGCTCGAACAGAGACCCACCACCCCTGCCAGAATACGTGGAAGAATATAGGCCTATATAGCAATCATAGTGGAGTATTTACGGACTCGGCAGCCACGAGGCGTAAGTACGGGCGGTCGAGTGTATCGTCTCCGACAGCTATCCAGCGATGGACGGCCGTCGAGTCTCTCGACACGGTACTCGCCCTCAGCCGAGACGGACTTATCCAATGAGCCGGAACGAATCCACCGCCGACGCCTCGTCCGAATCGCTCGTCGAACAGGGACCGACCGCCGGCCTCGAATCGACCGACCGCGGGAACGGCCGGACCATCATCAGCGCCCGCGACATCAACGTCTGGTACGACCAGACCCAGGCGCTGAAGGACATCTCGATGGAGATACCCGAACAGCAAGTCACCGCACTCATCGGCCCCTCCGGGTGCGGGAAATCGACGTTCCTCCGGTGTGTAAACCGGATGAACGACCTCATCGACGCCGCCCGCGTCGAGGGGGAACTGCAACTCCGTGGCAAGAACGTCTACGACGAGGACGTCGACCCCGTCGCACTGCGCCGGAAGGTCGGCATGGTGTTCCAGAAACCGAACCCGTTCCCGAAGACGATTCGGGAGAACGTCGCCTACGGCCTGAAGATTCAGGGCTACGACGGCGACATCGACGCCCGCGTCGAGGAATCGCTGAAAGCCGCGGCGCTGTGGGACGAGGTGAAAGACCAACTGGATTCCTCGGGGCTGGACCTCTCCGGTGGCCAACAGCAGCGACTCTGTATCGCCCGGGCAATCGCCCCCGACCCGGAAGTCGTCCTCATGGACGAGCCAGCGTCGGCGCTGGACCCCGTCGCCACCTCGAAAATCGAAGACCTCATCGACGACCTCGCGTCCGAGTACACCGTCGTCATCGTCACCCACAACATGCAGCAAGCCGCCCGCATCTCCGATAAGACGGCCGTCTTCCTCACCGGCGGCGAGTTGGTCGAGTTCGACGACACCGAAAAAGTGTTCGAGAACCCCGACAGCGACCGCGTCGAGGACTACATCACCGGCAAGTTCGGATAACGGCTGACGGGCGTCGGACGCCTCCCGAAGACACAAATCCGAGACCCGAGAACGGACCTGTATGGCACGCAAGGGATTTCAGGAGCAACTCAGCGAGCTCCGAGAGAACGTCCTCTACATGAGCGAGGTCGTCCTCGAACGGCTCCGGATGGGACTCCAGGCACTCGAAGGGAAAGACGAATCGCTCGCCCGCGAGGTCATCGAAGGCGACCACGAAATCAACGAGATGTACCTCGAACTCGAGAAGGACTGCATCGACCTCTTCGCGCTCCAACAGCCGGTCGCCGGCGACCTCCGGTTCATCGCGGCATCGTTCAAAATCATCACCGACCTCGAACGCGTCGCCGACCTCGCGACCAATCTCGGCGACTACACGTTGCAGGCGAAACGCGACCTCTACCCCGACGTCGACGTACAGGGTATCGGCGACGCCGTCATCGAGATGATAGACGACTCGATGACGGCCTACGCCGACGAGGATATCGACGCGTGTTTCGAAATCGACGACCGAGACGACGACGTCGACGCGATGTGTGAGACCGCCTCCAGTACCGTCGTCCGAGACCTCATCGAGACGGAAATCGACGCCGAATCCTCCGACGAGGAAATCGAGTCGCTGATGCAGGAGGTCTCACGGCTCCTCCTCACCATCCGTGACCTCGAGCGCGTCGGCGACCACGCGGTCAACATCGCCGCGCGGACGCTGTACATGGTCGACAACAGCGACGAACTCATCTATTGAAACTTTTTGCCGGCGCCCGCAGGGCGCCGGCAAAAACTTTCATGAAAAAGACACGGCGGCCCTCCTTACAGTCGGGCCTTGGTCCCGCGCGCCTGCGGCGCGCGCGGAACCGCTCGGTCGATAGAGGGGGCTTGCCTATCGTCCGATACACCCTCCCCAGCCATACTCGCCACGTTCACTCTGCGCATCGATAAGCCACGAATCCGTACAAAACGGAATTAAAACGACGACGTACGGAGTGTTCTTGAATCGGATGTAGTTGCCCGAAAGGCGCGGAGGGCTGGTATCGGTGGGGTCTGTCTCGTACCATGGAAGCTCCGAGAGAGCCTGCGCTACGGTGTCAAATTCACGTTCAGAGACAGTGATAGACGCTGTACCAGACCCACTACTCGCTATCCGAAGGGCCTCCTGAATCGGGGCAACATCACTTATTCGCTCGTCCGATGCCTCGGTAACTGACCCATCGGGTGATTCATCCATCTCAAAGGTCTGTACTTGTCCACCTTCTGCCCCGGGGTCGGAGAGACATCCAGAGACGAAAATACTAGCCCCACCGGCTATTGAAGCGAGACATTGCCGCCGATTCATGTACTAGTACCAGAGTAGTCATTCCCATAACTACTTTAATTTATTACATATTTACTAGAACGCGGGGTTCAATTCGCACCTCTATTGATCGAGTCTTTCACCGAACAAGCGCTGAAACAAACAATCACTTCTCGATCGCATCCGTGAGAGGGGTTCGATAGAACCTCCTCGAAGCGGTTCGCCGCGCCAGCGGCGCTCGCGTGCAAAAAGTTTCTATTGGAAACCGATGCGGCCGCCCTGTCGACGGCCGGTGTCGGCGCCGCCACCGCGGAACTCGTCTTCGACCTGTTCGTAGTACTCCCGGATGTCGTCGGTGATGGTCGGCCGGACCGACTCCAGAGCCTGCCGGAAGTGTCGCATCTCGACGGCTTCGGCGTCGTCGTCCTCCCGAAGTGCCTGAATCGCCGCCTCGCGGCCGATGGATTCGAGGTCGGAGCCGACGTAGCCCTCGGTGATTTCGGCGAGTTCACGGAGGCTCACGTCCGGCGACAGCGGCGTGTCCTTGGTGTGGATGCGGAGAATCTGCTCTCGACCCTCCACGTCCGGTTCACCTATCATCACGAGTCGGTCGAAGCGCCCGCTCCGGATGAGCGCGGGATCTATCATGTCCGGACGGTTCGTCGCCCCGATGACCATCACGTCGCCCATCTCTTCGAGGCCGTCCAACTCCGTCAGCAGTTGGTTGACGACCCGCTCGGAGACGTTCGACCCGGTGTCGCTGCCGCGTCCGGGGGCGAGACTGTCGAGTTCGTCGAAGAAGATGACGGTCGGCGCGACCTGTCGGGCCTTCCGGAAGGTCTGTCGGATGGCCTTCTCCGACTCGCCGACCCACTTCGATAGCAGTTGCGGGCCGCGAACCGAGATGAAGTTGGCGTTGGTCTCGTTTGCGACGGCTTTCGCCATCAGCGTCTTGCCGGTTCCGGGCGGGCCGTACAGCAGCACGCCTTTCGGCGGTTCGACGCCCATCCGCTGGAACTTCTCGGGGGAGTTCATCGGCCACTCGATGGACTCTTTGACCTGCCCCTTCGCCTCGTCGAGACCGCCCACATCGTCCCACGATATTTTGGGGAGTTCGACGAGCACCTCCCGCATCGCCGAGGGGTCGACCTCGTTGAGCGCACCGCGGAAGTCGTCGCGTTTGATTATCATCCGGTCGATGAGACTCGGCGGAATGTCCTCCTCGTCGAGGTCGATTTCCGGCAGGTACCGACGGAGCGCCTTCATCGCCGCTTCCTTCGTCAGCGACTCGATGTCGGCGCCGACGAAGCCGTGGGTCTCGTCGGCCATGTGGTCGAGACTCACGTCGTCGGCCAGCGGCATCCCACGAGTGTGAATCTGGAGGATCTCCTTCCGGCCAGTCTCGTCGGGGACGCCGATTTCGATTTCGCGGTCGAAACGGCCCGGCCGACGCAGGGCGGGGTCGACCGAATCGACGCGGTTCGTCGCCGCGATGACGATGACCTGACCGCGCGATTCCAGTCCGTCCATCATCGTCAGCAGTTGGGCGACGACGCGGCGTTCGACCTCGCCGGTGACGTCCTCGCGTTTCGGCGCGATGGAGTCGAGTTCGTCGATGAAGATGATGGATGGCGACTCCTCGGTAGCGTCCTCGAATATCTCCCGCAGTTGCTGTTCGGACTCGCCGTAGTACTTCGAGATGATTTCCGGGCCGGCGATGGAGAAGAACGAGGCGCTGGTCTCGTTCGCGACAGCCTTCGCCAGCAGGGTCTTGCCGGTGCCGGGCGGGCCATGCAACAACACCCCCTGTGGCGGCTCGATACCCAGTTTCTTGAAAATCTGGGGGTGTTTCATCGGCAACTCGACCATCTCTCGGACCCGCTGAATCTCGTTTCCGAGGCCGCCGATGTCCTCGTAGGTGATTCCTCCGCCGGTCTTCTCGAAGCCCGAAATCGGTTCCTCCCGGAGTTCGACCTCGGTGTCTTCGGTGATGAGACAGACGCCGTCCGGTTCGGTCTCGACGGCGATGAGCGGAATCGCCTGCCCCGGCGAGCGCATGAACGGGTGGTTCGTCGAACTCATCACGGGGACGATGTCGCGCTCGACGACCGGCCGCTTGAGAATCTGCCGTTTGACCATCCCCGCGGCGTCGGAGCCGAACTGCACCGACGCCTCCTCGGGCGGCGCGAGGACGAGTTTGTCCGCCTTCGTCGCCTCGGCCTTCCGGATGGTGACGCGCTCGCCGATGCCCACGTCGGCGTTCTGCCGGGTGAACCCGTCGATGCGCACCGTGTCGGTGTTCCAGTCCTGCCGGTCGGCACGCCACACCTTCGCGGCGGTGGTGTCGGCACCCTCGATTTCGATGATGTCTCCCGGCGACAGCTTTAGGTGCAAAAGCGTATCCGGGTCGAGTCGCGCGATGCCCCGCCCCGAGTCGTTCGGGTAGGCCTTGGCGACCTCCAGTTGAACCTCGTTCATCCTGATACGTGAACTCCGGTCGCGCCGGAGATATGCTTTTTGCTGCCACGCCCCGGAACAGCGGGCCGATTCACTCCTGTGGATTCACCAACACCTTGATAGCGTCCCGTTCGTCCATCGCGCGGTAACCGTCCGGAACCCCCTCCATTCCAACCGTCTTCGTGAAAATCGGCGAGGGGTCCAACGTCCCTTGGAGTACGTCGGCCATCAGTTCCTCGGCGTAGGCACGAACCGGTGCGACGCCGCCCCGAAGCGAGATGTTCGCGCCGAACATCGAGTAGAGGTCGAGTCCCTCCTCCTCGACGCCGAGCGGGACGCCGACGTAGCCGATGGTGCCGCCCGGGCGACAGACCTCGATTGCGGTCTCCATCGACGACGCCGCGCCGACACACTCCAGAACGTGGTTCGAACCGCCGTAGGTGAGTTCGCGGGCGCGCTCGACGGCTTCCTCGCCGCGCGCCGAGACCGTCTCGGTCGCACCGAAGGATTCAGCGAGTTCGAGTCGGTCCTCGTGGTGGCCCATCGCGACGATGCGCTCGGCACCGAGTCGACGCGCCGCGAGGACGGCACACAGTCCGACTGCGCCGTCGCCGATGACGATGCAGGTGTCGCCCGCATCGACCCCGGCGCTGACCGCGGCGTGGTGGCCCGTCCCCATCACGTCGGTCAGCGGAAGCAGTGCCTGCAGGGTTTCCTCGTCGTCTGCGTGCCGCTCGGGAACCCGGACGAGCGTCCCGTCGGCGTGCGGCGACCGGACGTACTCGCCCTGTGCGCCGCCGTTGTCGCCGTTCCAGGAGTCGCCGTTCCGACAGGAGGTGTGCAGTCCCTTTCGGCAGAACTCACACTCCCCGCAACTGACGACGAACGGCGCGAACACGCGGTCGCCCGGTTGGACCGACCGGACATCGTCGCCGACTTCCTCGACGATGCCCATCGGTTCGTGGCCGACCCGGGAGTTCTCCTCGCGGTCCCGCTGGCCGCGATAGAACCACAGGTCCGACCCACAGACCGCAGTGTGAGTGACGCGGACGATGGCGTCGGTCGGCTCCTCGATTTCGGGTTTCGGCACCTCTTCGACGGCGATGTCTCCCGGTTCGCGATAGATAGCGGCGCGCATACTACAACCACGGACCGCGCCCGCATAAACCGTGTACCACACCACTTTTCGCCTCGCGCGGCCGACGTATTCGCATGAAAACGCTCGCCTTCGACGGCCGAACCGGCGCAAGCGGCGATATGGTCCTCGGCGCGCTGGTGGCGGCTGGCGCCGACCCCGAGGTGCTCTCGCCCGTCGAGGACGCACTCGACGTGACCTACCGCATCGGCGAGACGACGAAGAACGGTATCCGAGCGGCGACCGTCGACGTGTTGGTGGACGGCGACGGCCACGAACACACTCACAACCATACTCACGAACACGACCACAACCACGAACATGGCCATGAACACGGCCACGACCATACTCACGAACACGAACACACCCACGCCGAGGGCCACGGCCCGAACCGGACCTACGCGGAGTGTCGGGACATCGTCACCGAGATGGGACTTCCAGAGGCCGTCGAAGCCGACGCCAAGGCGGTGTTCCGGCTGCTCGGGGAAGCCGAATCCCGAGTCCACGGGACCGACCTCGAAGCGACACACTTCCACGAGGTGGGGGCCGACGACGCCATCGCCGACATCGTCGGGGCGGCGCTGCTGTTCGACGACCTCGACGTCGACCGCGTGGTGACGACGCCGGTCGCCGCGGGTGGCGGCGAGACCTCGATGAGCCACGGCGTCTACCCGGTGCCGACGCCCGCCGTGACGTACATCGCCGAGGCGGCGGCGTGGGAACTGCAGGGCGGACCCCTCGACGAGGAACTCCTCACCCCGACGGGGGCGGCGATTCTCGCACACTTCGCCGAAGGCGTCGACTCCCTGCCGTCGATGGACATCGACAGCGGCGGCTACGGCGCTGGCAGCAAGTCCTTCGAGGACCACCCCAACGTCCTCCGGGCGATGGTCGGGGGGTCGAAGGGCGGGTTGAAACACGACGACATCCGCGTGCTGGAGACGAACCTCGACGACGCGAGTCCCGAGATGCTGGGCGGGCTCCAGAAAACGCTGACGGACGCGGGCGCACGGGACGTGACCATCGTTCCGGCGACGATGAAGAAATCCCGCCCCGGCCACCTCGTGAAGGTCATCGTCAAGCCCGAGGACGTGGCGTCGGTCGCGCGACGCCTCGCCGAGGAGACGGGAACACTGGGCGTCCGCGAGACGGCGGCGGGCCACCGATGGATAGCCGAGCGGTCCTTCGAGACGGTCGAACTCGACATCGGCGGCGAGACGTTCGATGTGTCGGTCAAAATCGCGGCCGACGACGCGGGCGAGGTGTACGACGTGAGCGCCGAGTACGACGACGCCGCGGCGGTCGCGAACGCCACCGACCTCGCGATTCGGGAAGTCGTTCGCCGCGCCGAGACGGCCTATCGGCAGGAGTACGACAGTCGGTAAGGCGGCGTCTCAACGCTCGCGGTGTCGCTGCAGGGCTTCCTCCATCGTCAACTCGCCGACAGCGACCCGTCTGGCGAGTTTCTCGTCGAGGGTGCGGTCGTCGTCGCTCCGCCGCCGCGAGCGGTTCTTGATGCGTTGAATCTCGCCGGCCGTCGGTTCGATGTCCCGACTCTCGATTCGCTCGCCGTCGAGTCGGGCGATGTTGACCGCAGCCAGCACGTCGCCCATGCCGCGTGCACCGGTCCCGAGATACGGCGTCGTCCCCGTTTCATCGACGAGTTCGACCGGTACGCCGTCGAGAGCCTCGATGATTTTCGCACCCTGCAATCGCGCGCCGTCACCGATTCGGACCAGCGGGTCGGGGGCGTCGGCGACTTCCTCGGCGACGGCCGCCGCGGCCTCGTCGGCCGGCACCTGAAAGGCGGCGACGACGGTCTCCCCCGAGAGAACGGCGATGCCCGGATGGTCACCGGGGTCGATGCCGACGACGGTTCGGCCGCCGTCGCCACGGAGAATCGCGAGGGCGGCGTCGACCGCACGGCGAGGGTCGTCCGGCGTCGCCCGAACCGTCTCCACGTCGGGGTGTTCGTCCTCGGGGCCGACGATGGCGACGCGAGCCCCCTTCGGAAGCGACTCGCCGGGTTCTAGCGTGGTGAACTTGACGCCGCGGTCACGGAGCTCGCCGACGACGCCGTGGTACACCTCGAAATCGTCCGTGGCGACGACAATCACGGCAGAGAGTTCGCCTGCGAGGGCTTAAGCCCGACGCCTACGCCGCCCCGAAGAGCCCGAGGAGGACGAACAGCAAATCGCCGAAGGTGAGCGCCAGCAGCAAGCCGACGAACATCGGGACGATAAACGGGACACCGGGGGTAATCCAGACCGACTGCCGGTCCGGTTCGGTGAGCACTTCCAACCCTTCCCGGAGTTCCTCGGGCGTCGTCCCGTAGGCGCTGTGTTCTTCGAGGAACCGCTCGGCACCCCACGCGTCGAAGGGTCGAATCGCCGCCTCGGAAGAATCGAGTCCGTCGGCGACGCTCCCGCCGTCGGTCAACGCGCGCTCGTCGGACTGGATGGAGCCGTCGCCGGGGTCGTTGCGTTCGGTCGGAAGCGGGTGCCGATACCGGTCGGGGTTCGCCCGAACCGCCTCGAAGGAGACGCCCCGCCAGCGGAGATACATCCGGAGCGCGTCGATATCGAGTCCCTGCCGAGTGAATCCTTCGGTCGTTTCGAGCAGACGGCCGTACTCCGAGAGGATGTCGTCGACGGCGACGGCACGGCCGATGAACATCGCGGGCGTGAACGCGCCTCGGAGCGCGTTCACGCCCGCGAGGAAGAACGGATAGGCGAGACCGACGAGAACGGTGTTCGAGAGGATGCTCAGCGAGAAGACGCCGAGTGGCGGTTGGTTTCCGGACGGCGGATACACGCCCGTCCCGACGAAAAACGCCGGGTAGACGGGCAACAGCAACGCGAGCGTCATGATGGCCTTGGCGTCGGCGCCGCCGAAGCCACCCAGTCGCCAGAAGATGTACCCCAGCGGCGCGACGAGGCCGACCGAGAGGACGACCTGTACCGCGAAGCGTCGCTGTTCGAAGGCGGCGGCGTCGGCCACGAGCCACGCGTCCCACGCCAGCGCGAGGAGGCCGGCGACGGCGAGGGGAAGCCACGTCCGGTTGGGTACCCGTCTGGTTTCGATGTCGCGGTAGGCGGCCCACCCGAACACCGGAACGGCCAGCAGTCGGATGATGTCGGGCCCGGTCGCGAAATCGAAGAGCAGCGACGACACGTAGGGGAGTGTGTCCACATCCCTCTTAAACGCAAGCACTCTTCGTCAGCCGAGTTTGAATTCCGTTCGTTGTGTATTTGGGCCGTCTTTTCGGACGTTCGTTCACTATATTGCCCACAGAATACGCTCGATAGGGAAAGTATATCCCCTGGGGTTCACTATCGGGGACCGAACAGGGTTATGCCGTTTCGGGACTACGAGACGTTGAATCTGGACGCCGCCGCGCTCGTGCTCGTCGACGTACAGCGGGGGTTCGACGACGACCGCTGGGGCGAGCGGAACAACCCCGATGCGGAGCGCCACATCGCGGAGCTGTTGGGCGAGTGGCGCGAGAGCGGCCGCCCCATCTATCACGTCAAACACGACTCGACGGAACGGGATTCGCCGCTGCGTCCGGGCCGCCCCGGAAACGAGTTCAAGCCCGAAGCCGAACCCCGAGGCGACGAAGCCGTCGTCGAAAAGCGGGTCAACAGCGCCTTCATCGGAACCGACCTCGAACGTCGACTGCGCGATGCGGGCGTCGAACGGCTCGTCGTCGCCGGCTTCACCACCGACCACTGCGTGTCGACGACGACCCGCATGGCCGAGAACCTCGGCTTCGAAGTGTATCTCGTCAGCGACGCCTCCGTCACCTTCGACCGCGAGTTCGACGGCACTCGATACGCCGCCGAGCAGAACCACCGACTCGCCCTCGCACAACTCTCCGAGGAGTTCGCGACCGTCGTCGAGACCGCGACGCTCTTGGCGGCGCTGGAAGCCAACTCGTAGCGGAACGCGGTGGGACCACAAAACGACACAGCGAAGTCTCAGCGTCCGATGCCCACGCGGACCTTCAAATGGTTCCGGGCGGTAGCCGTCTAGCAATGGGTGACGAACGACGTGCGAACGAGCCAGCCCAACTCGGTGACGCCCCCGTCGTGTCGGATATCGACTTCCTCGCCGGGTCGCGGCACCGCCTGCGGATACTGAACCTCCTGCGTGGACCGGACGCGATGAGCCGTCGGAACGTTCGTGCGTCCGTCGACGCCTCCCGTGCGACGGTTCGGCGGACGCTCGAAGGGCTCCTGAGCCGTGGTTGGGTCGAATCGACCGAGGACGGCTACCAGGTGACCGCGGCCGGTGAGCTCGTGGCGACGGAGTTCACTCGACTCTCGGAGACCCTCCGGCTCACCGAGGAGTTCGCGCCGCTGTTGGAACACGTCCCGCCGTCGTCGTTCGATATCGAGCCGGAGTGGCTCGCCGACGCCGAACTGACAGTGTCGACGGCAGCGGAACCGTACGCACCGGCACAGACCCAAACCGAGACGATACGGACCGCAGACCGGTTCCGGGGATTCCTGCCCGCAATCGAACTCGACGGAACGGAACTCGTCCACGACCGAATCACGAACGGGGCGTTCACCGCGAGCATCGTCCTCGGACCGGCGTGTGCCGACCACATAAGGGAGGAACCGTTCGCCGAACTGTTCCGCGAAAAGCTCGCTACCGGCCGATTCGAGGCGGCCATCGCCGACGGCTCGCTCCCGTTTTACCTCGGATTACCGGACGACGAACGAATCGAAATCGGCGTCGCAGACGGCGAGGGGATTCCGCGGGCGCTTGTGCAGTCGTCGAACACCGCGTTTCGTGAGTGGGGCGAAACGACGTTCGAACGCTACGAACGGAACGCCGAGCGCCTGTCGAAGGAGGACTTCGATACGGAGTCGACGGACTAGTCTCGCCTTCCAAACCCGGGATAAACGGGTCGTTTTGCCGGTCGAAAGGAAAAACGACACGCGCGCCGTCAGCCGGCGAGCGCGGCGCTACACGATACGCAAACGGTGTCCCAAGACAGGACACGCGCGGCTTAGATGACGCGGTTCTGCAGGTAGTCGAGGTGTTTGGCGTTGTAAACGATTTTGACCGTATCGGCAGCGGGGCTGCCGATACAGGTCAGGCGAACGCCCTTCTCTTCGACTTCCTCGTCGGAGAGGATCTGCTGCATGTCCATGTCGATTTCGCCCTCCTTGACGATGGCCGCGCAGTTCGCACACGCACCGGCGCGGCAGGAGAAGGGCCAGTCGAAGCCCTGCGCCTCGGCGGATTCGAGGATGTACTCACCCTCCGCGACATCGAGCGTGCCGTAGTCCTCGTCGTCGAGGCCGGCGTCGGCGGCCTCATCGAAGAGGCCGTCGTCGTCGATGTCCCAGCCGTGGTCGTCCAGCACTTCGTAATTGAGGTATTCTACCGTGGGCATCACTGAGTGAGTTCACGCGCCTCTGTGTTGAAGGTTGCTGTTAGGAGACGGGGTTCCGACGTAACTCGACCGTTCGTTCACTTTTCTTTGCCAATATTTCCCATCATGCCACGAGCGTGAACCGGAATACGAGAAACGCCCCGATAGTGGCGACCGCGGGGACGACGTTCTGCATCAGAATGACACGACCCGTCGTCTCCGGGTCGAACAGGTCCGATGCCGCGGGGATGTCTTCGGGACTTTCCTCGCCCATCGGTCGTGCCGAAGCGCCGTCCGTGTCGGTGCTTCCGACGGTCGCAGCGTCGTCGGCCGCCAGCGCCCCGACGGAAACGTTCGCTCCCTCCCCCTCGCCGCGAACCGCATCGCGAGCGGTCGTCGTCCGCGTCGCACGACCCCACCCGAGACCGACGATGGACATCGTCGCGATGATGACGAAACTGGCGGGAACGCCGATTGCGGCGAGCCCCGCCGTCAGCGTCGAGGAGACGACGGCGACGACGATGGCGGCGGTCAGCGGAAGTTGGGTGAGGTCGTTGCCCATCGTATCGAGCGTCCGGCGGGCGATGGTGAACGCGCCGAGACCGACGGCGGCCGACGCCAGCAGGATGCCGACGTTCATCGTTATCGCGCCGCTGCCGAACAGCGGACCCACGGCGTTGGCGACGTTCGATGCCCCGCTGGAAAACGCCATGAAACAGCCGATTGCGACGAGAAGCAGCGTGCCTGTGAGTTCACGGCGAGTCGTCCCCTCGGCGAGGCGAACCGTCGGTATCCGGCCCGAACGCTCGATTCGGAACGGACCGCCCTCCGTGCCCGCGATGGCGACCCACTGGTTGAGGTACGGATAGAGGTACCGGCCGATGACGCCGCTGACCCAGAAGGCGACGATGGGGGCGACGACCCACCAGCTGACGATTTGGCCCATCACGACCCAGTTGAGGTTGCCGGTCGCCAGTCCGAGTCCCGCAATGGAGCCGACGGCGGTCATCGACGTCGAGGCGGGGACGCCGAAGAAGTTCGAGATGAACAGCGCCAGACCGATGAAAAAGAGGACGATGATGCTCGCCTGCGTCGTGAACAGTTCGGCAGGGACGATTTCCCCGCCCAGCGTCTCGACGACCTCACGGCCGAGCGTCCAGCCGCCGACGAAGAAAAACACCGTCATCAACAGTCCGGCACCGGCCTTCGGGATGATATCGGCACCGACGGCAGGTCCGAACGCGGGGGCGGTGTTCGCACCACCGATGTTGTAGCCGACGAAGACCGCAACGAGGAGGCCCACGACGAGCAACGCTTCCATACGGGATTGGTGGATTGGTCGACAAATAAGCGCCACGCTCGCGTTCCAACGGGCAGGTTTTTGGCCGCCCCCACCGGTTGAAGACGTATGTTTCCGGAGTTCGAGATCATCCCTGCGGTCGACATGCAGGACGGACAGGTCGTCCAGTTGGTCGGTGGCGAACGCGGCACCGGCAGGACCTACGGCGACCCCGTCGAGGCGGCCGAGCGGTGGGTCGACGCCGGCGCGGAGACGCTGCATCTCGTCGACCTCGACGGTGCCTTCGAGGGCGACCGCGAGAACGCCCCCGCGGTCGAGGCGATTCTCGACGCCGTCGACGTAGACGTCCAGTTGGGCGGCGGTATCCGGACCGCCCACGACGCCTGTTCGCTCCTAGAGTTGGGCGTCGACCGCGTCATCCTCGGGACCGCGGCCGTCGAGAACCCCGCCATCGTCGGCGCCATAAGCGAGGACTTCCCCGGCAGCGTGATGGTGAGCCTCGACGCGAAAGACGGCGAGGTCGTCGTCTCGGGATGGACCGAGGGGACGGGGTTGGACCCGGCCGAAGCCGCCGCGCGCTACGAGGACGAGGGCGCCGGTACCATCCTCTTTACCGACGTGGACGTCGAGGGGCAACTGGAGGGAATCCGACGTGAACCGGTCGAGGCGGTCGTCGACGCGGTCGACATCCCTGTCGTCGCCAGCGGCGGCGTCTCGACGCTTGAGGACGTGCGTGCGCTGAAGGATGCCGGTGCAGCGGCGGTCGTCGTCGGAACAGCGCTCTACGAGGGTCGGTTCACGCTCGAAGAAGCGATGGAGTCGGTGTAGGCGCCGTCGCTGGTCGCCGGGGCGGACGCCGTCCTATCGGCGAACCCTCGCCCGAACCCGACGGTACAGCGCCGCCGCGCGTGCGAGCAGTCCCGCTTTGGTCGTCGCCGGGAGCTGTGGCGCGACGGGTTCGGCCAGCGCCGCGGCGACGGGGAGCAGGTTTCGCGCGCTCATACAACGCCCGACGTTGTCGCCGAGGGGTCAAAACGTTCAGTCAGACAGCCGTCACGCATCCGCACGACGACGGCGGTTCGACGCCAACACACCCCCTACACCGCGTCGTCGACGGCCTTTCCGAGACGGGGGTAGTTCTCGACGAGGTAATCACGAAGGAAGACGAACCCGACGACCACGAGGAGCGCGACCACCGCCGCGCCGAGTGGCCCCACCCGCTTGACGCTGAGTTTCCACGCCGACCACGCCAATCCGAGCAGTTCGAGCATACTGACAGTTCGGCATCCATATATAAAAATCACGTCGCCGCAATCACCTTAAGCAAGCGCGAGAACTACCGCACATGACAGACCGGACGGCAGCACGAACCCGCGAAACCGCCGAAACGGACATCGAGGTGACGCTGGACCTCGACGGCGACGGCGACGCCACCGTCGAAACCGGCGTCGGATTCTTCGACCACATGCTGGAGGCGTTGGCGAAACACGGCCTCTTCGATGTAACCGTCCGGTGTGACGGCGACCTCGCTATCGACGACCACCACACCGTCGAGGACGTGGCCATCACCCTCGGTGCGGCCTTCGAGGAGGCGCTGGGCGACAAACGCGGCATCGTCCGCTACGCCGACCGGAAGGTGCCGCTCGACGAGGCCGTCGCCGAGGTCGTCATCGACGTGTCGGGGCGGCCGCGGTTCTACTTCGACGGGGAGTTCAGCCAGCCTTCGGTTGGCGATTTTACCAGCGACATGGCGCGGCACTTCGTCGAGTCGCTGGCGCTGAACGCCGGCCTGACGCTGCATGCGTCGGTGTCGGGAGAGAACGCCCACCACGAAATCGAGGCACTGTTCAAGGCCCTCGCGCGGACGCTCGACGATGCGATGCGAATCGACGAGCGCCGCAGCGACACGCCGAGCACGAAAGGCGAACTGTAGGTGAGCGTCGGCGGTCGAACCGGGGCGGACTTTATCCCCCAGTCGAACGAAACACGGCCATGAGCGGCCACATCGATGGCGTCGTCGTCCACATCACGAGTCCCGACGCCAACGACTGGCAGCAGGCGCTCCGAAACGTCACGAACCTCCACAGCGACGAGAGCGTGCCAATCGAACCGAATCTGATAACCATCGTCGTCAACGGCGACGCGACCCGATTCCTGCAGGCGGACGAACCGGACGCCGACCGCCTCTCCCGACTCGCCGATTCCGGCGTCCGGATTCTCGCCTGTTCCAACTCGCTGGAGCGACTCGGTGTTTCGACGGAGGAGCTGGCAGAGGGCGTCGAAACCGTCGACTCCGGGGTCGCCGAAGTGACGCGATTGCAGTGGCACGGCAACGGATACCTCAAACTGCCCTGAGAGACGACGAGAGCGAACGGCCCCGAGGCGCGACCGAACGCACGCTGGCTTTATCACCGGAGCGCATCTGACATCTAAGTCAGTCCCATCGGATTCGACGGGGCGTTCAGACAATGGAAGACAGACCAACCATCCTGCTCCCGGTCAGCGTTCTCGAAGGGGAATCGATTCCGGAGGGCGTTCCCGAACTCCTGACGAACGCCCACGTCGTCCTGCTCGGCTACCACGTCGTGCCGGAACAGACCGCCACCGACCAGGCGCGCCAGCAGTTCGAAGACCAGGCCATTCGCCGTCTCGAGGATTTCACGGCGATACTCGAACACGCGGGAGCGACAGTCGAATCACGGGTCGTGTTTACCCACGACGGACAGGCGACAATCGACCGGATGACGGACGAACACGACTGTCTCGCGACCCTCATTCCGAACGCGACGAGGCCGCTCGAGAACGTTCTGGTCGCGGTCCGCGGAATCGTCGGTGTCGACCGATTCATCA